>QBLV01000088.1:13702-17520 GCA_003241815.1 Hyphomicrobiales bacterium | reverse complement strand
TGTTTCATCGCTGCGGATGCGGGTGACCGGGGGGGACATCGTTGACGTTGATCCTTCGGCAGGGGCCGGCAGCGGGACTTCGATATCATCGCATCGCGACAGAAGCCTATGCCGAAGGCGTTGCCTCAATCGGCATATTCTATGCACCTGTTGCTGAGGATCGGTGTTCGATACCGTCGGCGCCGCCTAGCCTGAGAGGAAGGCCGAAAATCGGTCAGACGCGATTGCCTGCCGCAGAAGGCAGGATCATCGCTCATAACGAGGGGTTTCCGATGACCAAGAATTCCGACGGCAAGTCGCTCTCCATCCCGATGCCCGCGATCCATCGCCGCGACGTGCTCGCGCTCGGCGCGGGTGGCCTGCTCGCGGCATCGGGCTTCACCGGTGCCCGCGCCCAGACCAAGGCAGCGCCCCCGCCTCCGTCCAAGCCGACCGGCCAGGTGGTCGTCGGACTGTCGCAGGAGCCGACCGCCTTCAACCCGCTGATGCCGGGCATCGAGGTGGACGAGACCGTCTGGATGCAGATCTTCAACACGATGTGGGTGGCCGATCCCAAGGGCAACCTCATTCCAGATCTCGCGGTCGAGATTCCCAGCGAGGCCAATGGCGGCATTTCCGAGGGCGGCCTGGCTTGGAAGGTGAAGCTGCGCGAGGGCGTGACCTGGCATGACGGCACGCCGTTCACCGCCGAGGACGTGAAATACACGCTCGAACTGATCGTTGCTCCGGGCTTCAAGAGCCGCACCCGCGTCGGCCACGCCTTCGTCAGGGACATCAAGGTCACCGGGCCGCTGGAAATCTCCTGGCGGATGGAGAAGGCCTATGCGCCCTATCTGGCGCTGCTCTCCAACACCTTCATCGTGCCCAAGCATATTCTGGAAAAGGCGACCGACCCCAACACCGCACCGTTCAATCAGGCGCCCGTCGGCACCGGCCCGTTCAAATGGGGCACGCGCACACCCGGCGACAACATCATGCTCGTCGCCAACGAGAAATTCCACGGCAAGGGTCCGTATCTGGAGCGCGCCGTCCTCAAATACGTGCCCGAGCAGACCTCGCTCTACGCCCAGTTCCGCACCGGCCAGGTCGATCTCATCATCGGAACCGGCATCCCCGCGAATTTCTATGCCGAGGCGGTCAAGCTGCCGGGCCGCAAGGTCGGGAAGATCCCGAGCGCCTCGCTTGAAATGCTGATGCCGAATCTCGAGCATCCCGTGCTGAAGGACAAGGCCGTCCGCAAGGCGCTCTACGCCTCGCTCAACAAGCAGGCGATCATCGACATCATTTATTACGGCCTGCACATCCCGACAGAATCCTTCTCGCCGCAGGACAGCTGGGCCTACAACCCCAACCTGCCCAAGCACGTCTACGATCTGGCGCTCGCCAACAAGATCCTCGACGAGGCCGGCTGGACGCGTTCAGGCTCGGGCACCCGCATGAAGGATGGCGTGCCGCTGACCTTTGCCGTCTCCACCACCACGGGTGCCGCGCTGCGCGAGCAGGCCCAGCAGCTGATGATGCAGGACTGGGCCCAGATCGGCGCCAAGATGACGATCAACAACATGCCCGCCGCCGTGATCTGGGGCGAGTTCTATACCCGCTCGAAGTTCGAATCGCTGGTGGTCGGCACGGCCTTCCGCACGGTGATCGACCCCGATCCGGCCGCGCGCTTCGCCTCCGACGCGATCCCGGCGAAAAGCGGCGCCGGCCAGAACCAGATGCAGTGGCAGAATGCCGAGGTCGACCAGCTCCTGAAGGATGGCCAGACCACCTTCGACCAGGAGAAGCGCAAGGCGATCTACTGGAAGCTGCAGGAGATCGCGCGCGAGGAGCTGCCGATCCTGCCGATTTTCCAGTACGCGCCCGTCGAGGGCTACAAGGAAGGGCTCATCGGCTACGCGCCCAACGTCAATGCCCGCCAGAATACCTGGAACATGGGCAGCTGGTACTGGGCTCGCTGAGCCGATGGCCGCTCGCGCCCGGACGCTCTGATCATGAGTTCCTTTCTTCTGCAAAGGCTGATGCAGGCTCTGCTGCTGCTGCTCATCGTCTCGATGATCGGCTTCGCGATCCTGCATCTGGCTCCGGGCGGGCCTATGTCGCAATTCGCCGCCGGCGGCGACATGACCCAGGAGGATCTCGACCGCATCGCCGAGCAGCTCGGCCTGAACCGGCCCTTGCCGGTGCAATATGTCGAGTGGCTCTGGCGCATGCTGCGCGGCGATTGGGGCGTGTCCTATCGCGACCAGCAGCCCGTGCTGCACATCATCGCCGGCCATCTCGGGCCGACGCTCGAACTGATGGTGACCTCGACCCTACTCGCCATGCTGATCGGCGCCTGGATCGGGATCATCGGCGCGGTGAAGCGCTATTCGCTGTTCGACAGCATCGCGACGATCGGCACCATGATCGCGCTCTCGATCCCGACCTTCTGGTTCGGGCTCGTGGTGATCTACGTCTTCTCGGTCGGGCTCGGCTGGTTGCCTTCGGGCAACCGCTTCACCATCGGCGACGGCTCGTTCCTGAACCGGCTGCATCATCTCGTCGGGCCCTGCATCGTTCTGGCGCTGGTCTCGACGGCGGTGTGGAGCCGATACATGCGCTCCTCGATGCTCGACGTGATCAACCAGGATTTTGTCCGCACGGCCCGCGCCAAAGGCCTGCCCGAGCGGCGCATCCTGATGACGCATATCCTGCGAAACGCTCTGTTGCCGATGATCACCATCACCGGCCTGCATGTGCCCTCGTTGCTCTCGGGCGCGCTCGTCACCGAGACGGTATTCACCTGGCCCGGAATGGGCCGGCTCTTCCTCGATTCGATCAGCTATCGAGACTACCCCGTCGTGATGGGCATCCTGATGTTTACCGCCGTAATGGTACTGCTCGGCAGCCTGCTCGCGGACCTGGCCTATGGCGTCGCCGATCCCCGTATCGCCCGGAGTGGCCGATGAGCCTCGATCCGACCTTCGATGCCCTGCCCGCGCGCGCCGACGGGTTCTGGAACGGGCGCGGCATGCGTCGATTCCGGCGCCACAAGCTCGCCGTCTTCGGCGCGATCACGATCGTGCTGATGACGCTCGCCTGCGTCATCGGGCCGTGGCTTTTGCCCTATAGCGACACCTTCATCGACATCCGTCAGCGTTTCGCGCCGCCTTTCGCCGGGTCGCATGTGCTCGGTACGGATCCGCTCGGGCGCGATGTCCTCGCACGCCTGCTGATGGCGGGCCGGATTTCCCTGGCGGTCGGTTTCTGCGCGATGGTGCTGTCGATGGGCATCGGCATCATGGTCGGCGTCGCGGCCGGCTTTTACGAGGGCGTGATCGGGGCGGCGCTGATGCGCTTCGTCGATGCGATGCTGTGCTTCCCGACGATCTTCCTGCTGCTGGCGATCTCGGCGCTGATCCAGCCCTCCGTGCCCTCCATCGTGATGCTGATCGCGATGACTTCCTGGATGGAGGTGGCGCGCGTCGTCGAGGCGCAGATCCGCTCGCTGCGGACGCGCGAGTTCGCGCAAGCCGCCGTCGCCATGGGGTCGAGCAATCTGCGCATCATGGTGCGCGAGCTCCTGCCCAACGCGATCGCGCCGATCGTCGTCGCGGCGACCCTCAATGTCGCCCATGCGATCCTGGCCGAGAGCTACATCTCCTTCCTCGGCTACGGTATCCAGCCGCCGACGCCGAGCTGGGGCAACATGCTGGAAAACGCGCAGAGCTATCTCACCAGCGCGCCCTGGCTTGCGATCATTCCCGGCGCCGCGATCACGCTGGCGGTGACGAGCTTCAACTTCGTCGGCGACGGCCTGCGCGACGCGCTCGACC
>QBLV01000088.1:7312-13692 GCA_003241815.1 Hyphomicrobiales bacterium | reverse complement strand
ACCCGCGCCTGGACCTGCCGTGACGACATCGGATGCGCGGGGCTCGGTTGCGGCGCTCTGGCGCTATCCGGTCAGTTCGATGGGCGGTGAGCGGCTGGATCGTGCGCCGGTCACTGGCTCGGGGATCGAGGGCGACCGCGTCTGGGGCCTCGTCGATGCTGTTGGCGAGCGCATCGCCTCGCCCGGGCGTGAGAAGCACTTCGTCAAGGTGCCGCACGGCCACGCCCGGTTTACGGGCGGCGGGGTCGAGGTATCGCCCGACGGCGCTGCTTGGGCTGGCCCCGGCGACGGCGCAGCTCTGGTGGCGCTGTCCGAACTCTTTGGTTTCGTGCCCGCGCTGAGACCCTTCGTCCCGTCGGGTCGAGATGGCTTCCGACCCCGCTACGAGCACGCGCCGATCCATCTCCTGACCACCGCCGCGATGCGGAGCTTGAGCCGCGACATGCCGGGCAGTGTGATCGACGAGCGCCGCTTCCGCCCCAACATCGTCGTCGATTGGCCCGACGAAACGGAGGCGATGCCCGAGTTGGGTTGGATCGGGCGCGAGGTTCGCATCGGCGACGTCGTGCTGAGAGGCCGCGAGCCCTGCGGCCGCTGTGGCTTCATCACGATCGCGCAGGAGGGCCTGCCGCTGGATGTCGAATTGCTCCGCAATGTGGTGAGACGCTACGGACGGAATTTCGGGGTCTACTGCGATGTCGTGACGCCCGGAAATATCCGGGTCGACGACCCTGTGAGCCTGTCGTAACGCCCAGGCGTCCGGCAAGGCCTTTCCGCGTCATTGCGAGCGCAGCGAAGCAATCCAGCGTCTCGCGCCAACCTCTGGATTGCTTCGCTGCGCTCGCAATGACGATGCGCCTTACAGAACCTCCGGTACCTGCGGGTAATCGCGGCGGACGGAAGCGAAGGCGCGCGGCACGTCATTGGCGTTGGCGGCGTCCCGGATCGCGGCAAAGATCTTGGTCTTGACGAAGAAGCGCCAGTGGATGGGCAGGGCGGCTAACAGGCGCGTCAGCGCGTCGTAGTTCCGCGCGTGCCAAACGCGCTCAAAGGCGTCGCGCTCTGGCCCGAAGTGGAAATGCGCCGTCGGTGCGTCCGCCCGCATCGTCGTCCTCAGCGTGGTCGTGGCCTCGGCATCCAAGGCGCCGTCGGCGATCACGACGCCATAGCGGTCTTTCGCCATCTCCATGCTGACATAGCCGCGCTCGACATCGAGGAGGACGCGCTCGGGTTCCCGGTCGAGCGGCGAGCCGCGTCCGCCGCCGCCGGGCGAATGGATGTGGATGACGTCGCCGGGTTCGGCGATGGCGATGTCGGTGTTGCCCAGCACGCGCTCGCTGGCCGCGCCGGGGTTGATGATGAAATTCGAGGTCTCGGCGGCGAGCCCGCCCAGCGTGCCCCAGGGGCGGAAGATCGAGCGGTCGCGGTTGCGCACCGTGATGCGCGAGTTCGGCGCGAAGACCTTGAACTCCATCACGGTGGCCAGCCCGCCGCGCCAGCGCCCGGCACCGCCGGAATCCGGCAGCAGGCCGTAGCGGGTGAACTGGATCGGCACCTCGGTCTCGGTGATCTCGATCGGGGTGTTCTTGAGATAGGCCGCGTCCGCGCCCGAGCCATTGGGGCCGTCGCGATGGGGCATGCCGCCGCCGCCGCCGACCACGGGGTTGATCGCGGCGATGACGCTGCGATGGCTGCGCTCATCGGTCGTCATGACGTTGACGATCGAGCTCGAGCCTGCGGGCGCGGCGGGCATCCGCTCGGGGATGGCGAGGCTGAAGGCGCCGAAGACGAGGCTTCGCAACCGCGCGCAGGTCAGGCTGCGCATGCCCACCGCCGCCGGGAAGGTCGGGTTCAGCACCGTGCCCTCGGGCGCGATGCAGGTGAAGGGCCGTGTCAGGCCGGAGTTGAGCAAAAGCTGCGGGTTCAGCGTGTAGAGGACATAGTAGACGCCGACGAGCAACAGTGTGTGGCGCGGGTCCGAGCCGGTGGGCACGTTGAGCGAGGAGCCGAGCTGGGGGTCGGAGCCGGTGAAATCGAGGACCGCCTCGTCGCCCTTGATGGTCAGGGTCAGCTTGAGCCGGCAGGGATTGCCATCGACGCCGTCCTCGTCGGCATAATCGGCGAAGACATATTCGCCGTCCGGCATCGACCGCAGGATCTCACGGGCCTGATGCTCGGCATAGTCCATCAGGTCGTCGAGGCCGTCCATGAAGCCTTTGGCGCCGAACTTCCTGACCATCGCCAGGATCTTGCGCTCGCCCGTGTTGAGCGCGCCGGCCAGCGCCTTCAGGTCGCCCATGTTGAGGTGGGGCTTGCGGACGTTCATCGACATGATCGCCAGCACCTTCTCGTCGAAGACGCCGTCGCGCATCAATGTCATCGGAGGGAAGCGGATGCCCTCCTGATGGATTTCCGTCAGCGAGCGGGAGAGCGAGGCCGGCACTGCGCCGCCCATATCCGTGTTGTGGACATGGCCGCCGACGAAGCAAACGATCTCGCCTTCGTGGAAGATCGGCTTCCAGAGATGCGTGTCGGGCGCGTGGGTCGCGAGATAGCCGCTATAGGGGTCGTTGGTGAAGGCGATGTCGCCCGGACGGTAGTCGTCGACGAGGTCGATGGCGCGGTTGTAGTTCATGCCGGGATACCAGGTCGCGCCGAGATCCATCGGCACGGCGACGACGCGGCCGGTCCTGTCCATCACCATCACGGTGAAGTCCTCGGTTTCCTTGACGAAGGTCGAGTGGGCCGTGCGGTAGAGCGTGTAGGCCATGTTCTCGGCCGCCGCCCGGCAATGGTTCGCCAGAACCTGCAATGTGACCTTATCGACCATGATCAGGCCTCCGCGCGCAGGATGAGGTGAAGGTTCAGCCAGGCATCGACCTCAGCATCGAAGCCCTCGGGGATGCAGACCGTGGTGTCCTGCTGCGCGACAACGGCCGGGCCTTCGAAACGATGGCCGTTGTGGAGCGCGTCGCGGTGATAAAGCGCCACGTCGCGCCTCTCGCCATCGAGCCAGACCTCGATCAGGCGCTCGGGCGTGGCCGTCGCGCTCGTGGCCGCTGCCGCCGGGGCAAGGTTCGGGCGCGGGGTGGCGCCGCTGACGACGAGGCGCAGATTGACGATCTGGACCTCCGCCGCAACGTCGTTGAAGTCGTAGATCGCCAGATGCTGGCGATGGAACGCCTCGGTGATCGGGGCGAGATCGCCATCCGCCAGCCAGGCTTCGGACAGGGGCACCTCGATCTCGAAGGACTGGCCGTGATAGCGCATGTCGGCGCTCAGGGTCTCGGTGATCGGGCCGGTGAAGCGCTGGTCGTTCCGTATCCAGGCGAGCCCGTCGCTTTTCAGCCGCGCAAGCGCGCCGCGCAGCACGGCAAGCGAGTCCGGCACGGCAGCGGCAAAGACGGTCTGGATGAAATCGCCCTTCACATCGGCGATCAGCCCGCCGAGCGCGCTGACGACGCCGGGGCGATGCGGCACCAGCACGCGCGGGATGCCGAGCTCGCGCGCCAGGAAGCAGCCGAGCATCGGGCCGGCGCCGCCGAAGGGCATCAGGGTGAACTCGCGCAGATCGACGCCGTAGCGGGCGACGAGCTTGTTGACCTCGGCGAACATCTCGGACACCGCGACCGCGATGATGGCCTCGGCGGTGGCCTGCGGCGTCTGGTCGAGCTTGCCAGCGAGATCGCCGATCACGGCGTCAGCGCGGGCGCGATCCATGCCGATCTGGTCGTAGGCGAGGGGGGTGTGGCCGAGGAAGCCGCTCGCCGCCATCGCATCGGTGACGGTGGCGCGTGTGCCGCCGCGCCCATAGCAGGCGGGGCCCGGTGTCGAGCCCGCGCTTTCGGGGCCGACCTTGAGCACGCCGAAATCATCCGCCCAGGCGATCGAGCCGCCGCCACTGCCGATCGACGTCACTGACACCGACGGCACGAACAGCGGGAAGTCGCCGACGACCTCGCCGGTGCCGAATTGGGGTCTGCCGTCGATGATCAGTGCGAGGTCGGCGCTGGTGCCGCCGATGTCCAGCGTCAGGATGTTCTCGACGCCGGCTTGCTGCGCGAGCCAGGCGGCGCCGATGACGCCTGACGCCGTGCCTGAGAGCAGCATGTTGACGCAGGCGCGCTTGCCGGTCCGCGCGTTCATCACGCCGCCATTGGACTTGGTCAGCATTGGTCCCGCCGGCACGCCGCGCGAGGCGAGTGCGGTCTCCAGCGCGGTCAAATAGCCCGCGACACGGGGATGGACATAGCCGTTCAGGATCGCGGTGGTGGTGCGCTCGTATTCGCGGATGACCGGCCAGACCTCGCTCGTCGTGAAGACGAAGAGCTCCGGCGCCAGTTCCGCGATCAGCGCCTTGGCCTGCGCCTCATGAGCGCCATTCCGGTAGGCATGCAGGAAGGAGACGATGACGCCATCGACGTCCTTGGCGCGGATCGCCTCGACGATCGTGGCGAGGCCTTCCGTGTCGAGCGGCTCGGCGATCTCGCCGCTGGCGAGTTGGCGCTCGCGGACGCCATAAATCCGGTCGCGCGGGATGAGCTGCTCGGGTCGCGCGCAGAACAGCGAATACATGTCGGGCATGCGCAGCCGCGCCAGCTCGATGACGTCCTCGAAGCCTGCCGTGGTGATCAGCGCGAGCCGGCTGCCCTTGCGCTGGATGATCGTGTTGATGCCGACCGTGGTACCGTGGACGAAGGAGGCGACGTCTTCGGGCGCGACGCCGTGGCGTTCATGCATGAGCCCAAGCCCGTCCAGAAGCTCCTTACCGGGTTCGTCGGGCGTGGTCAGGACCTTGATGGTCTCGAAGCGGTTGGACCCGGTTTCGAGGGCGCAGAAGTCGATGAAGGTGCCGCCGATGTCGACGCCGATACGCCAGCTCATGATCCGCCTGTGTGCGAGAGGTGGATGCAATCTCGGGCTGCAGAGAGCGGCGTCAAAGATCAAGGCGGCGCGATCGCATAAGTCCGACTTATGTCTGAGCGTTCTCGGGTCGGTCGAGGCCGAGCTGCCGGCAGGCGGCTCGCAGATGCGTCCTCAGCAGGTCGTGGCTGCGCGAGAGCGGGCGGCGCGCGCTGGTGAGCAGGCAGAGCGGCAGCGAGACCTCGGGCAGGAAGGGCCGCGTCACCAGCCCCGGGAAGCTGTGCCAGGGCAGGAGGCCATCGACGATCGCCACGCCGAGCCCCTGCTGCACGAAGGCGAGCGCGATGATCGAGACGTCGATCTCCATCTCCGGCTGGAAGGCGATGGCTTCGCGCGCAAGAGCCTCTCGCAGCAACTGGCCGGGCAGGGAGGTGGCGCGATAGGAGATCAGAGTCTCGCCTTCGAGATCGGCTGCCGCGATCGCAGCCTGCCCTGCGAGGCGGTGGTCGCTCGGTAGCACGCAGACGATCCGCGTGCGGCCGATGATCTCGGTGTCTATGCCCGGCACCGGCTGGTCGGTCATCGCGATGCCGAGGCCGGCCTGGCCGTCGTCCAGCATCCGCATGACGATCTCGGCGGGGACGACATGGGACAGGATCCGCATGTCGGGATGGGCGGCGCGGAAATGGCGCAAGGCCTCCGGCACGAGCGAGAGCGAGGGCGGCGCCGAGGCGGCGAGACGCACGATACCGGCCTTGCCGTGGCGGAGGTCGCCGGCCCGGCGGCGCAGCGCCTCGAGGTCGCCGAACAGCCGCTCGACCTCAGGGTAGAGGTCCTCGGCCTCAGGAGTCGGGATCAGCCGGCCCTTGACCCGCAGGAAGAGCTTGAAACCGAGTTCGTCCTCGGTGTGCAGCAGGATCTGGCTGAGCGCCGGCTGGGACACGTTCAGCGCCTCCGCGGCGCTGGTCAGAGTCCCGCAGCGCATCACCATCCTGAAGACTTCGATTTGCCTCGCGCGCATTGCTCTTCCAATCCGGGCCGCAGCTTACGCCCGCCGATCTCGGCTGGACAGTCACTGGCGAGCCGATGCGCGGACCCGTCCCGTCTGCCCACCTTAACGATGCGTTACGCATCCGTGGTAAGCGTTTTTGATAATGATGATTTTATAATCAAAAATAGCACTCATGCATACATGTTGCATGCGTATTGGCCATTCGCAGTATCGGGTTTGGTGAATTATCAAGTAAAAACAAAGCTCTAGAGTTGGCATGCTCCCTGCTAGCGTTGTCCCGGCGCGCCTGATGGCGATAGGGGAACGGGATGCGTTTCTGCACGATTTTCAAGCTGTTTGCGCCCGCGTCGGCGTCGCTGATGGCGGGCCGGTCGAGCCGAAGATCGCTGGGTGGCGGCACGCCGCGTGCATCACGCCCGGACCGATCATCTCCGCCCACCTGCCGGGTCAGCCGGCGCCCGCCTTCTCTCATCCTGCCAGCACAAGGACAGACCCGATGATCACG
>QBLV01000088.1:3417-7302 GCA_003241815.1 Hyphomicrobiales bacterium | reverse complement strand
CGCCGCCCCGCCATTGCCGCAGGCCTCGCCGCTCCCTTCGTCGCGAAAGGCAGCGCCCAGGCGCAGGCGCCGAGCCGCAGCGAGACGCTGCTGCTGGTGCAGGAGTATGGCCCCAACAGCCTCGACATGCAGGGCATCGGCTCGTCGCAGCCTGTCAACGGCGTCTCGCTGAACTGCTATGACCGGCTGCTGCGCTTCAAGCCGGTGCCGATCCCCGGCGGCGGTGGCCATCAGGTCGCGATGGGCGAGCTCGAGGGCGAGCTGGCCGAGAGCTACCAGGTTGCCTCAGACGGCATGAGCGCCACCTTCAAGCTGCGCGACGCCAAGTTCCATTCGGGTCGCGCGGTCACGGCCAAGGACGTGAAGTGGTCGCTCGACCGGGCCGTCTCGATCGGCGGATTCGCCACCACGCAGATGAATGCCGGCTCGCTGGAGAAGCCCGAGCAGTTCGTCGCCGTCGACGACAAGACCTTCCGCATCGACTTCGTCCGCAAGGACAAGATGACGCTGCCCAACCTCGCCGTGACCATCCCCTTCGTGTTCGATTCCGAACTCGCCATCGCCAATAGCGGCGGCGACCCCTGGGCGAAGGACTATCTCAAGAACAACATCGCCGGCTCGGGCGCCTACAAGGTCGAAAGCTGGAAGCCCGGCGTCGAGACGATCTATGTCCGCAACGATGCATGGGCCTGCGGAAAGCTGCCGCAACTGCGCCGCATCATCGCGCGCGACATCGCCTCGCCCTCGACGCGCCGGGCCCTGATCGAGCGCGGGGATGCCGATGTCTCCTACGGCCTGCCGCCGAAGGACTTCAAGGATCTGGCCGATGCCGGCAAGATCAACGTCGTCGGCGTGCCGATCCCCAATGGTGTCTGGGGCTGCTATCTCAACACGCAGGTCGGCCCGTTCAAGGATGTGCGCCTGCGCCAGGCCGTCGCCTGGGTGATGCCTTACGACAAGATCATGCAGGCGGCGCTGTTCGGGCGCGGCGTCTCGATGGCCGGCGGCACGGCGCCCAAGGTCGCCTGGCCGCAGCCCTTCCCCTACACGACCGATGTCGCCAAGGCGAAGGCGTTGGTCGATGCGGCCGGCGGCCCCTTCTCGACGACGCTCTATTTCGACGCCGGCAATGCGACGGTGGCCGAGCCGATCGCGGTGCTGATGAAGGAGGCTCTGGCGGCTATTGGGATCACCGTCGAGATCAACAAGGTGCCGGGCGCGAATTTTCGCACCGAGATAGCCAAGAAGACCAATCCGATGGTGCTGAACCGCTTCGCCGGCTGGCTGGACTATCCCGATTACTACCTGTTCTGGACGATGCACGGCAACAATTCGATCTTCAACATCGCCGCCTATCAGAACCCGGCGCTGGACAAGCTCGTCGATGCCGCCCGCTTCGCGCCCGACAAGGCAGCTTACGACGCCAACGTCATCGACTTCATCAAGCTGATCAACGCCGAGGTGCCGATGGTGCCGATCAATCAGCCGACCCATGACGTCGCGCTGCAGAAGTCGATCGGCGGCTACCAGTTCCAGCCCTGCCGCGAGCCGGATTTCCGCTATCTGACGAAGGGGTGAGTGTCCTTGCCGAGGAACCCCGCCGTCATTCCGGGTCTCCGCTTCGCTGCGCCCGGAATGACGGCGCGCGTGAATGAAGGGGATGTGCCATGCTGAAGATGATCGGCCAGCGGCTGATGACGACGATCCCTTCGGTGATCGGCGTCATCATCGTCACTTTCCTGCTGACGCGGGTGCTTCCGGGCGACACGGCGGCCTATTTCGCCGGTCCGGCGGCCTCGCCGGAGGCGATCATCGAAATCCGCAGCAAGCTCGGGCTCGACCGGCCGCTGCCGGTGCAATTCGTGTCTTACGTTACCGCGCTGGTGAAAGGCGATCTCGGCATGTCGCTGACCACCGGCCAGCCGGTGACCGCGGATCTGGCTGCGCGCCTGCCGGCCTCGGCCGAACTCACTCTGGCGGGGCTGCTGCTCGCCATGGCGGTGGCGCTGCCGCTGGGCGTGCTGGCCGCCGTCAAGCAGGGCTCCTGGATCGACCATCTCTGCCGCATCGTGGCAACCGCAGGCGTCTCCCTGCCGGTGTTCTTCACGGGGCTGCTGCTGGTCTATGTCTTCTACTTCATCCTCGGCTGGTCGCCGGCGCCGCTGGGCCGGCTCGACGTCTTCGCCTCCGAGCCGGCGCGGATCACCGGGCTTTATCTGGTTGACTCGTTGCTGGCGGGCGATCTCGAAACCTTCCGGGCCGCCTTCGCGCAGTTGATCCTGCCGGCGCTGACGCTGGCGATCTTCTCGCTGGCACCGATCACGCGCATGACCCGAGCCTCGATGCTGGCCGTGCTCGGCGCCGATTTCGTGCGGACGGCGCGCGCCAGCGGACTCTCCAACCGCAAGGTCATCGGCACCTACGCCTTCCGCAATGCGATGCTGCCGGTCGTGACCACGCTGGGCATGGTGTTCTCCTTCCTGCTCGGCGCCAATGTGCTGGTCGAAAAGGTCTTCGCCTGGCCCGGCGTCGGCTCCTATGCGGTCGAGGCGCTGATCGCCTCCGATTACGCGCCGATCCAGGGCTTCGTGCTGACGATGGCAATCCTTTATGTCGCCCTGAACCTCATGATCGACGTGCTCTACGGCGTCATCGATCCCCGCGTCAGGCTGGAGGGCTGAGGGCATGAACGACATGAGCAAGATCGAGCCGGCTGCAGTCGCAGCCGCCCCCGCGCTGCGCTTCGAGGCGCCGCCCTCGACCAGCCTTTGGGCCCATGGGCGCCATATCGTCGCCGAGAACCCGGTCACGGGGCTCGCCTTCGGGCTGTTTGCGCTGATCCTGTTCGCTGCGATCTTCGGCCCTTCGCTGGTGCCTTATGATCCGCTGGCCAGCAACACCAACTCGGCGTTGCAAGGGCCGAGCGCGAGCCACTGGTTCGGCACCGACCAACTCGGCCGCGACATCTTCAGCCGGGTCATCGTGGCGACGCGGCTGGATTTCGCCATCGCGGTCTGCTCGGTCGCGCTCGTCTTCGCGATGGGCGGGCTCGCCGGCGTGATGGCCGGCTTCTATGGCGGCTGGATCGACAAGCTGGTCGGGCGCATCGCCGACACGATCATGGCCTTCCCGCTGTTCGTGCTGGCCATGGGCATCGTGGCGGCGCTGGGCAACAGCGTCACCAACATCGTCATCGCCACCGCGATCATCAATTTCCCGCTCTATGCCCGCGTCGCGCGCGCCGAGGCCAATATCAGGCGCGAGGCCGGGTTTGTGCAGGCCGCGCGGCTCTCGGGCAATTCCGATTGGCGGCTTTTGCTGACGCAGATCGTGCCCAACATCATGCCGATCATGGCGGTGCAGATGTCGCTGACCATGGGCTACGCGATCCTCAACGCCGCGGGCCTGTCCTTCATCGGTCTGGGCGTGCGCCCGCCGACTCCGGAATGGGGCATCATGGTCGCCGAAGGTGCGAGCTTCATCGTCTCCGGCGAATGGTGGATCGCCTTCTTCCCGGGGCTGGCGCTGATGACCGCCGTGTTCTGCTTCAACCTGCTCGGCGACGGCGTGCGCGACCTCGTCGACCCGCAGCGGAGGAATTGAGGATGATGTCGTCCATCAGGCTGGTCGTCATTCTCGGGCGCAGCGGAGCGGAGACCCGAGAATCTCGGGCAGGAGATGCTCGGATCAAGCCCGAGCAAGACGTGGGAGGATCTTACCGATGACCGCGCCCCCACTGCTCGACATCAAAAACCTCACCGTCGAATTCGCCACCCGGCGCGGCACGGTTCAGGCGGTCAAAGCGATCGACCTCAGCGTCGCCAAGGGCGAAACCGTCGCCATCGTCGGCGAGTCCGGCTCCGGCAAGTCCGTGACGTCCTATGC
>QBLV01000088.1:276-3407 GCA_003241815.1 Hyphomicrobiales bacterium | reverse complement strand
TCCTATGCCGTCGTGCGGATTCTCGATCGCGCCGGCCGTGTGGCGGAGGGCTCGATCTCGTTTTCCGGCATGGACCTCGTGACCGCGCCGGAATCGCAGATGCGCGACCTGCGCGGGCGCGAGATCTCGATGATCTTCCAGAACCCGCGCGCGGCGCTGAACCCGATCCGCAAGGTCGGCAAGCAGATCGAGGACGTGCTGCTCGAGCATGTCCAGGCGACGCGGGCGACCGCGCGAGCGAAGGCGGTCGAGGCGCTGGCCAGGGTGAAGATCGCCCGCCCCGAAGAGCGCTACGACGCCTATCCCTTCGAGCTCTCGGGCGGCATGTGCCAGCGTGTCGTGATCGCGCTCGCGCTCGCCTGCCAGCCGCAGCTCCTGATCGCCGACGAGCCGACGACCGGCCTCGACGTCACCACCCAGAAGGCGGTGATGGACCTGATCGTCGAGCTGACGCGCGAGCGGGGCATGTCGACGATCCTGATCACCCATGATCTCGGGCTGGCCGCCGCCTATTGCGACAAGGTCGTGGTGATGGAGAAGGGCAATGTCGTCGAGACGGCGGAGGCCGGCGAGATCTTCCGGAACCCGCAGCACCCCTATACCCGAAAGCTGATGCAGGCGACGCCACGCATCGGCATGTCGCTGGCCGATCTCCTGCCCGACGCGCCCAAAGCGGCCCCGGCAGCACCGCGCCCGGCGCCCTTGCCTGGTGCGGAGCCGCTGATGCGGGTCGAGAATCTGGTGAAGGAGTATCCACGAGCCGATACGGGCGCGTTCTTCGCCAAGCTGATGGGCAAGGCGGGAGCGCCGCAGGCGGCCTTCCGTGCCGTCGACGGCATCAGCTTCACCGTGGCGAAGGGCGAGACGCTCGGCCTCGTGGGCGAATCCGGTTGTGGCAAGTCGACCACGTCGATGATGGTGACGCGGTTGATCGACCCGAGCGCCGGGTCGATTATCTTCGACGGCACCGATATCGGCGCGATCCCCGCCAAGCAGTTCGCCGCTTCGCCGCATCGCCGCCGCATCCAGATGGTGTTCCAGGACCCGACCGACAGCCTCAACCCGCGCTTCACGGCCGAGCGCGCCATCGCCGACCCCATCATGCGGATGGGTGGGATGTCCGGTCGCGAGGCGCTGCGGGCACGCTGCGAGGAACTGGCGCGGTTGGTCGGGCTGCCGGTCGAGCTGATCGACCGGTTCCCGCATCAGCTCTCGGGCGGGCAGAAGGCGCGTGTCGGCATCGCGAGAGCCATCGCGCTCGAACCCGATCTCGTCATCCTGGACGAGCCGACGGCGGCGCTCGATGTCTCGGTCCAGGCCGTCGTGCTCAACCTGCTTCAGGAGCTCAAGGAGCGGCTGGGCATGAGCTACCTCTTCGTCTCGCATGATCTCAACGTGGTACGCCTGCTCTGCGACCGGGTGATCGTGATGAAGACGGGCCAGATCGTCGAGCAGGGCACGGCCGAGGAGGTGCTCGGCAACCCGCAGGCGGAGTATACCAAGGAACTGTTGACGGCGATTCCGCATCCGCCGGTGTGAAAGGTTCTCACAGCCCTCATCCTTCGAGACGCGCCTGCGGCGCTCCTCAGGATGAGGGCAGAGGGAGACGCCTCGATGAGACTGGAGACCTGACCCATGACAATCAACGACCCCGCCATCGTCGCCGAAGTCGAGGCTGCCTTCATGGCCTATGAGAAGGCGCTGAACGAGAACGACGTCGCGGTGCTGGACGCCTGCTTCAAGGATGCACCCGAGACGATCCGCTATGGAATCGGCGAAAACCTCTATGGCTTCGCCGAGATCGCGGCGTTCCGGGCTGCGCGGCCCTCGGTCGGGCTGACACGGACGATCGAGCGCACCGTCATCACCACCTATGGCGACGCTTTCGCCACCGCCAACACATTGTTCCGGCGCGAGAGCATGGCCGGCAAGATCGGCCGCCAGAGCCAGACCTGGGTCAAGTTCCCGGAAGGCTGGCGGGTGGTGGCTGCCCATGTCAGCGCCATTGCCGAATGAGCCCACACACCCGGTGATCCTGCCGCCGCAGCCTGCTATTCAGGCGGCAGCATCCCCTCCGCCTGATGATGATCAAGCCCATGCCGCGCCAAGCCGCCACCGTCAGCACGCTTAAGCCGGTCGCGGCGCCTCTGACGCGGACCGAGAGTCTGCGCCTGCAGATTGCCGACGAGATCGTCTCCGGCGTGCTCGAACCCGGCACCCCGCTCGACGAGCAGGAGCTCGCAGCGCGTTTCGGCGTGTCGCGGACCCCGGTTCGCGAGGCGATCCGTCAGCTCTCGGCGTCCGGCCTGGTGAGCGTGCGACCGCATCGCGGGGCTGTCGTGGCGCTGCCGACGCCCACGCAACTCGACGACATGTTCGAGGTGATGGCCGAGTTGGAGGCGCTCTGCGCCGGGCTCGCCGCCCGCAACATGAGCGTGCCCGAGCGGCGCGCGCTCGAGGCCCTGCACGACGATCTGCGCCTGCTGGTCCATGAGGGAGACCCCGCGCGCTATCACGCGACCAACGAGGCCTTTCACGCCGCGATCTACGCTGGCTCGCATAATGGCTATCTGGCCGAGCTGACCCTGATGACGCGGACCCGCGTCGCGCCCTTCCGCCGCGCCCAGTTCCGCGCGACCGGCCGGCTCGGGGGCTCCTATCAAGAGCACGACCTGATCGTTCAGGCGATCCTGCGCGGCGACCAGCCGGGCGCGAGCGAAGCGATGCGCGCCCATATCGGCATCGTCAGGGATGCGTTCCGGAGCTATGCCGGGACGCGGTGAGTCAAGCACCTGATCTGGTTGGTAAAACCGCGTCGTCATCCCGGACGCAGCGAAGCGGAGATCCGGGATCCATTCCGGAACCTTTGTCGGATGCCCTATAATGGATCCCGGATCGGCGCGGCTGCGCCACGTGTCCGGGATGACGCCGAGAGTGTCGGGAGTGGCGTCGATCAAGTGTTCAAGCCGCACTCGCCTGCGCTGCGACAAACGCTCGCCACCCCCCGAACTCCGTCACGTCACGCGCCCCCTCGGTCGCGATCGTCTCGCAGAGGAAGCCCTTGACCGTCGTGCCGTCGGCGAGCGCCAGCGTGCCGATGCCGAGCGGGGAGGGGATGCCGGCCACGAACC
>QBLV01000088.1:0-266 GCA_003241815.1 Hyphomicrobiales bacterium | reverse complement strand
GGCCCCGACCCCGCCGAAGCCCTCCGGCGGCAGCGACCAGACCTCCAGCGCGATCGCGGCACCGCCAGTGCCGATCCGGATCAGGCCTGGCCGCGCGGGAGGGCCGCCGGGCAGGGCGAAGAGGCGGTAGTCCGGCGTCGTCGTGGTGGCACGCAGGAACGTCGCACCCAGCCGCGTGAGTTCGCCGTTGAGCGGCATGCCCGAAAGATGCGCGCCGACGACGGCGATTTCGATCGCATCGGGCCCGGCGCGGATCGGCAGCGTGC
>QBLV01000087.1:1377-17634 GCA_003241815.1 Hyphomicrobiales bacterium | reverse complement strand
TCATTTCAAACGCTTGCACCACATCCGCCAACCCCTCCTGAATTATTCAGGCTAGCTTCTGCCCATCAGCCGTCAGGGCCGTGCGATGGAGGGCCACGACCTCGCCCGTCTCGATCGAATGGAATGCAGCCACCATGCACGGCTGCCGGGTGCCGGGCCCGAACGGGCAGGATGGGTGGAACCGGACCACCTCCATCACGGCATCGTCGGGGAGCGCCAGCCCGCGCGACGCGAGATAGGTCTCGACGATGGTCCTACGCGGATTGACCGCCTCACTCCAAAGCTGGAGCGCGAAGGCCTGCTTTCGAGCTACGTGGTCGTCATTTGCGGCAGGCTCCCGGTTCGGCCCGCCGGTCGTCATCGCCCGCGATTGCATCCGATGGATCGACGCGGTCTTCGGTTCGGCCCCGCGCTCGGGCTGCCAGACAATACCGAGCTTGCCCTCGACATAGGCGAGGCACTTCAATCGGTCGTCGCCCGCAAAGCTGGAGACCAGCAGCTTGCCGCCGACGCCGAGCTTCACCGCCATCGAGCGGTCATGCGGGCGGTGGCCGGGGCCAGGCGCAAGCACCTGACCCGAGCTGATGTTGCCGCCGAGGGCGCGAGCGATCTGAGTAAGCGAGAGATCCGTCAATTTCGTTCTCCCGTCTCGAGGACGAAACGACCGGTAGCAGAAAGCTTTCGAGCCTGGCGTGTCGCGCTTGCCCGTGACAGCCCGGCACCGAGCGGCAGATCCGCCACCGTCATCCAACCGCAGGCCCGAGCGTCGACGGCCGAAACGAGATGCGTCCGGCGGCCGGGCATATAAGGATGCTCCGATACCGAGAAAGGGATACTAGGCGTCATGGCTCGCTCCCCGATTCGTTGGGAAGGCCAGCAACTTGCCGGCCTTCTTCGCCGTGCAGCGGGCGCCGTAGCGATCCGCCATGTCGATTGCGGCGGCATATGCGAGAGCATTAGAGGGGAACGGCCCCTCCATGCCGGAGCTGTCACCGCCCTCGCTCTCGTGGATCACGAGCCAACCGCGCTCGTCTTCGCAGAGGTAGACCTCACCTCGTTCGACGTTGCTCATCTGTCATCCCTCCGGACGGCCTGGATGACGGGATGAGGGCCTGAGATGCCGTTCTCCTCGCGGAAGGCGCGCAAGGAATAGTTGACGCCCTCGATCTCGGTCAGGCCCATCTCCTCGTGATAGACCTTCGTCGCCGCTACGAGACCGAGCACATAGGCGTGCTCGATATCAGGCTTCGCCAGCCCCACCTCGATCATGGAATGGATGAGCCCCTGCGCCATGAAATGAGGCGCCAGGGTTGTCGGGCCGGCCTCCGTCATTACGGCGCGAGTGTCCTTGCCCCACTCCTTGCGGAGCTTGGCATGGAACTCGCGACGCAGACCACGCGGTAGGGACAAGCACGCGTGCATGTCCTGCCAGGAGTGCCAGACAGTCCGAACGCCGGGGACCGGCGGCCGGAAATACCGGAGATTGGCGAGGCCAACGGCGGCGGTGAAAAGGGGCTGCAAGATGTTGCTCATGCGTCCTCTCCTTCGTCTTCTTCAGCGGTCGGAAGCGACTCGTCCCAAACGAAGCCAAGCAGGCGCCGTCCAGCTACGACATTGGTGTCGTGGGCGAAGGTGATTTCCCCCATGTCCTCGTCGAAGCGATTGGACAGCAGCAGACCCGACAGGATCAGGTGCGAGGTGGCATGGAGAGTGTCTTGAGAGACCTCCTCCTCCGTCAGGCCGGTGGCTGCCAGGGCGCGATCAAAGACTGCGCTGTAGGACACCGCACCGGGTGTCTCAGCCACGTGCTGGAGAATGCCGGCGATAATATTCGACCGCAGTTCGGGGAGGGACTGGTTCATGCCGCCCTCCGCTCGATCACGGTCACGGGTACGCTCAGGACGTAGCGGGCATGCGTCCCTGCGTAAGGGCCGGCATGCTTCTCATCGCGCGTGACGACGCCGACCCCGCCGCGACGGAGCTTGAAAACATAGTGGCTCCAGCGCGGGCCGGGGTGATCGATCGGCGTGCAACCGCGCTCGCCGGCCGTGATGAGGTTGTCGAGCGCCCAGGCGTCGCGACCTTTGAAGGTGCGCGGCGTCGGGTCGCCGTCGATCACGACAGTAATGGACTTGAGGTTGGTCATGATTACCGCGCCTCCCGAATGAGGCCGGCATGCTGGGCCATGATGAGAGCGACAGGCTCGGAGACCGCGACGCGCTCCCGAATCTGCTTGAGCGCGAGGGAGATGGTGATATGTTCGAGGTCACAAGCTGCATAGCTTTGCGAGACCCCGAACCCGATGAACGCCCTGGCCGGCGTCGTCGGGTTCATCTTTTCAAGATGCATGATGCTACGCGGCCTCCCTCTCGGAGACAGCTTCCAGCGAGGCGATATAGCGCTGGACTTCCGATGCGCGGACGAAGGTGCGCCGACCGTTGCGGATGATTGACAGCCGGCCGGCTTTGACCTCGGCATACCCCTTTGTGAGACGTGCCCCCAGCATGGGCAGCGCGTCCCGAAAAGGGATCAGCGGATCTACGGGAACAAGGTTTGGTGAGTGCATTGTCTTCCCTCGGTTGTGCCCGCGCTTCGAAGAATGCGAGCGGTACGAGAGGAAGAATTGATCTAAAACAGCAGACCTAAAACCAGTAATTCTCTCTTTTTGAGCGCGACTTAAATCGCGAATTTAGTGTGCGCGTAGCAGACTTAATGGGTCGATTTAGTTTTGCGAACGGTGAGTTTGCTGAGCCTCTTATTTATACGATCGATGGCGTCCGCGTCGGCCGCTCTGAGTGCAGTAAGGCTTGCCGCGCGCATTATATCGACAGCCACCAACTCGGGGTCATTCGTATTGATGCCGGCGCAGACCGCTGAAATCAGATGTGCCCGGTGGTCGAAGAAATCTTGAGCCCGCGCTTCACAGCCGAAACGGGCAACAAAGTCCTGGTGCCATTTGCCAAGAGCGCCGCGAAAAGTGCCAACGTGGCTGGAGAGGAGAATGTCTCCGAGAAAGCCGAAATGCTGGTCGATCCGGTCTAGCGCTTCTCCTTTGTCTACGCGGGCTTCCACAAGAATTTGCAGGGCGATGGAAGCCATCGCCCGCGCCTGCCAGATGTCGCCGCTATCAGGCGGGCGGCCTCGCTTCTTGGAAGCTGCTTTTAGCATTGGTCGCGTGCGGCCCTCGTCCAATTCCATAAGGGCTAGCTCCAGCTCCTGAAGTTCCAAGGTCAGATGATGCGGAGTCCCGTTCGCCTGGAGAAATTTAACAATAGCCGAAATCGCTACCATGTAGCGTGCGCGGTCTCTGGGGATGAGGCCTTCGACCGGCTCGAAAAAGGCTTTCTCCAGAGACAACTCCAGATCGGCACGAGTGAAAAACAGTCTCTCCGCAACGTGACGTGTGAACGCTCCGTCATTCAAAGGTTTCTGCTCAGGCGAAATGCTCCGCCAACCGCTCTGAGCGGAAGATGACGGGTCGAACTGCCATGCAGCGCTAATGCTGGGGAATTTCACAGGGCGCACCTTCGCCTTACACCAGAGAGTGGAGGATAGGGCAGGCGCGCGGTGCGTCGCGCTTTTCTCCTGGCCGGGATAGCCCCATCCGTCTCGGTCGATGTCAGCCTGAGCCTTTCGCCGACATCGGAATTATGGTCGCGCCGCTACGCAGCTCATCGAGACGGTCGGCCCACCATTGAGCCATCCGAACTCGCTCGTCCCAGTGCTCGCCTCGGGCATAGGCCCGGCGCACCTCATCCTCTTCCTGATGCGCGAGCGCGCGCTCGACGGCATCGGGGCTCCATTTGCCTGATTCGTTGAGTGTGGTTGAAGCCAACGCCCGGAAGCCGTGGCCGGTCATCTCGTCTGAGCTGTAACCCATGCGCCGGAGCGCAGCGTTGATGGTGTTCTCGCTCATATGCCGCTTGGTCGAGCGGATCGATGGAAACACCAGCTTGCCGGAGCCGGTCAGCTTGTGAAGGTCGCGCAGGATGGCAACGGCCTGCGTCGGAAGCGGGACGCGATGGGGGCGGCGCATTTTCATACGCAGCTCAGGGACCGTCCAGAGTGCTGCGTCGAGGTCGAACTCGCTCCACTCCGCAAGCCGCAATTCGCCAGGGCGAGGGAATAGCAGCGCCAGCAGGGACAACGCTGCTTTGGTTTCTGCCTGACCCGGAAAGTCGTCGATCGACCGCAGCAAGCCACCAATCTCTTTCGGGTCGGTGATGGCGCCGTGATGGGACACGACCGGGGCGACGAGCGCACCGCGAAGGGCGAATGTCGGATCATTTGTCGCGCGGGCGGTGGCGATGGCGTACCGGAAGACCTCGCCAATGGTCGCGCGCAGCCGCCGCGCGGTTTCCAGATTGCCCTTGGCCTCGACCTTGCGCAGCACCGCCAGAACCTCGGCCGCATTTATCTCAGCCACCGCTCGACTGCCTAGGGCAGGACGGGCGATGTCGAGCAGCCATGTGACCTTCTTCATGGTGCGAGGCGCCTTCTTCTCCCGGCGCTTACGGGCGATCAGCTCATCGGCAATGAGCCCGAACGTCATCACCCGGCTAGCCGCGCTGGCGATCCGCTCCAGCCGCTTCTGTTCGGACGGATCTTGTCCGGCCCTCAACTGCGTCTTGGCCGAATCGCGCGCTGCCCGCGCCGATCGGAGGTCAATCTTCGGGTAGGCGCCTATCGCCAGCTTCTTCTGCTTTCCATCGAAGCGATAGGCCAGGTTCCACAACTTGCCGCCTTTGGGCGTGATCCACAGCTGCAAACCCTCGCCATCGGAGAGCTTGATGGTGCTCGCGCCGGGCTTGGCGTTGCGGATCGCTGTGTCGGTCAGAGGCATCTGTTGGCCTCGCATTCGGCCGATTTGTTGGTTGCGCCCATAGTCCAACAGAAAAGCCAACATTCTCGGCGGGTGTCAATGAAAGCCCAAGAACGTCAGCAGACGCCAGAATGCAAAAACCGGCCTGTTTGGGCCGGTTTGCGGTAGTCAGCGAACGTCAGAGAACTGCAGTTTGGTGCCCCTGGCCGGAATCGAACCAGCACTCCTTGCGGAACTCGATTTTGAGTCGAGCGCGTCTACCAATTCCGCCACAGGGGCCCCTTGCGGGCGGGCCGGACTATAGCGATCAGCCCTGCCCGGTCAATCGTTCGCGGTGCAGCGAAAACGCAGGGGCGGCGGATGGACGCGCCACGGTGCTGACGCCGGAGCCGCATGCCCAGGCGTGGGAGCCGGTTTTTGCACGAATCCTGCTCTGCCCTTTGACGAGAGGCCTGACGATCAAGGGCCTCTACGAATGGACGATGTCGCTTGCCGCGCGGCCGAGGGCGGAGATCTGACTTGCCATTGTCGCCTTTGTGGAAAGCTCCCTCTTCCTGATCCCGGCAGATGTGCAGTTTGTATCGATGGCGTTGGCCCGCCCCGGCGCGGGCCTATCGTTTCGCGCCAGTGGCAACCATCTCGACGCTGGGTGGCATCGCCGGCTATGCGCTCGGCTATTTCGCTTTCGACCGGTTAGCGAAGCCTGTGCTCGCCTTTTACAGCAAGCTCGGGGCCTTCGAGGCGCTGCAGGCCTGCGTCCATGGCGACCAGCAGATGTTGCTGATGCTGCTGACCACCTCGGGGCTGGCGCATCTGCCCCCGATCAAGGTCGTCACCATCCTGGCTGGAGCGGTCCATGTCGGGCTCGTCTTCTTCGTGCTATCCTGCATTATCGCGCGCGGCGCCCGCTTCTTCGCGCTCGCCTGCTGCGTCGCCATGGCGAGACGATCCGGCATTTCATCGAGCGTCGCCTGAAAGTGATCGTAGTGGTGGCTGCGGCCGTGCTGATCCTGCTGTATTTCGGCCTCAAGCTGGTCGCAGGGTCGGGCCAGCTTTCCTCATGTTGAGCCGACACCCATGACCAATTCCACCTTCGGTGCTGCGACCGACCGCCGCCCGCTCGCGATGCGCTTGCGCATCATCGCCGTGATCGGGCTCGCGAGTGCGGCTCTGATCGCCGGGGCCTGGTATTTTCAGATCGTGGTCGGGCTGGTGCCGTGCAAGCTCTGCCTGGAGCAGCGCCTGCCGCATTATGCCGCGATGGGGCTATCGCTCGCAGCCGTTGCGCTGGCCCGCTCGGTCCGGCTGCAAGGGCTGGCCTTGCTCGGGCTGGCGGCGCTGATGGCCTGGAGCGCCGGGCTCGGCGTCTATCATGCCGGCGTCGAATGGGGCTGGTTCCTCGGCCCGAGCGATTGTGGCGGCGGCGTCGCATCAGCAGCCGGCGTGCAGGATTTCATGAAGCAGCTCCAGACGACGCGGGTTGTCGCCTGCTCGGAGGCCGCCTGGCGCTTCCTGGGTCTGTCGCTCGCCGGGTGGAACGCGGTCGCATCGCTTGGGCTGCTGGCGCTGTCGCTGCTCGGCCTGAGCCGCCGCACATAGCGCGTGAGGCGATCACGGCTCCAGCTCGGAATCCCAGTAGAGATAGTCGAGCCAGCTCTCGTGCAGATAGTTCGGCGGGAACAGCTTGCCGTTGCGGTGCAGGTCGTTGACCGTCGGCGCGTAGGCCTTCTGCATCGGGAACATCTCGACGGTCGCCGGCATCTTGTCGCCCTTGCGCAGATTACAGGGCGAGCAGGCCGCGACGACGTTCTCCCAGGTCGTGAGGCCGCCCTTGGAGCGCGGGATGACGTGGTCGAAGGTCAATTCGTCGCGCGTGCCGCAATACTGGCAGGAGAAGCGGTCGCGCAGGAAGACGTTGAAGCGGGTGAAAGCCGGGGTGCGAGAAGGCTTGATATAGGTTTTGAGCGAAACGACCGAGGGTAGCCTCATGTCGAAGCTCGGGCTGCGGACGACCGTGTCGTATTCCGAGACGATGTTTACGCGGTCCATGAAGACCGCCTTGATCGCGTCCTGCCAGCTCCACAAGGAGAGGGGATAATAGCTCAAAGGCCGAAAATCGGCATTGAGGACCAGCGCCGGACAACCGTCCGGTGAGGCCATCGGATGCATCACATGCGCCGTCAAACCCGCCGCACCTCCGCTTTATCGAGCGGGACTCAACCCGCCACAGAATCAATGTAAGCGCGAGACGACAGGAATGTGAAGGGGAAGCGTCGGATAGCCGTGCCATGGGCATCAGGCTTGCTGGAATTGATCGGGTTCCCTGGCGGTGCATCCAGCGATCGACGGTCCGGCTGTGTCGATCATGGCCCGATTCCGGCCTGCAGCCTTGCAGCGATACAGGACGAGGTCGGCACGGCGATAGAGGGTTTCGAGGCTCTCGACGCCGTCGAACTGCGCGGCCCCGACGCTGACCGTCAGGTGACCCCGCGTCGGCGATGCGTCATGTTCAATCGCCAGGTCGGCGATCGACGCCGTGATGGTTTCGATGATGGCGAAGGCTTCAGGCGGCCCTGCATCGTAAAGCAGGATACCGAATTCCTCGCCGCCCAATCGGCCGGTGATGTCGAGAGGGCGGCGCAGGCATAGTGCGACGCGTCGGGCCAGCTGCCGAAGGGCCAGGTCGCCGGCATGATGGCCATAGCGGTCGTTGAAGCTCTTGAAGTGGTCGATATCGAGGATGGCGAGTGTGACCGGGGCACCGTCCCGGCGGGCCTGCTTCAGGGCTGCGGTCGCTCTGTCCTCGAAATGCCGACGGTTTCCGATCCCCGTCAGCGGGTCGTGCATCGCGAAATAACGCATCAGGCGGCTGAGGAGAAAGCTGTCGCGTTGGGCATGTTCCCGCAGATAGGCGCCCACGGCACCGACAAGTGACGCGAAGAGCAGCATGGCCGACAGGCGCGCGTGAGCGGGCAGCTCCGAGGCTCCGAGCATCGCATATCCCGCCAACACCGCATTGACGTTGATGAGGCTCGCGGCGGCGAGGCTTTGTCGAAAGGTGAGGCCAACGGGCAGGAAGACAGCCATGATGATCGCAAACTCGGCGAGCTCCGCCTGTGGCAACCCCCGCACCTTGTAGATGTTGACGCTGATGCACGTCGTCATGCCGATCATCACGAGGCTAAGAAAGGATAGCCTTGGATAGGTTATCGGAAGCCGATTGTTGACGAGACAGAAGAGAAGAAGCGTCAGGACCGCCAACGTCGTCATGCGCAGGCCGATAATGGCGAAGATATCCGCATTCCGCGCACTGATCTCGCCGGGCAGGCCGAGCCGCACTGCATCGAGACTCATGAAAACCAGCCATATTACCAAGGCGGTCGCGGTGCAGATCAGAGTGCTGCCGCGCTGTTCGGCCCGCATCTGCGCGCGATACTCGGCCTCGAGACGAGGCGAAAAGCGCAGCAGCCGGAACCCTTTCGTCCGCTGCGAGGCATAGGCCTCGCCTGGCGTCGAGCTGAGACCGGCATCGAGTGCCGCTGTTCCTGGTTCGGTCCTGACCACGACCGCATACTCTTCGCGAGAGCTGAACGATCCACTTCAGTTCGGCGGGTAATCTTGGGCTGGTTAACGTGCGGCAACACTCAAGCCGCGATTTGGCCGCATCTGCCGCCAAAATGCCGATCACGATCGGCGAGAGCCGCGGGCGTCCACGTCCAGCGGGCGAAGACACATCTCTGCGGAAGGGTATCGGCGAAAGAGGCTGCGCGCCTCAGCGCGTCGGGACGGGCTTCTCGCCGCGATAGTCGTAGAAGCCGCGCTTGGTCTTGCGGCCGAGCCAGCCGGCCTCGACATATTTCACCAGCAGCGGACAGGGGCGATATTTGGAATCGGCCAGCCCGTCATGGAGCACCTGCATCACCGAGAGACAGGTGTCGAGGCCGATGAAGTCGGCGAGCTGGAGCGGGCCCATCGGATGGTTGGCGCCGAGCTTCATCGCGGTGTCGATCGCATCGACCGAGCCGACGCCCTCATAGAGCGTGTAGACGGCCTCGTTGATCATCGGCAGCAGGATGCGGTTGACGATGAAGGCAGGGAAGTCTTCCGACACGGACACGGTCTTGTGCAGCTTGCCGACGAACTCCTTGGCGAGTTCGAAGGTCTGGTCGTCGGTGGCGATGCCCCGGATCAGCTCGACGAGCTGCATCAGTGGGACCGGGTTCATGAAGTGGATGCCGATGAAGCGCTCGGGCCGGTCGGTCGCCGCCGCCAGCCGCGTGATCGAGATCGAGGAGGTGTTGGAGGCCAGCATCGTCTCCGGCTTGATGTGCTGGCAGACGGCGGTGAAGATCTTGCGCTTGGTCTCCTCGCTTTCGGTGGCGGCCTCGATGATCAGGTCGCAGGTGCCCAGACCCTCGAGCTTCGGCGCAGCGGTGATCTTGGCCATCGCGTCACGGCGGATCTCGTCCTCGATCGCACCCTTGGCCACCTGGCGGGCCATATTGCCGTCGATCGTGGCCAGCGCGGCGTGGATCCGCTCCTCGGCGAGGTCGTGCAGCTTGACCTCGAAACCGGCCACGGCCGCGACATGGGCGATGCCGTTGCCCATCTGGCCCGCGCCGATAATGCCGATCGTCCTGATCGCCTGAGCCGACATGGTCTGTTCCATCTCCGGTATCATCGTCCCGTTTTTGGGCGCGACGGGGGCCGCCCCGAACGGCCGCCCCTTTACATATATCAGTCGCAGGCGTGCGTTGCGACCGGCCTATTTGCCGATCTTGGCAAGCTCGGCGTCGAGCTCGGGCAGGATCGTGAAGAGGTCGCCAACGAGGCCGTAATCGGCGACCTGGAAGATCGGCGCCTCCTCGTCCTTGTTGATCGCGACGATCACCTTGGAGTCCTTCATGCCGGCGAGATGCTGGATCGCGCCCGAGATGCCCACCGCGATGTAGAGGTCCGGGGCCACGACCTTGCCGGTCTGACCGACCTGCCAGTCATTGGGAGCATATCCTGCATCGACGGCGGCGCGCGAGGCGCCCATGGCGGCGCCCAGCCTGTCGGCGACGGGCTCGATGACCTTGGCAAAGTTCTCCGAGGAGGCCAGCGCCCGCCCGCCCGAGATGATGATCTTGGCCGAGGCGAGCTCGGGACGGTCGGACTTGGCGACCTCCTCGCCCTTGAAGCTCGACAGGCCTTCATTGCCGGCTGTGGCGGCCGTTTCGATCGGGGCGGTCGCGCTGCCGTCTCCGGTCGCCTGGAAGGAGGCGCCGCGCACGGTGATAATCTTCTTGGCGTCGGTCACCTGGACGGTCTGGATGGCGTTGCCGGCATAGATCGGCCGTTCGAAGGTGTCGGGCGAAACTACTTTGGTGATCTCGGACACCTGCATCACGTCGAGCAGGGCGGCAACGCGCGGCATGACGTTCTTGCCGGTGGTGGTGCCCGGCGCGACGATGGCGTCATAGGCGCCGGCGAGCGAGACGATCAGCGCGGCCAGTGGCTCAGCGAGACGATGCTCATAGGCGGCATCGTCGGCGAGCAGCACCTTCTCGATTCCATCGAGCTTGGCGGCTGCGTCGGCCACGGCCTGGGCGTTGTGGCCGGCGACCAGGACATGCACCGGTGCACCGAGCTGCTTGGCGGCGGTCAGGGCCTTGCGGGTCGCCTCGTTGAGGCCGGCATTGTCGTGCTTGGCGAGTAGAAGCGTCGTCATGGTCAGAGAACTCCCGCTTCGTTCTTCAGCTTGGAAACCAGTTCGGCGGCGGAGCCGACTTTGATGCCGGCCGAGCGGCCGGCCGGTTCGACGGTCTTGAGCACCTTGAGGCGGGGCGCGATATCGACGCCCAATGTCTCGGCCGAGGTTTCGTCGAGCGGTTTTTTCTTAGCCTTCATGATGTTGGGCAGCGAAGCGTAGCGTGGCTCGTTCAGGCGCAGATCGGTGGTGACGATCGCGGGCAGCTTGAGGCCGACCGTCTGCAGGCCGCCATCGACCTCGCGGATGACATCGACCGTGCCGTCACCGACCGAGACCTTCGATGCGAAGGTGCCCTGTGGCCAACCGAGCAGGGCGGCGAGCATCTGGCCGGTCTGGTTGCAGTCGTCGTCGATCGCCTGCTTGCCGAGGATGACGAGCTGCGGGCTTTCCTGCTCGACCACCTTCTTCAGCAGCTTGGCGACGGCCAGCGGTTCGACCACGCCGTCGACCTTAACCAGGATGCCGCGGTCGGCACCCATGGCGAGGCCCGTGCGGATCGTCTCGGCGGCCTGCGCCGGACCGATGGAGACCACGACGATTTCGGTCGCCTTGCCGGCTTCCTTGAGACGAAGCGCCTCTTCGACCGCGATCTCGTCGAAGGGGTTCATCGACATCTTGACGTTGGCGAGCTCGACGCCGGAGCCGTCCGCCTTGACCCGGATCTTCACGTTGTAATCGACAACCCGCTTCACGGGCACAAGGATCTTCATCGTCATCATCACCGTTCAGAAAAGAGGCTGTCTCGACCGCGCCCCTGGCCACATTCTTGGCCCCACCCTCGGCCGCAGCGCTACCGGCGGCAGGATCGCGGCATCGCGGCTCTCGGCTGGAATGCGGACGGACCGTAGCGACGGCCGTTTGCGCTTGTCAACGCCGCGATTTGACCATCCACGGTGCCTCAACCGCACCTTCATCCGCGTGCAACGCGTCCAAACAGCGCGACTCTGCTGTGGATGCAAAGCGGCGTCAGCGCCGCGCCGGTGCCGAGCCCTCCCAGATGCGCCCACCAGCCGACATGGCCCTGCGGATCGATCAGCGCCTGGACGAGCTGGAACAGGATCCAGCCGCCGATCGCGTAGAGCGCGGTGATGCGCAGCGGGATCCAGTTGAAGGCGAGGCCCCAGATCCGGACGCGCGGATAGAGCATCAGATAGGCGGCGATGACGCCCGAGATCGCGCCCGAGGCACCGATCAGCGGCTGGTCCGAGGCCGGGTTCATGAGCGCATGCGTCAGCGAGCCGCCCAGCCCGCAGAGAAAGACGAACAGGAGGAAGCGCCAATGGCCCATGGCGTCCTCGACATTGTCGCCGAAGACCCAGAGGAACAGCATGTTGCCGGCCAGATGCGCCAGGCTGACATGCAGCAGGACATTGCTGAACAGCGTCAGCCAGGGCGGGGCCTGCAGTAACTCCGGCGGCAACTGCGCCGCGCCGAACAGCACCGAGGGGATGAGCCCGAAGCCGGCGGCGACCGCGATCTGTCCCTCGGCATTCTGGTGCAGCGTCACGAGCAGGTAGAGCGTGATGCAGAGACAGACCAGCGCGTAAGTGACATAGGGCGCGCGCATGAAGCGCAGCGGGACGCCGTCATGCAAGGGGATGAACACGGGGCCTCTTTAGCGGTTCTGGCCGGGCACCCAGAGGACGTCGCCCCCGGCCTTGGCATTGAGGAAGCGCGAGGCGACGAAGAGGAAGTCCGAGAGGCGATTGACGTAGTGCAGCGCGGGCGCGCCGACGATCTCGCCCGGCGTCTGCGCCAGCTCGGTCATCAGCCGCTCGGCGCGGCGGCTGACCGTGCGCGCCAGATGCAGATGCGTCGCCGCTGGAGTTCCGCCCGGCAGTACGAAGGAGCGCAGCGGAGCGAGATCGGCATTGAGCGCATCGATATCGGCCTCTATGCGCTCGACCTGGGCCGCGACGATGCGCAGCGGCTCATAGGCCGGTGGCTCACCCGTGTCAGGGGTCGAGAGGTCGGCGCCGAGATCGAACAGATCGTTGCTGATGCGGCCGAGCATGGCATCGACTCCGGGATCCTCGATGGCGGCATGAAGCCGTGCGATGCCGATGCAGGCATTGGTCTCGTCGATCGTGCCATAGGCGGCGACGCGCAGATCGAACTTGGCGCGACGCGGCCCGGTCGCGAGCCCGGTTGTGCCGTCGTCGCCGGTGCGGGTGTAGATCTTGTTGAGCTTGACCATGACCGCCTTATAGCGCGGTGCGTGCGCGACGGAAGGTCTCCTGCGAAGGCGGCCTTGCGTCAGAAGGTATAGCCGAGCTTCGCGCCGACATTGGCCGGACCGCGCGTGTTGCCGCGATCGGCGCAACCGGCGGTGCTGAAATGCTCCAGCGTGGCGACCAGGCTCCAGCGGTCGTTGAGGCGCACGCCGAGCGCGGCTGCCTCGCGCGTGCCGCTGTTGCAGCCGAGATTGAGGCGATTTTCCGGGACGATCGCGCCGGTCTTGCCGTCGTTCAGGGCGGCGCCGAGACTCGCCTCGACGAAGACGGACTTGGTCAGGTCGACCGTCCAGGTCGCGCCGGCATAAGCATAGCGCGTGCCGTTGAAGTTCGCGCTCGAACCGAGATGGAAGCGCGGGACGAAGGCGTTGGCGAAGCGATCGTTCAGGGTGAAGGGGCGCGGCGTCACGATTTCGCCGCTGAAGTTGAGAAGCCCGCTCTCGCGCCCGTCCGGATTGGCGACGGCGGCGCCGATCCGCGCCTCCCAGGACAAGGCAGGGGATGGTTCACTGGCGGGTGCGTAGCTCGACACACCTGCCGGGAGGCCCTGCGCCTGCGCCGCCTGAAGCGAGACCGTCAGAGAACCGGCGAGGAGCAGCAACGCGACGCGAACCATGGGCGAAATGTTCTTCTTGTCGGTCAGGTGAGCATTAACAAAGCACAGAGACTCGTGTCGGGAATAGGGCGGGATTGCGGCCGCAGGCTTGAAGGCCCGCTGAAAATTAATAAAAGTATATTTGATATCAATGACTTGAAGAAAATCTGTGGGTGACAGACCGCTTCGCTCCTGGAGCAGCGCCGTGCCTCCAGCAGTTCGGCCTGCCTCAGCCGCTGCGCCACCACATCACGCCGAGAATGATCAGGATCGCGACGAATTGCAGGATCACCCGCAGCCGCATCAGCTTCTGCGAGGTGTTGGCGTGGCCGCCGCGCAGCATGTTCGCCAGCCCGAGCATGAGAACCACGGCAACCGCGCCGAGCGCGAGCGGAATGAGGGAACCGGAGAGTGTCATTCAGCAGCACATAAAGCGCGGCCGGCGGCTTGACCAGTGAACGGCCCGAGCAGTGACGCTGCGCCGCAGGCCTGCAGGGACGCGTTCAGCGGTAGCGCCGCTGAACGATCAGATGCGCCGCGACTGTCAGGACGATCGTCGCCGTCATCAGGATGAAGGAAATCGCGCCGCCAAAGGGCCAGTTGTTCTGCTGGGCGAACTGGCCATAGACCAGCGGACCCATCATCTGGAATTTCGGGCCGCCAAGCAGGACCGGCGTGGCATAGGCGTTCATCGCCAGGATGAAGGTCAGGATCGTGCCTGCCAGGATACCCGGCAAAGCGAGCGGCCAGAGCACGCGACGGAACATCGCGGCTGGCCCCGCGCCAAGGCTGAAGGCGGCCTCCTCGACATTGCGCGGAATGCCCTCGATCACGCTTTGCAGCGTCAGCACCATGAAGGGCAAATTGACCGCGATGATGCCGATCAGCACGGCGTTCTCGGTGTACATGATCTCGAGAGGCTGATCGATGATGCCCATCCCCATCAGCGAGGCGTTGAGGGCGCCACGGCTGCCGAAGGCGGTCATCCAGCCGGCGGCGCGGACCGCGTTGCCGACGAAGAGCGGCAGCACGACCGCGATGATCAGCAGGTTCTTGAAGCGGCTCTGGGTGCGGGCGAGGACATAGGCCAGCGGGAAGCCCATGACCAGGCAGACGACCGTGCAGAACACGGCGACCCGGACCGTGCGGGCGAGCACGTTGAGATAATAGCCGTCGGTGAAGAACTTGACGTAGTTCTCGATCGTCAGCCCGTCGACCATGAACTGGCCGGGGATGAACTGGTTCAGCGAATAGCGGAACAGGATCGCGATCGGGCCGAGAAGCCCGATCGCGACGAAGAGCGTCGCCGGCACCACAAGCAGGCCGGCAAGGCCGGTGCGTGCGCCGGCGACGGGTTCGGGAGCGGTGCTCATGGGAATGCTCCGTCATGCTCGGGCTTGACCCGAGAATCTCGGGACAAGGAGGCGCAAGGCACGAGCCAAGGCGCCGCAATTGTCATGAGATTCTCGGGCCTGCGCTTCGCTTCGCCCGAGAATGACGTGCGTTCCGGTTGCATCAGGATTTGAAGACCTTGTCCCACCACTCCTTCATCGCCGAGTCATTCTTGGCGAGGAAGCCGTAGTCGAGGTCGCGGAGCTTCTTCTCCTCCTCCGGCGTGAAGCCGATGCGCTTCTGCAGGTCGGGCGCGACGTTGAGGCCGGTGACGGTGCCGTTGTAGCCCATGTCGACCGCGAAGGCTTCCTGGGGCGCCTTCTCCAGCATCGCGTTCATATAGGCGTAGGCGTTGTCCTTGTTGGGCGCGTTCTTGGGGATCACGAAGCCCGAGACATAGGCCGGAATGCCCTCGACCGGCGAGACCGCCTCGCAGGGGATGCCGGCGTTCTGCCATTGGACGACGCGCGCCTTCCAGATCGCGCTGATGCCGATCTCCTCGTTCTTCATCGCGGCGGCGAAGGCTTCGTTGGTCGGGTAGACGCGGGCGCCGGCCTTCTTCACGGCCATCAGGATCTCCTTGGCCTTGTCGAGGTCGTTCATGTCCTTGCCGCCGGTCGCCGCCATCGAGGCCGCAATCATGATCGACTGGTACTGGATGTCGATGAAGCCGATCTTCGAGCCCCATTTCGGGTCGAGCCAGTCCTTGAAGCCGGTCGGGGCGGGGGTGATGATCTTGGGATTGTAGATCACCACATTGCCCGAATAGATGTGCCCGATGCCATAGGGGTATTTCATCGTCGGCAGCAGGTTCTTGGCATTGGGGATTTTCGAGTAGTCGAGCGTCTCGATGACGCCGGCCTCGTTCATCTCGAACATGTTGGCGGCGGACAGACCCTGGATGTCGACCGTGCCGCGCGGCAGGCGACGCTCGGCGACCATTTTCGCTCGGCGCGGCGCGTCGCCGGCCTGGTCCTGCACCACTTCCATGCCCTTGGGCTTGAGGATCGGGTCCTCGATGTTCTTGGTCAGCAGGCGGGCATAGTCACCGCCCCAGGTGCCGACCACGACCTTGCCGGCCGCCTGTGCGAAGGCAGGGGCACCAAGCCCGGTGGCGAGCGCAGCGGCGCCGGCGCCCTTCAAAAGATCGCGTCTGTCGAATTTTGTCATGTCGAAACTCCCCTGTTGGACGCCTGTCGAAGCCTGATCAGGCTTCGCGCGGATAAACGAGCCCGGCGTCTTCGGCCCAGCCTATGGTGATGGTCTCGCCCGGCTTCGGCTCGGCGACGCCGGCCTTGTTCGGGATCTGAAGCAGCATTCGGTCGGAACCGGCAGAATCCTGCCCGGAGAGGCTGACATCGATGTCGAGGATCGCGCCGAGATAGGAGGCGTGCTCGACGCGGGCCTGGAAATGGTTGTGCAGCCCTTGCGCGTCGCCGCCGACCGCGATGCGCTCCGG
>QBLV01000087.1:0-1367 GCA_003241815.1 Hyphomicrobiales bacterium | reverse complement strand
CGTCGCCGGGTTCATCGGACGCAGCGCCTTCCTCGACGGCGAGATCACCGCGCCCGTGCCGGTCGCCGCCGCGCAGCCGATCTCGACGCCGCCCTTGGTGCGGAAGCGGCCTGGCGCGGTGATCTCGCCGTCGAGGAAGGCGCTGCGTCCGATGAACCCGGCGACGAAGCGGTCGGCGGGCTTCTCGTAAAGCTCGCGCTGGGTGCCGATCTGGCGGACCTTGCCCTTCTCCATCACCACCAGCCGGTCGGCCATGGTGAGCGCTTCTTCCTGGTCGTGCGTGACCATGATCGTGGTCAGGCCGAGCTTGCGCTGCAGGTCGCGGATCTCGACGCGGACCTCCTGGCGCAGCTTGGCGTCGAGATTGGAGAGCGGCTCGTCGAGCAGCAGCACGTCGGGCTCCATAGCGAGCGCGCGGGCCAGCGCGACGCGCTGCTGCTGGCCGCCGGAAAGCTGACGCGGATAGCGCTCGTCGAAGCCGTCGAGCTGGACGAGGCGCAGAGCCTCGGCGACGCGCGGCGCCCGGTCTGCTGGTGAAATCTTCCGCATTTCGAGGCCGAAAGCGACGTTTTCGGCAACTGTCATGTGGGGGAAGAGGGCGTAACTCTGGAAGACCAGGCCGCAATTGCGCTTCCAGGGCGGCAGGCTGGTGACGCCCCGCTCGCCGATGGTGATGGCGCCGGCGCTGGGCGCGATAAAGCCGGCGACCATGCGCAGGGTCGTCGTCTTGCCGCAGCCAGAGGGGCCGAGCAATACGAGGAATTCGCCATCGGCGACGTCGATATTCACGTCGTCGACGACGGTCAGGTCGCCATAGGTCTTGCGCAGATGCTCGATCGATAATCTTGCCATCGGCTCAGACCACCCTGCTCAATTTGACGTAGCGGTCGGTGACGATCATCGCCACGGCGATCAGGACGATCTGGATCAGGGATGCGGCTGCCACGGTCGGATCGATCTTCCATTCGAGGTATTGCAGGATGGCGATCGGCAGGGTGGTGCGCCCCGGTCCGACCAGAAACAAACTCATCTCCAGATTGCCGAACGAGGTGACGAAGCCGAAGAGGCCCGCCGCGACGATGCCGGGCCTGATGCTCGGCAGCGTCACCCGCCGGCAGGTGGTAAAGGGGCCGGCGCCGAGATTCTGCGCGGCCTCCTCGATGGTGCGGTCGAAGCCGACGAGGCTCGCGGTGACCAGACGCACGACCCAAGGGATGACGACGAGCGTATGCGCCGCGATCAACCCGCCTTGCGAGCCCATCACAGGGAGCCCGGTCGCGATCTCGGTTTCGATCTGGAAGACGTAGATCGCCGTGCCGAGCACGATGCCCGGCATGACCAGCGGCATCAGCAGGAGGGTGTTGAAC
>QBLV01000086.1 GCA_003241815.1 Hyphomicrobiales bacterium | reverse complement strand
CAAAAATACTTCAAGGCCGCAGGATATGAGCCGGAATAACGTGAAAATGCTCTAGAGGTCGATCGGGATCGGGTCCGGGCTGTTGCTGCCGGCGTGACTTTCTATGGTTTGCTGGCGCTCTTCCCAGCGCTAACGGCGTTTGTTTCCTTGTATGGGCTGATCGCCGACCCTGCGACCATCGCTGACCAGTTTGCCATGCTCGACGGGCTCCTGCCGGCCGGGGCCACCGACTTCCTTCGCGAGCAGATTGGGCGCATCACAACCGGCGGCGACACGAAGCTCAGCGTTGCCTTGTTGGTTAGCCTGGCACTGGCAATCTGGAGCGCAAATGCTGGCGTAAAGGCCATCTTCGACGCCCTCAACGTCGCTTATGGCGAGGATGAGAAGCGCGGCTTCATCAAGCTAAATCTGGTGTCTCTCGGCTTCACTCTCGGCATTTTGGTGTTCCTGCTCGGTGCGATCGGCGCCATCGCGGTCGTTCCGGTCGTGCTCGATTATCTCTATCTGGGCAGTGCTGCGGAATGGCTGATCGCAGCCGGACGCTGGCCCGTGCTCGTTGGAGTTTTGCTTCTGGGTCTCTCAGTCCTATATCGATATGGACCCAGCCGCGACGAAGCGCAGTGGAGCTGGGTCAGCCCCGGTGCATTATTGGCTGGCGTCGGTTGGCTCGTCGCGTCGATCCTGTTCTCTTGGTACGTTGCCAACTTTGAGGATTACAACAAGACCTATGGCACGGTGGGCGCGGTCATCGGCCTGCTGACATGGATGTGGCTGTCGGCAACCATCGTTCTCGTAGGCGCGGAACTCAATTCTGAAGCGGAACGACAGACCCATCGAGACACGACAAAGGGTCCGCCGATGCCGGTCGGAATGCGAGGGGCCGACGCCGCTGATCGCAAGGGCTGAAGCAGACGGATCTTGAAGGTGTAATTTATCCGAATGAGGGTCGAAGGGACGTAAAATGGCTGATTTGAGCTCCGACGAAGCCAATATCGTGAATCGGCTTCTGCAAATCATCGCTGATGAAGGCTTGGTCGATCGTAACAATTAGAGCCCCACGCTCCCTTGGACGCGATCGGCGTTTCCGACGACGACCTTGTCTTGATTGGAAATGCGATCGAACGGGAGTTCGACCGACCGGGCGACGACGGACTGGAGATGTGCACCACCGTGCGTCAACTGGTCGAACTCCTGGCCAGAAGAGTATCTGAGCATCCCCGGTGATTTATGCGACAACCCCTGGAACAGCTTTCGTTCTCTTCGGTTGAATGGCGACACACCTTGGTGCGCCTCGAAACCGGCGTTCAATCGAAAGGTCCACCCATGGAAAACGGCTTCAAAATCATGTCTCAACATGCCGATGATGAGGGCAGCGAGACTTCCAGCGCAGAGCGCGCAGCAAGCGTGGCAGCTCGTTTGAAAACGTATGGCGTCGATACAGAACAGATGACGGACGTCGCTAGTGAGCGCGTGAGTGAGCTGCAGCAGATCGTCAGTGACGAGGTTCGTGCACGCCCATTGCGAGCCCTCGGCTGGGCTGCTGCGGCAGGTGTCGTAGTCGGCTTCTGGGCATCGAGATAAAAACGTGGGTCCGCTTGTCGTCGGCCTGATTGCACCCTTGATCGCCTCACTCAAGCGGAGTCTCACTGCTTTCGTTCTCATGGCGGTTGGTGGTTTGGTGATTATTTTTTCTGCTGGCTATGCCCTAGACGCCGCTTATTCGCTGTTGATGTTTCGCTATGGCGGTGTCGCTGCAAGTCTGATCATTGCGGTAGGACTGCTGCTGGCCTCCCTCGTTTCGGTCGGGGTGACGCTTTATCTGAGAAGTCGACCAGCCTCCATGACCCCTGTGTCCAAGTCCTCCCCCAACAGTTATCCCCCGGTGCGGGCTCTGATTTCGAGAAAAAGCAGAATCGCGATAGCGGCTGCAGTTGCAGGGGCCCTGAGCGCCGCGACCGCTATCGCCCTTTCAGGGCGTCTGAGGTCGTTCGTCGCGGGCGAAGCGGCTCCGGCTTCAGCGAGTAAACAAACGGACGACTGAGAAGGGAAATGGCGGTCGCGGCGCCGGCTGGCTCACGATCAAGGGCATCCAGTCCGAGACGTCCTCATTCTCTGCTACGAACCATTGGCGCCCGGCCTCGGAGGCATAGGCACCCTTTTTTCGAGGCACGGCGGGGCGATGGATTCGCGTCGGTAGGTTGGGGATTAGGGTTGACCGCCAAGGCGGCGACCGATCTCCACAAGCCGTTCGCCGGAATGATGAACGATCAGCTGGCGTTATCCTGCCAGTTGAAATCGCCTTTCCCGCCTGCTTGCCTAAGCCAGCCGAGCCCATGTAGCCCACGGAAGCGCGGATGAGTTTGAATTCGCTCGCCGCTTGCGTTTCAAAATCGTCGATCACGCGGTTGTCGTGCCTTGCCTATATCGGCCCTGGTCGGCGTACGCTTCACGACAAGATCGCCTGATGCCCAGGTCACGAGCCCCATATCAGCAAACGCATCGAGCCAGCCCTTCATGGGCCAAACGTTCCATTTCGCATAAAATCGGCGCGCATTTCGTATGATATCTGCAAAATGCTGAAGAGGTGGATCGACGACGCCATGATGCTGGTGATAAGCGCTGGCGCCGCCGAGGAAGAACAGGTCGAGTCCAGCTTTCTGCGCTCGAAAGGCGAAGTCTGTGTCTTCCGCTCCGTAGCCGGAAAAATTTTCATCGAACCCGCCCGCGCGGTCAAAAGCGCCTCGCGAGACGCCGAAGGCGAGCGACCAAAACAGGCCGTAATTCGTTTCGCGCGCGCGGCCGGCTGCGGGAAAGCTGCGGACGGGGTGTGGCATCCCCGATGCCCTCAATGAGTGCTCTGACCAGCAGCCGTTCTTAGCGTCGTGGGCAGACAGGTACAAAACTTCGGCGCAGATGAGCGCGTCGCCACCGCCCAGCGAATTGGTCATGGCTGAGACCAGATCGGCGCCGGGGATGCAATCAACGTCAAGGAACAGCAGGCGATCGGTGCCCGCGTGCGCGGCGGCCAGGTTGCGTGCGCGAGCCAATGGCAGAGCATCCGTATCGAGGCGAACCAGCGTGATCGGGAAATCGGCTGCGGGACGTTCGACGGGCTGGTCGCTCATGTCGATGATGACGAGTTCGGTCGGAGCGGTCGAGCTGCGCCGCAAGCCCTCGACGAGGTTGCCCAAATGCGCCTCGCGGTTCTTCACGAGGGTGAGAACGCTAATCATGCCGGCCGCCTACGCCAGAGATCGATCCGGTAGTGCGCGCGGCGATCGCTCAGGATCGGATCGAGAGCGAATTCCGTCGCCAGCCGCAAGTTCTCGACGGCTCCATCTCCGCTTTGGGGGTAGTCGGTTTCACCGGTCCAGTGAACCAGGATCAGATCGCCTCCTATTGCCAGCAGATCGAGCAGGCGGCGCGCGGCAAGGTCGAGATCGGCGTCGTCCCAGTAATAGGCGACCTCGGAGAGCACGATGAGGTCGAAGGAAGCCCGGTCGGGCATCTTGGCTGGAAAATTCACCCTGGCGAACAGAGCGTTAGCCTGCGCGGCGCATCGGCTTGAGGCGCTGGCCAAGGCTGTCTCGCTGACGTCGATCGCCAGCAATTTATCGCAATGGCCTGCGAGTCGTTGAGTCAGGACGCCGTTCGCACAGCCGATCTCCAAGGCATACCGATAGCGGCGGTCGCCAAGCGATGCGAGCGTGTGATCGTATTTGGCCTTCTCATAGCCGCTGGTCTCGAAACTCCAAGGGTCAGGGTCGCCGGCGAACATCTCTTCGAAATAAGTGGGGGGCAGGCTATTGCGGGCGCGTGTCACGACGTGTCCTTTCATAAAGGAGGTCGAAGGCCGGCATTCGCAGCTTGGCGGCCGACAGGCGAAATCCTTCGCCGAACTGCGGCGTGGTCTGGCTGCGATGGGCTGCCAGCGCCTGGTTGCGCAGGCCAATTGGCATAGGCGGCGTCTGCAGCGTGAGGTAGCCGGCCGAGGGCGGCTCGGCTGCCCAAACAACATACTCGAAGACTTTGATCGTCCGCATGGCCGTGTGCGAGACGGCGCGTGCGAGCGCATGGGCGGCTTCATGATCGCAATGGGGTTCGTTGTGCGCCGTCACCGCCAGCGCATCGACACGGCGTTGACGGCAGATCGCTGCCAGCCGTCTCCGCGACTGATCGAACGCCGGCGTACCCACACTGAAAGGGTGTGCATCCGGCCAGTCGAGAAACAGCGGCGGCGGCGCGGCACACCCTGCCAGGATCCTGACAGCCCGTGCCGACTCGCGGCGACGGGCAGCGATCAGGCGGGCGCGGGAAGCAGGGCCGTCATGACGATGGGAACCGACTCCGTCTGTCAGGATCACGACACCGGCCAACGCGTTTCGCGAGGCTGCGTCGGCGATGAGCGCCCCGCAACCCAGCGTCTCGTCGTCGGCATGAGGCGCAAGAATGAGCCAACGCGCCGATGCCATCGCGCTCGCAGCGAGCGGACGGGCCGCGTGCGGCCGCCTCACCACAGCCTGTCGTCCTCACCCCAGACGTCGTGGTCTAGCCAGGCGAGCACCGCCTGGGCACGTGCGTAATCGGGGCCGCCCTGGCGCAAATAGAGACTGAGATCACGCGTGATCTTGTCGATGCGCTGGCCATCGAACGCGCTGCGGGTTCCCACGATCCGGGCCGCCAACTCCATGACATCCAGCGCCGACCGCTCGACGACACCACGCGTCATCCGCACGAAGTCGGGCGCATCCGGTGAATCGTCGGCTGCGCGCTGGCCGGCCTCACGCACCCAGAGATAGCCCGTGCGTGTCGCCGCCACCGCCTCGGCGAACTTGACCCGCTGCAGCGGATCGTTGCGCGCGATGTCTGACATCGCGCTGCGGGTTTCGGCCAGAAGGGCCTCGATGCCGCCGAGCTGAACCGCGAGGAAACGCCACGCGCCGGCCGTAAAGCGCGGCTCTACGCCATAGTCGCCGGGCGCGCCGAGCAGATGCATCGCGTCTGGCTTCAGACCGGTGAGATCGTAGCTGCCGCTGCCGGTGGCTCGCATGCCGCGGACGCGCCATCCCGAAAGGTCGGCGCGGCCTGGGTCATCGGCAGGGACCACGACGAGCTGCGTGACACCGTCCTCTCCGCGCGCCGTCACGACAGCATGGGCGAGACCGCCGGCGCCGGTCGCGAAGGCCTTGGCGCCTGATAGAAGCAAACCGTCGTTGCCGCGGCTCAGCGAAACACCGGGCGGTGGCTCAGTCGCCCAGACCCCATAGAAAGCGCCGTCACGTAGTTTCAAAGTCAGGTTCGCCTTCTGCTCGGCCGAGCCGAACCAGGAAAACAGCTTCATGGCGTTGACATGGCCCTCGAAGATGCGCCCGAGGCTCAGATCGGCCCGCCCGATGATGCGCAAGACGTTGAAGAGAGCCGTATTCTCCGCGCGCGCGTCGGAGAAGCTCTCGCCGCCGCTTTCGGTTGGCGCGAAAACGCGATGCAGTCCCGCTATCCGAAGGGTCTCGACGCTTTCCTGCGGATAGAGCGGAGCCGCGTCGTAGCGTGCGCCCGATTCGACCAGCCGATCGAACAGGGCCTGCAGACGCGGCCTGAAGTCATGCGGTCTTGGGTTGGTTGGCAACGACCCGCTGCGCTGTTTGTGATCAATCTGGCGCATGGAGCAGGCCCTCCTGGGCAGTCGCGATGAGGAACTCGGCGGCGCGGCGCGCACCTTTGGCATCATGAAGTCGGGTTAAAGAGTCGGGCTTCAGCGCTGATGCAGAGGCAAGTAGTGCGGGCCACTTCGAAGCAGTCGGCCAATCGTCGACGACGATCGCAGCACCGAGTGCAGCAAGCCTGCGCGCCTTGGAGACCTGCTCGTCGAACGGACGCTGCTGCGGCAGGCAGATGAAAGGCCGCGACGTTGCAATCACCGCCGTGACTAGCCCGTCGCCTGCTGCGCCTACGACGATGCCTGCTGCGGCGATCTCTGCCGCAGCATCCTCGACCCAGCCGAGCAGTGTCAGATTGTTTGGCATCGCGGCCGGTGGGGAACCCGGCCCTATGACCCGCCAGCTCGAACTTGGCGTCGCGCGCGCCGCATCCGCCAGTTCTTCGCCGGTCGCGCTCGAGCCGCCTAGCCCGTTGACGACGAGGATATTGTCGCGGCGTTCATCTCCACGGACTTGTCCCACCCTGGTTAACCCGGGGTAGAATTGCGTCCTGGCACGCACCCAATTCGCTGTTTCGAGATCGTCGAGATCCGGGTGAAACGGAGCCAGCAGAGCTTTTGCCCCGCGGAACGCCTCTAGATGCGCAGCGTCTTCACGCAGACCACCGAGCCGGACATAGACCGTTGGCGTGGCGGCCAGCCGCGCCAGCATTGCGATCTCGACCGAGAGGTCGATGACCATCAAGGCGGGCTGCTCGCGTTCGATCCACTCCGTCAGCATCGCGACCCGCTTGCGGACACCAGCGTGATGGTTCGGGGCATAGTGCAAGGCATTGGGCCGATGTCGCGCCTCGTCTAAACCCTGGAATTGTGCGTCGGCTCGCAAGCGGTCATCGGGCAGGTCGAGGCAATCAAGGCCTTCGGTTCGACCGGCAAGCCCCGTACCGATCAGGGTGAACGTGCCGGGTGGCGCCGCGCCTGCGATCGCCAAGGCGCGTTGCCGATGCCCGTCGCCGTGATGGTGGACATAATAGCCGATAGGCTGCTTCATCGTCCGAGGCCGATCTCGGCCAGCACGGCATCGTGCGGCATGGGCTGTAAGTTGCGCTCGGCTGCGATTAGCCGGTCCAGTCCGCAGACCGCCCGCCGCTCGCGACGCCAGACGGCGCGTTCGCGCCAATGCTTTAGGGCGGGCGCCATTTCGGCGGCGCCCCGGGCAGCGGTGTCTTGGATACGGAGCATCATCTGCGCCATGCCGTCGGCGGCGCGCCCATCTTGCCGAGCCGAGACCCGGGTCCAGACCGACATCGGGTGGACGAGACGGCCACCAGCGGTAATGGCGGCCTCGACCAGAGCGCGATCCTCGCCGGAGGCCAGCAACGGAACCCCGCCCGCGCGGCGATAGATTTCGGAGGTCATCGCCAGGCTGCCTCCGGTATGGTCGCCATGGCGCGGCGCGAGATCCCATGGGCTGGGATCGATCTCGTCCTCTATCTCGCGTACCAGCGCCCAATAACGGTCCCAAAGCGCACGGACGGCACTGATGGCCGGCGGGATGGCCTCGTCCTCGTCCAACACCAGTCGGCCGCCGACGATGTCGGCGCCGGCCGCGATGGCGGCGAGATTGGCCGAGACCCAGTCGGTCGGAGGACGCGCATCGGCATCGGTGGTGATCAGCACGCCGGTGCCTGCGCCTAGTCGTACCAGACCGGCTGCCATCGCAGCGGCCCTGGCCGAACCCGCATGAGCGAGGTGCGTCGGAAACGTCACGACGTCCAGTTCGATCGCAAGGCGGCCGCGATGACGCTCCACCACTCGGGCGACCGCATCGGCTGAGGCGTCCGTTGAGTTGTTGAGGCAGATCACAACCGGGATCACGCCCGCAATATCCTGCAGCGCCAGAGCTTCGAGAAGGCGCGGAAGGCGCTCCTCCTCGTTGCGCGCCGGCACGCAGATGCAGAATGGCATGCGGTCTCGCGCTTGCCGATTCCGCGAGCGAGCGTGATCCTTCACCATCGCCGTCACGCCAGCATGCGGACGCCGGGCTCGCGCGCCCATTGCCGTGTGCGGGCAGGGGCGAGGAAGCCATCGACCGCCTTGTCGAGTTCGACAATGCCCTCATCGGGCTCGACCCCGGCCTTATCGAGCAGCGGCTTGGCCTCGGCGCTGTAGCCTATGGCCTTGAGGTGCCCGAAGGCGTGCTTGGCGAAATCGATCGCCGCCCCTTCCTTCAGGAGCGCGGCACAGCCGGGTTCCGAGAGAACAAGCGCAACCGCGTCGAAGATCACCGAGGGCGTGCCTGCGAGCTGCCCGTCGGCCTTAAGCGTCTTGCCGCCCTTGAGCGTCACGCCGCCGATCTTGGGCGCCACGATCTTGACGGTGCCGCCTTCGCCTTCGACCGCCGCCTTGACCGCCGCGACGATGGCCCCGTCCGCCCCATCGGAGACGAGGATGCCGACGCTGCGGCCCTTCAGCGTCTCGGGGTATTTGCCAATGATCCGCAGCGCCGGCGACGGCTCCAAATCCACTGTCGGCACCGCCGGCTTTGACGCCTTGGGAAGAGGCATGGCGAGACCGTCGGCGACCCGCTGGGCCAGTGTCTCATCGACATTGACGAGGTTCGACATTACCTGGTTGCGGACATGCTCCAGCGTCACTTTCGACAGCTCGAAGACCAGCGCACTCGCGAGGTGGGCCTGCTCGCTTTTGCTTTGCGAGCGGAAGAACAAACGGGCATGGCTGTAATGGTCGGCGAAGGTTTCCGACCGCAGGCGCACCTTGTGCTCTTCCACCGGAACGGCCGCCGTGCGGAAGCCGTCGACGGGATCCTCGCGAGGGCCACCATCCTCGCCGGCCTCGGACAGGCTGTTGGGCTCGTAATTGGCGCGGCCCTTGAATACCTGCGTCTGCATCTGCCCGTCGCGCTGGAGGTTCTGGAAGGGGCAGCCCTTGGCCTTGTTGATCGGCAGCTGGTGGAAGTTCACCGTCCCAAGACGGGAGAGCTGCGTGTCCTGGTAAGAGAACAGGCGGCCCTGCAGTAGCGGATCTTCCGAGACGTCGATGCCGGGCGGCATGTTGGTCGGCAGGAAGGCGACCTGCTCGGTCTCGGCGAAGAAGTTATCGGGATTGCGGTTCAGCACCATGCGGCCGATCACGCGGATCGGCACCAGCTCCTCTGGGATCAGCTTGGTCGCGTCGAGGATGTCGAAGGGCAGCGCGTCGGCCTCAGCCTGGCTGAGCAACTGCACACCGAACTCCCATTCCGGGAAATCGCCCTTGTCGATCGCCTCGTAGAGATCGCGGCGATGATAGTCGGGATCTGCGCCGGCGATCTTCACGGCCTCGTCCCAGCACGTCGACTGCGTGCCGAGCTTGGGGCGCCAATGGAATTTGACGAGGGTCGGCTCGTCCTTGTCGTTGAGCAGGCGGAAGGTATTAACGCCGAAGCCCTCGATCATCCGCAGCGAGCGCGGAATGGTCCTGTCAGACATCGCCCACATGATCATATGGGTCGATTCCGGCATCAGGCCGATGAAGTCCCAGAAGGTGTCGTGGGCGCTGGCGGCCTGGGGATAGCCGCGATCGGCCTCCATCTTCACCGCGTGGATCAGGTCCGGGAACTTGATCGCATCCTGGATAAAGAAGACCGGGATGTTGTTGCCGACGAGGTCCCAATTGCCCTCCTTGGTGTAGAACTTGACCGCGAAGCCGCGCACGTCGCGCGGCGTATCGACCGAACCTGCACCACCCGCGACCGTCGAGAAGCGTGTGAACAGCTCGGTCTTGACCCCGACCTCAGTCAGGACCTTCGCACGGGAAAACTCAGCCAGCGACTCCGTCAGCTCGAAATAGCCATGCGCCGCCGAACCGCGGGCATGGACGATTCGCTCGGGAATGCGCTCATGGTCAAAATGCTGGATCTTCTCGCGCAGCACGAAGTCTTCGAGCAGCGTCGGGCCGCGACGACCGGCCTTGAGGGAGTTTTGGTTGTCGCCGACGGGAACGCCGTGATTGGTCGCAATGCGCGCCTCGGGCGAACTCGCCGTCTGGTGCAGTTCGCCGCCATTGCCGGGCTTGGCGTTTGCAGGGGTCGTATCATCTCGGGGTGAGCGGGCCATGGGTTCTGATCCTTGGTATCGGGTGATGGGAGTTACGCGGCAAACTGGCGTTCTGGCTGCAAATGCGATCCGCCCTTGACGAGGCTGAGGTAGAGTGCCTCGTATTCGTCGATCATGCGGTCGACATCGCAGCGACTCTGCGCCCGAGCCCGGCACGCTTGTCGATCGAGCTGCTGTGCGGCCAGGCCTGCCTGTGCCAGCGAAGCCTGGTCGTCGGGCGTCGCAAGAACGCCGCAGGTGCTGTCGAGCAATTCGGGAATGGCGCCACGGGCGAAGGCCGCGACCGGCACGCCACAGGCCAGTGCCTCTGCAACGACGAGCCCGTAAGGCTCCTCCCAGCAGGGGGTACACAGGAAAGCGTTCGCGCCTCCGATGACGTGGGCGAGCTCGTCATGAGGCAGATGGCCGATATGGACGATCCGATCTGTTAGGAACGGGCCGATCTGCTGGTCGAAATAGTCCCTGTTTGAGATTGGGCCTGCGATCAGAAGTTTTGCACCTGTCATATTGGCCGCAGCGATGGCGTGGTGCAGGCCCTTTTCAGGGACGATGCGTCCAAACCAGATCCAATAGGGCTCTTTGGTCGGCTCCGGTCGGAAAGCGAAGCGGTCTAGGTCGATGCCATTCATGATGACATGATCGACTGGTGCTACCCGTCCCCAGGCACGGCGGATCGATTCCGAAACTGCGACGAAAGTTGCTTGCGGGGCCTTGCAGAGCCTGACGCCGCTTTCGAGCCAGGCAAACGGGGGGGTGTGCAACGTCGTTACCATCGGCGTAGGCAAGGCATCGGCCATCGCGACAGGTAGATAGTGCAGCGAATTGTTGTGGATCAGGTCGAACGGTCGGTGACGCAGGCCGTTCATCAGCGAGAGATAGGCGTGATGCTCTTGGAAGAAGGCCTTGTCGGGGGCTTCGTCGCAGCCGACCTCCAACAGCGAGGTCTCGTCGCAGATCGCCTCTACGCACGCTTCGGGTTGCGAACGCGACGACGCAAACACGGTAACCTCGTGGCCACGCCGCTGCAGCGCAGCCCGCAACATCGACGTGTGCATTTCCAACCCGCCGGCAAACGGTTCGCAGATGGCGTGCTTCAAATGAGCGATAATCCCGATACGCAACTGTCGCTCCTATCGATTTCGTTGACGATCGCGATGCCATTGCCTCTCGGCAACAGCACTCAGACGATATCCCTGCGTGAATGCTTTCGGTACAGCCGGCTGACTAGGAAACAGGTATAAAATCGATTGGTTCCAGCCAAAATTTTGATTCGATCGTAGAAATTGAAGATTCTTTTGAAGAAAGCATGTCTTTTGATATTGTCGACGCGACTGCGTCAGTCACGCTGTGACATCGCGTGGTCGAGTTTCAATTCACATCCCAATTTCTGAACGCGGCTCTCAAGGGTTCAAATTGCGAGTGATCGATCCCGGCGGCTCGTCGCTTAGGCAAGACCGCGCGCTAACGGCACGGATTGCAACGTGGCACCGCCGATCGCCTTCGTCATGATAAGCTTTCGATCGTGGAAGTCGTCCAGGCTGGCGCGGTGGCCGACGCTGATCAGAGTCGCATGCTGGAGCGCTTCATCGAACAGGGTAAGCAGCGACGTCTGGCTTTCTTCATCGAGCGCCGAGGTCGCTTCGTCCATTATTACGATGTCTGGAATCTGGATCAGTAATCGGGCGAACGCGATGCGCTGGCGTTCGCCACCCGAAAGCTCCCGGTCCCAGGGTGAAACCTCGCCCAGGCGGGGGGCCATGTCGCCCAGTCCGCAGCGCTGCAGGACGGCGATAAGGCGCTCGTCGGAGGGAGATCGGGTGGCGTGCGGATAAAGCAGCACCGATCGAAGACTACCCAGCGGAAGATACGGTTTCTGGGGAACGAACGCGACCGATTGGTTGAGAGGGAAATCGATCGTGCCGCCGCCCCATGGCCACAATCCCGCCAAGGCTCTGATGAGTGTGCTCTTACCAACGCCGCTTTCGCCGCCGATCAGCACCCGCTCCCCCTTTTTAATCGAAAGTGACGTTCGAGCCAAGACACTGGCCCCGCCTGCGTGGCGCAGCGACAGGCGCTGGATGTGGATCCCATCATCTGCACTGGCGCCAAATTTGATCGTTTGCCCGGGATCGATGGCGATACCATGGTTGAATTGATCGAGTGCTTCCTGCAGCTCATCAACGCGCTCGACCGAGGCGAACCACTCAGCGAGCCGCAAGAAATTATCGACGAACCAGATCAACGCGGCCTGGACCGCCATAAAGGCCGCGACGACCTGCATGACGGCGCCCAGCGTCACCGCGCCCGACACGTATTTGGGCGCGATCAGCAGCAGCGGCACGATGGGGAAGAAGGCACTGTTGGCATTCAGTACCAGCGCGACGATGCCTTGCTGCCGCATCAACGCGAACCATTTTGACACCACGCGCCCGTAACCGTGCATGAGCGAAAGGCGCTCGTCTGCATCGCCGCGGATCAGCGCGATGCTCTCGGCATTCTCGCGCATGCGCGTCATATCAGCACGGAAGCGGGCTTCCGCCTCGTTCTTGCCGGCGATCCGCTTAACCAAGGGCCAGCCTGCGACATAAGCGGCATAAGACGTCATCCCGGCATAAGCGATCGCGGCTAGTGCCATGTAGCTCGGGATTTCGACCTCGATTGTGCCGATCCTGAAATTTGCCGATCCTGCGACCCGCCAGAGGATCGTCGCAAATGTCAGCGCACTTACGACGGCCGTGACGAGGCCGATAACGAATTCGACCAGCGGCTCGATGGCAAGTCTCCCATCTTCCGCAATCCGGTATTCGGGGGCCGGTAGATCGGGCGCCGAGTTTTGGAGATGATAATAGTGCTGGTCGGAGACCCACCTGCCGACCAGTGTCGTCGTCAAAAACTGCCGCCATCTGATCTGCAGGGCCATGCGGCTGACGACCAGCGCCGACAGGACGATCGCAGCGACGGCGACGAGCCCTGGCAACCAGACGACGACCTCCCAGATCGCAGAGGGGTTACGTGTCTCAAGGGCGTCGAAGAATTGGCGGTTCCAGTTGTTGATCCATACGGCAACCGAAATCTGCGCGCCGACACAGGCCAACACGGCCGCAGTCTGTATCCAGGCTCTAACGCCAGTTACGCCCGTCCAGAACTGACAGGCAGTCTTGAAGAACTGGCGCGCGCGGGAACGGTTGGCTGGCACGATCGGCGTCCGGGTAAAGGATGAACCATCGTGCGGGGGGTGCGGACCGACACGAGAAAAAGACTAGGAGGTAGTCGGCGCGCAACAGCTACTGTGAACGACGAGCCCGATGAAATTGGAATGATTTGAACGCTCAGCGGACCCCGCCGTTCCAGCAATGACGGAAAGACTTTCAAAAACGCTTTCGATCACTTTCAGCGTGGACGGATGGGAACGAAGTGGCGGTGCCGTTCGATTGATTGGAGATAAATGTTGAAGCGATTCGAAAACGTCGGACGAGTTGTAAGCCACAGAGCTGACTCGGTTTGTCTGAACAGTTGGCGGGCCGTCGCTGAGTCGCTATCGGCCTTGGTTATGCCCAAACCGGGATTGGTTGAAGCGCATGAAGTGGACCTGGTAGGGCGTCTTCCGTGCCAGGATCTGTAGGCCTCCGGTCGCTTTGGAAGGCGAGGCCGCCAAGCGTGGAGAAGATCAGCATGGTCCAGGCGAAGACCGGCATGCGCGCTAGGGTCATGTTGGGCGCACGCGTCCGCAGCGCGCCGACGATGATCTCGATCGCGCCGGCGATCGCCGAGATCTCGATGAAGCCGATGCCTAGCAGCCACCAGTCGGCACCGACGCCCGGCGAGAAGCGCACGCGGAGGAAGGCTCATGGCCGGTGCCGAGGCAAGCCAGCATCTGCGCAGCCATCACGCCTGCCACCAGATAGCTCAGCAGGCAGGCGGTGATCATCAGCAACCCCGCGAGCTACTGGTCGGCCAGCGTCGAGCGCCCCGTCGTGCATAGTGCCAGCACGAGCCCGGGCAGCTCATAGAGAGTGCTCTGGGCGAAGATCAGAAGGCCCCGAGCAGGCAGGCAAGCTTCCCGGTCAGCATCAGGGCGGCAAGCGAGCGCCACCCTTGGGACGAGCCGGCATTGATCACGGCAACCCAGAAGACCGCGGCCGAAAGCGCTAGCAGACCGAGAGGCAGCACTTGCAAAAGCGCGAACTGCCCGTCGCTTGCTTGACGGCCGGGGCACGCCAGGCCCAGAGCAAAAGCAGCTGGAGCAGTCCGGCGATCCAGATCGCATGCGGGCCGGTCGTTGCGAACCATGCGCCCAATCCAAGCGAGACCAGCCGGGCGACGATATTCATCACCGCGAGATGCTGCAGCATTTGAAGCGAAAGCGGGCCGATCTCAACCACGGAGATCGTGACAACGCCGACGGACGCGACCAGACCCGCGCTGACCAGCACCGCGACCGCGCTGTTGCCGTCGCTCGTCGCGACGCTGTGATTGGTCATGCCCTGCAAGTCGCTTGTCCCGCACGGCAGTGATTTTGCCCGCCCCGGAGGTTCCGGTGGCAAGGCCTTGCATGCAACCGCTTTAGAACAAAAGCTCCGGGACGACGTTGAGCTTTCATGACCTGCCGGCTGTTGGTCGGCGACAGGAGAAAAACTCACATGGCAAGCGCACGCCGCACCATCCTCATCGCCAGCGCTGCTTTGTCGGCGCTGGCGCTTGCGTCTTGCAACAATCAGTCTGTCCTGCCGGAGCAGGCAGGCTACGGCCCCAACCCGACGCTGCCCGAACCGCAGTCGAGCTGGGTACCGACGCTCAAGATCGCCGAAGCGGTCGGCTGGGGGGCGGGGGAGAAACCCATCGCCGCCAATGGCGGGCAGGTTACGGCCTTCGCCACGGGCCTGGCGCATCCGCGCTGGCTCTACGAGCTGCCCAATGGTGACATCCTCGTGGCCGAAAGCGACGCGCCGCCCAAGCCGGAAGATAAGAAGGGGGGCATCCGCGGCTGGGTTCAGGGCTTCTTCATGAAGAAGGCCGGCTCGCAGACGCCAAGCGCCAACCGGATTACGCTGCTGCGCGACAAGGATGGTGATGGCGTCGCCGAGATCAAGAGCGTCTTCCTGGAGAACCTGACCTCGCCCTTCGGCATGGCCTTGATCGGGGACCAGCTCTACATCGCCAATGCCGACGCGGTGGTGCGCGTGTCTTATGTCGAGGGCGAGACCAGGAGTGCCGCCGCGCCGGTCAAGGTCGCCGAGCTTCCCGCCGGCCGCAACCATCACTGGACCAAGAGCCTTGTCGCCAGCGCCGATGGCTCGCGCCTTTATGTCGGCGTCGGCTCGAACTCCAATGTCGGCGAAAATGGCATGGCGGAGGAGGAAAAGCGCGCCGCCGTGCTCGAGATCGATCCGAAGACCGGCGCCATCCAGGTGTTCGCCACCGGCCTGCGCAATCCCGTCGGCATCGACTGGAACCCCACGACCAAGGAGCTGTGGGTCGCGGTCAACGAACGCGACGAGATTGGCGACGACCTCGTGCCCGACTACATGACCTCGGTGAAGCGCGACGGCTTCTATGGCTGGCCCTACAGCTATTACGGTCAGACCGTCGACAAGCGGCCCGAACCTCCCCGGCCCGATCTGGTCGCCAAGGCGATCAAGCCCGACTATGCGCTCGGCTCGCATACCGCGTCGCTCGGCATGACCTTCGTCAAGGATGAACGCATGGGCCAAGCCTATCCGGCCGGCGCCTTCATCGGCCAGCACGGTTCGTGGAACCGCAAGCAGCCGGTCGGCTATCGCGTGATTTTCGTGCCCTTCATCGACGGCAAGCCTGCCGGGATGCCCAAGCCTGTTCTCACCGGCTTCCTCAATGACAAGGGTGAGGCCCGCGGTCGGCCGGTCGGGGTGCTGGTCGACCAGCGCGCCGGGCTGCTGGTGGCTGATGACGTCGGCAATGCGATCTGGCGCCTGACTGTGCCGACAAGCTGATGAGATAAGCGATCGTTCAGGAGGCTAAGATGCTGACGAAGTCAGCGGTTCAGCAGAAGGCGGGGGGAGCCGCGCTTGCCGCCAAGCGCGGCGAGATCAAGAAGAGCGAACTCAGGGGCGCTTCGAAGTCGATGGCGACATCAATGACGGAGGCCCAGCTAGACGAACTCGCCTCGACCAAGCGCAAGGGTAAATCCGAGCACGTCTCGGAATCCTGATCCAAGCGCGCCAGCCGAGCTCCGAGAGTGAGGTCTGGGCACCACTCCCTTCCCCTAACTTCTTTAAAATTAAGATGAATTTGGGTTCTGAGAAGGGCGCGACCTAGTCTTCGCCCTAGTCTGAAACTCGACTGTCGGCGACCGTTGGCGCCCAAGGGCGGAAGGTTTCGACATATTGTCGCCGCTGATCCATTTGGCTTTGAAACGGCCCCGCTAAGCCGCCGGCTGCCCAGGCTCGCGTGGCGTGCCCTTGAATTTGATCACCGCTTTGGCCGCGAGCATGTCGGACTCGCCGAGCTGCCATAGCCCTAGGATGATCGAGCCCAGGTATCCCCGTTCGGCCGATCGGGCTTGCGGATCGATACCGGGACCGATCGCGGTCCATGCTTCATCGAAGGCGGCAGAGAGTTTCGCCAGATCGTTCGGCTCGGCAATGACGTCGCGGAAGGGCATAGACGGCACCGTAGGGTGAGAGATCGATCGGGATGGGTGGTTCGCTACTCTGGCTCAAGACGGCGGCCCTGCCGGACTTGGCGATGGGGAGGCTATTGGATCGGCTGCATTTTGGCCTGTTCAATCGCAGCGGCGGCCAGCATCGCCTCCAACTTGGCCAGCACGGCAGGTGCCAGGCGAACGCGAATGTCCGCTTGCCCATCGATCTGTAGTTCGATGAGCGCTCCATCCACACCGTCGGCGCTCACGGTGACCTGCTTTACGTCCAGCGCGGTGATATCGATCACAGTCTTTTTGGGCATTGGCCTCTCGCTGCGGCGCATCGTCTAACGCTCGATCATCCGCCAGTTCTAATGGCGACTTCAATACAGCGATCGATGCCGGCAGATTGCGCGGCCGCCCGGAACGCCCTTTGGGACGATATCGTGCCTGGTCACTGGCATAGCCTTGCCGAGCCTCTTTCTCGTTCGCGTTGCATCCCCGGGCCTTCAGCGCGGGTAACAGGACAGGGGCATGGAAAGGGATTTGGCGATGATGACGCTTGCAGAGCTGTTCTTGCCACGTCGATCCATTCGGACGGGACCTACAATGATTTTGCCCATCATCATAACGTCTGATGACGATTATGCGGTCGCGATCGAGCGCCTCAAAGCGCTCGAGTTTCGGCTGGGAGATCGCAATGATGATGATGAGCTTGTCGCCATCACCGAGGCGATGCTCAAATACGAGATGAGGCAGAGCGCTTATTCCGACCTCAACTAGTGGTCAAAACGTGACGCTGGGTACCCGATGGCTACCCGTACGGGTAGAAAGCGGAAGTCGGACAGCGCGCTCTCGGCAAGGTCGTCAACACACCGAGGGAACAATCAAAGGTTGTGATGAGTTATACCAACGGCCGGTGAGGCTGACTCACGGGGTCTTTTCAGCGGTCGGGTTCGCTGATTCCATGGACGCGAGGAGGATTCGCGCCATGGCTGCTGCGGTGAAGCTTTGAACGGACTACTCGGCCTTCGACCTGCGACGGCTTGCGGCCGGAACCAGGCACGCCAACCAGAGCCGCAGGCTTTTGTCGCTGGCAGCAGTTCTCGACGGGATGGATCGGGAGCAGGCCGCGCGGATCTTCGAGAAGGTCGAGGCGTCCCAGACACGATCGTCGATGCCCAGGCCGACGAACCAGCGGAACGACAGGTCGAAATCGAGCCGCTCCACCAGGAGCCGCTCGGAGCGCAG
>QBLV01000085.1:3766-17789 GCA_003241815.1 Hyphomicrobiales bacterium | reverse complement strand
GCGCACGAAGACCGAGGTCTTCTCGGTGTCGCCGGCATTGAGCCGGTCGAGCGCCAATTGCTTGGAGCCGGCCGAGAACATGATGAAGACGCCGCCGCCGGCCTCCATGCCGGCCAGCCCGCGCGAGCCGGCGATGGCGCGAGTTCCCGGCCGCAGGAAGGGGTTGTTGCGGCAGGCGTCGAGGATGGCGACGACGGTGCCGGCGCCGCGCGCGCGGAAGCGGTCGATAATGTCGGCGGCATTGAAGGCGGCGTCTTTGACCAGCCCGGACTCGCCTTCGCGGGCGGCCGGCACATCGACCGGCAGCAGCCAGTTCTGGCCGTCGATCTCGAAGCCGTGACCGGAATAATGGAAGACCACGGTGTCGCCGGGCTCGATGCGGCCCTCGACCGTGGCGAGCGCCCGGCTGATCTGGCGCTTGCTGCCGTTCTCGACGATCTCGACGGAAAAGCCGGCGCGGGCGAGCCCGTCCTTCATCGCGCGCGCATCGGCGACGCCGGCATTGAGCGGCGCGATCTCGGCATAGGCGTCGTTGCCGATCACGACCGCGATCTGCTTTGCGGAGGCCGGCGTCGCCCCGCTTATCAGGAGCAGGGCCAGCAGGGCTCCGGCGGCGCGCTTGGCGAGCATGGCTCCTCCGTCGACAGGCCCCTGCATCAAGGCCCGATCGGCGGCGGCCGCGCCTCCTTCATTTGAACGATGCCCTTAGGGAAAATCGTCTGGCGGCGGCACAGCGCCGGGGTTGCGATGGCGGCGGGCCTGCCGTAACCGGGACGCCACTTCTGCCGTATCCTCCCGCTCGCATCGCCCCGCTCATGACAGCCTCGATCACAGACCGTTATGCCGCCCTGATCGCCTCGGGCGATATCGAGCGCGATCCGGCCCAGATCGCCGTGGTGAAGCGCCTTGCGGCCCTGGCGGAGACGCTGGAAGCGCGGCGGCTCGCCCGCAAGAGCAGCGCGCTCGGCTGGCTCTTCAGCAAGAAGACCGACACGAAGGATGTGCCGAAGGGGCTCTACATCTGGGGATCGGTCGGGCGCGGCAAGACCATGCTGATGGACCTGTTCTACGACTCGGTGGCCGTGCCCAAGCGCCGGCGGGTGCATTTCCATGCCTTCCTGGCTGATGTCCATGGCCGCATCCACGCCTATCGCCAGAAGCTCAAGGCCGGCGAGGTCCGGGATCCCGACCCGATCGGGCCCGTCGCGGCGGAGCTCGCGGAGGAGGCGAGCCTGCTCTGCTTCGACGAGTTCACCGTCACCGACATCGCCGATGCGATGATCCTCGGGCGACTGTTCACGGCGTTGTTTGCGGCCGGCGTCGTCGTGGTCGCGACCTCGAATGTCGAGCCGTCGCGGCTATATGAGGGCGGGCTGAACCGCTCGCTGTTCTTACCCTTCGTCGCGCTGCTGGCAGAGAAGGTCGAGGTCGTGAAGCTCGAGGCGCGCACCGATTTCCGGCTGGAGAAGCTCGGCGGCGCGCCGGTCTATCGCGTGCCGGCCGATGCGACGGCCGAAGCCGCGCTCGACGACGCCTTCCGCAAGCTCTCGGGCGTCGCGCGGGGACAGCGGCTGGCGCTCGACGTCAAGGGCCACGATCTCGTCGTGCCGCAGGCGGCGGGCGGCGTGGCGCGGGCGAGCTTCGCCGACCTCTGCAGCCAGGCCTATGGCGCCTCGGACTACATCGCGCTGGCGCAGCGCTTCCATACGCTCGTTCTGGACGACATTCCGGTTCTGGCCGACGAGCGCCGCAACGAGACCAAGCGCTTCATCATCCTGATCGACACCCTCTATGAGCATCATGTGAAGCTCGTCGCATCCGCCGAGGCCGAGCCGCATGAGCTGTATAAGGCCAAGTCTGGCCGCGAGGCCTTCGAGTTCGACCGCACCGTGTCGCGGCTGATCGAGATGCGGTCCGACGACTATCTCGGATTGCCGCATGGCCGAGCCGACTCGGCGGCCTCGGGCGACAGCGGCGGGCTGGTGGAGACGTGACGGTGTGATGATCGAGCCTCATGACGCGGTGTTGATCAGGCAGGCCACAAAAGATGATGCGCCAGCGATCAGTGCGGTCGTCATTAAAACGCTGCGTGAAACAAACGTGAAATTTTATACCGCCGATATGATCGATGCAGTGGCAACCAATTTCTCAGTGGATCAAGTCGAGGCGCGCATGGCGGAGCGCGTCGTATTCGTCGCAACGATCGCAGGCAACGTTGTCGGCACGGCGAGCCTGCACCAAGGTACAGTTCGTACCGTGTTTGTCCTTCCGGATAGGCAGGGACGGCGTATTGGCTCAACCTTGATGGCCCGTATTCTGGATGTAGCCCGCGAACAGGGATTGGACAGTCTGACGGTTCCGTCTGCGATCAATGCGGAGTCCTTTTATCAAAAACTGGGGTTTGTTTATCTCAGTGATAAGTTTGAGGGCTCCGAGCGCATCATCATCATGAGGAAAGAGCTCGCCCCCACCGAACGCGGAACTGAGGCGCCATGCTGATGCGCGAGCCGAGCGAGATCCGCATCCTGACGGTCGCCAGCGAGCATCTGCGCCAGTTCGGCCTGAAGCGCTTCACCGTGGTCGCGGTCGCCGAAGAGGCGGGCATGACCCATGCCAATGTCTACCGCTACTTTCCCTCCCGGGCCGCGCTGGTCGATGCCGTCGTCGATGTCTGGCTGAAGGCGACCGAGCGGCGCCTCGCTGACATCGCCGACGGGCCCGATCCGGCCGACGACAAGCTGGAGCGGCTGATCCTGGCTCTGGCCAAGGCCAACCGCGACCTGCTCACCGAGGAGCCGCATCTGTTTTCGGCGCTGTCGCAGGCGGTGGCCAAGCGCCATGCGATCAGCCGGCGCAACCGGGCGCGGGTCCGGGCGCTGTTCGAGCGGGTGATCGATGAGGGCATCGCGTCGGGCAGCTTCGAGCCGCGCGACCGCGACCGGGCAATCGCCTTCGTCATAGACGCCACGCATCGCTTCATTCATCCTGCCGCGCTGGAGCAGGATGCGGACGTGCCGCAGGCCTCCGTGGACATCCGTCTGGCGACGCTGATCCGGGTGGCGCTGAGGGTGCTGGCCAGCGGCATCGTCTGAAAATTTCTGTGACGAATTACGTTTTTTGTAAATTGTAACCGCACATTTTGAGTGCAATTATGCGGGTCACGCTCGGGAGAGAACTGCCAAGTTCTTGAAAACGTTCACGGAGACTCCGCGCGAGCGAAACCGGGTTCGCTCGCGCGGGCGTGTCGGGGCTCGCCGGGCAAGGGTTGCGGCAAAAGGGCCTCTTGGGCCAAAGGAACCGATGGATTGGCCGGATTGCCGGCATTTCGCAGCGACAGGATAAAGGACTAGGCAATGGCCCGTAAGAAGATCGCGCTCATCGGGGCCGGCCAGATCGGTGGCACGCTCGCCCACCTCGCCGGCTTGAAGGAACTCGGCGACATCGTCCTGTTCGACATCGCCGACGGTATCCCCCAGGGCAAGGGCCTCGACATCGCCGAGTCCGCTCCGGTCGATGGCTTCGACGCCGCCTACAAGGGCACATCCTCCTATGAGGATATCAAGGGCGCCGATGTGATCATCGTCACCGCCGGCGTGCCGCGCAAGCCGGGCATGAGCCGCGACGACCTGATCGGCATCAACCTGAAGGTGATGAAGGCCGTCGGCGAGGGCATCAAGACCTATGCCCCCAAGGCCTTCGTGATCTGCATCACCAACCCGCTCGATGCGATGGTCTGGGCGCTGCAGAAGTTCTCAGGCCTCAAGCCCAACATGATCTGCGGCATGGCCGGCGTGCTCGACTCGGCCCGCTTCCGCCACTTCCTCGCCGACGAGTTCCAGGTTTCGGTCAAGGACGTCTCGGCCTTCGTGCTCGGCGGTCATGGCGACGACATGGTGCCGCTGGTGCGCTATTCCGGCGTCGCGGGCATTCCGCTGCCCGACCTGATCAAGATGAAGTGGACGACGCAGGAGCGTATCGACGCCATCGTCGACCGGACCCGCAAGGGCGGTGGCGAGATCGTCAACCTGCTGAAGACCGGCTCGGCCTTCTATGCGCCGGCCGCATCCGCCATCGCCATGGCCGAGAGCTACCTCAAGGACCAGAAGCGCGTGCTGCCGGCGGCGGCGTCGCTCAAGGGCCAGTACGGCGTGCGCGACATGTTCCTCGGCGTGCCGGTCGTGATCGGCGCCAAGGGCGTCGAGCGCGTCGTCAAGATCCGCCTCAACAAGGCCGAGCAGGAGATGCTGTCGAAGTCGGTGGCTTCGGTGCAGGGCCTGATCGAGGCCTGCAAGGCCATCGATTCGTCACTGGCGTGAGATAGAGGCAGTGGGCAACAGGCAGTCGTGAAGAACGCGCCCGCTGGCTTCCCCACTGCCGATCCATTGCCGACTGCCGATCTTCTCTAAGGAACCCGAGCACATGAACATCCACGAATACCAGGGCAAGGCCGTCCTCAAGGAGTTCGGCGCGCCCGTCTCCGCCGGCTTCCCGGCGCTGACGGTGGCGGAGGCCGTCGAGGCCGCCAAGAAGCTGCCCGGCCCGCTTTATGTCGTGAAGTCGCAGATTCATGCGGGCGGTCGCGGCAAGGGCAAGTTCAAGGAACTCGGCCCCGATGCGAAGGGCGGCGTGCGGCTCGCCAAGTCTGTCGAAGAGGTCGAGAGCCACGCCAAGGAGATGCTGGGCAACACGCTGGTGACCGCGCAGACCGGCGATGCCGGCAAGCAGGTCAACCGCCTCTATATCGAGGACGGCTCGGACATCGAGAAGGAGTTCTACCTCTCGGCGCTCGTCGACCGCGAGACTTCGCGCGTCGCCTTCGTCGTCTCGACCGAAGGCGGCATGGACATCGAGGCGGTCGCCCATGACACGCCCGAGAAGATCGAGACCTTCTCGGTCGATCCCGCCACCGGCATCATGCCCCATCACGGCCGCAGCATGGCCCGCATCCTGGGCCTCACCGGCGACCAGGCCAAGCAGGCCGGCGCCGTACTCGCGCAGATCTACACCGCGTTCGTGTCCAAGGACATGGACATGCTGGAGATCAACCCGCTGATCGTGACGACGCAGGGCCAGATCAAGTGCCTCGACGCCAAGATCTCGTTCGACTCCAACTCGCTCTACCGTCACCCCGAGATCGTTGCGCTGCGCGACACCTCGGAAGAGGACGAGAAGGAGATCGAGGCCTCCAAATATGACCTCGCCTATATCGCGCTCGACGGCACGATCGGCTGCATGGTCAACGGCGCGGGCCTCGCCATGGCGACGCTCGACATCATCCAGCTCTATGGCGAAAGCCCGGCGAACTTCCTCGACGTCGGCGGCGGCGCCTCGGAAGAGAAGGTCACGGCGGCGTTCAAGATCATCACCGCCGACCCGAAGGTGAAGGGCATCCTGGTCAACATCTTCGGCGGCATCATGAAGTGCGACGTCATCGCGCGCGGCGTCATCGCAGCCGTGAAGGCCGTCGGCCTTCAGGTTCCGCTGGTTGTGCGCCTGGAAGGCACCAATGTGCAGGAAGGCAAGGACATCATCTCGTCCTCGGGCCTGAACGTCATTTCGGCCGATGATCTCGACGATGCCGCGCAGAAGATCGTCGCTGCGGTCAAGAAGGCCTGAGGGAAAACCATGTCCATCCTGATCGACAAGAACACCAAGGTCATCTGCCAGGGCTTCACCGGCAAGAACGGGACCTTCCATTCCGAGCAGGCGATCGCCTATGGCACGCAGATGGTCGGCGGGACTTCGCCGGGCAAGGGCGGCTCGCTCCATCTCGGCCTGCCGGTCTTCGACAGCGTCTTCGAGGCCAAGGAAAAGACCGGCGCGACCGCGTCCGTGGTCTATGTGCCGCCTCCGGGCGCAGCGGATGCGATCTGCGAGGCGATCGACGCCGAAATCCCGCTGATCATCTGCATCACGGAAGGCATCCCGGTGCTCGACATGGTGCGCGTCAAGCGCTCGCTGATCGGCTCCAAGTCGCGCCTGATCGGGCCCAACTGCCCCGGCGTCGTCACGGCAGGCGAATGCAAGATCGGCATCATGCCGGCCAACATCTTCAAGCCGGGCTCTGTGGGCATCGTCTCGCGCTCGGGCACGCTGACCTATGAGGCGGTGTTCCAGACCACCCGCGAGGGTCTCGGCCAGACCACGGCGGTCGGCATCGGTGGCGACCCGGTCAAGGGCACCGAGTTCATCGACATGCTGGAGATGTTCCTCGCCGACGAGAAGACGACCTCGATCGTCATGATCGGCGAGATCGGCGGCTCGGCCGAGGAAGACGCCGCGCAGTTCATCAAGGACGAGGCCAAGCGCGGGCGCTCCAAGCCGATGGTCGGCTTCATCGCCGGCCGCACGGCGCCTCCGGGCCGCCGCATGGGCCATGCCGGCGCCATCATCTCGGGCGGCAAGGGCGGCGCGGAAGACAAGATCGCGGCCATGGAAGCGGCTGGTATCCGGGTCTCGCCCTCGCCGGCGCGCCTTGGAAAGACCTTGGTCGAGGTGTTGAAGGGCTGAAGTTTTTGCGCGTCATGGTCGGGCTCGCCCCGACCATTCTCGTGACCTGCGAAACGCCCCAGAATGGTCGGCTCAAGGCCGACCGTGACGAACAGACAAGCGATGCCCGGGACAGGCCCGGGCACGACGCGGTGACAAGACAGGACGAACGACTATGGCTCGCCAGGACATCAACGAGGCTCTCGCGCAGACGGGTTTCCTCTATGGCGGCAATGCGGCCTATATCGAGGACCTCTATGCCCGCTATCAGGCCGATCCGAAGTCGGTCGACGAGCAATGGCAGGGCTTCTTCGCCGGCCTGAAGGATGAGGGTTCGGCCATCATCCAGAACGCCAAGGGCGCCTCCTGGACCAAGCCGAACTGGCCGGTGCATGCCAATGGCGAGCTGGTCTCGGCGCTGGACGGCAACTGGGCCGTGGTCGAGAAGGTCGTCTCCGACAAGCTCAAGGGCAAGGCGCAGGCTTCGGGTGCCGCGATCAGCGCGTCCGACGTCCAGCAGGCGACGCGCGATTCCGTGCGCGCCATCATGCTGATCCGCGCCTATCGCATGCGCGGCCATCTCCACGCCAAGCTCGATCCGCTGGGGATCGAGACCGTCGACGGCTCCGACGAATTGTCGCCGGCGGCGTTTGGATTCGGCGAGGCCGATCTCGACCGCAAGATCTTCATCGACAACGTGCTCGGCATGGAGTTCGCCACCGTCCGCGAGATGGTTTCGATCCTGCAGCGGACCTATTGCAGCACGGTCGGCATCGAGTTCATGCACATCTCCGATCCCGAGCAGAAAGCCTGGCTGCAGGAGCGGATCGAGGGGCCCGACAAGGAGATCGCCTTCACCAAGGAAGGCAAGAAGGCGATCCTGAACAAGCTCGTCGAGGCCGAGGGCTTCGAGAAGTTCATCGACCTGAAATACACCGGCACCAAGCGCTTCGGTCTCGATGGCGGCGAGTCGCTGATCCCGGCGCTCGAGCAGATCATCAAGCGCGGCGGCGCGCTCGGCGTGCGCGACATCGTCTTCGGCATGGCCCATCGCGGCCGCCTCAACGTGCTCACCCAGGTTCTGGGCAAGCCGCACCGCGCGCTGTTCCACGAGTTCAAGGGCGGCTCGTTTGCGCCCGACGACGTCGAGGGCTCGGGCGACGTGAAGTACCATCTCGGTGCGTCGTCGGACCGCGAGTTCGACGGCAACAACGTCCACGTCTCGCTGACCGCCAACCCCTCGCATCTCGAAATCGTCGACCCCGTCGTGCTCGGCAAGGTGCGCGCCAAGCAGGACCAGTTCGGCGACATCGTCGAGCGTTCCAAGGTGCTGCCGCTGCTGCTGCATGGCGATGCCGCCTTCGCGGGCCAGGGCGTGGTCGCCGAGTGCCTCGGTCTGTCGGGGCTGAAGGGTCACCGCACCGGCGGCTCGATCCATTTCATCATCAACAACCAGATCGGTTTCACGACCTATCCGCGCTATTCGCGCTCCTCGCCCTACCCGTCCGACGTTGCGAAGATGGTCGAGGCTCCGGTCTTCCATGTGAACGGCGACGATCCGGAAGCGGTCGTGTTCGCCGCCAAGATCGCGATCGAGTTCCGGCAGAAGTTCCACAAGCCGGTTGTGGTCGACATGTTCTGCTATCGCCGCTTCGGCCATAACGAGGGCGACGAGCCGGGCTTCACCCAGCCGCTGATGTACCGCAAGATTCGCGCGCACAAGACGACTCTGGAGCTCTACAGCACCAAGTTGATCGAGGAAGGCGTGATCCAGGCCGACGAGGTCGAGGCCATGCGCGCCGCCTGGAAGGCGAAGCTCGAGGTCGAGTTCGAAGCCGGCCAGGCGTTCAAGCCCAACAAGGCCGACTGGCTCGACGGCCGCTGGGCCGGCATGAAGGCGATCCGCGCCGACGAGGACGATCCGCGCCGCGGCGCCACCGGCGTTCCCGCCGCCGTGCTCAAGGAGATCACCGAGAAGATCACGTCGGTGCCGCCGGGCTTCAACGTCCACAAGACGATCCAGCGCTTCCTCGACAACCGCCGCAAGGCCGTCGAGACCGGCAAGGGCATCGACTGGGCCACCGCCGAGTCGCTGGCCTTCGGCTCGCTTTTGCTCGATGGCAACCCGGTCCGCCTCTCGGGTCAGGATTGCGAGCGCGGCACCTTCTCCCAGCGCCATTCGGTGCTGATCGACCAGGAGACGGAAGCCCGCCACACCTCGCTGAACCACATCCGCGACGACCAGTCCCGCTACGAGGTCATCAACTCGATGCTCTCGGAGGAGGCCGTGCTCGGCTTCGAATATGGCTACACGCTGTCGGAGCCGAATGCCCTGACCTGCTGGGAAGCCCAGTTCGGCGACTTCGCCAATGGCGCGCAGGTGCTGTTCGACCAGTTCATCTCGTCGGGCGAGCGTAAGTGGCTGCGCATGTCGGGCCTGGTCTGCCTGCTGCCGCATGGCTATGAGGGCCAGGGGCCGGAGCATTCCTCGGCCCGTCTCGAGCGCTTCCTGCAGATGTGCGCGGAAGACAACATGCAGGTCGCGAACTGCTCGACGCCAGCGAGCTATTTCCACATCCTGCGCCGGCAGCTGAAGCGCGATTTCCGCAAGCCGCTGATCCTGATGACGCCGAAGTCGCTGCTGCGCCACAAGCGCTGCGTCTCCGACCTGTCGGAGCTGGCGGAGGGCTCCTCTTTCCACCGCGTGCTGCATGACGACGCCGAGCGCGGCAACTCCACGACCAAGCTGGTCAAGGATTCGAAGATCCGCCGCGTCGTGCTGTGCTCGGGCAAGGTCTATTTCGACCTGCTGGAGGAGCGCGAGAAGCGCGGGCTGGACGACGTCTACCTGATGCGCGTCGAGCAGCTCTATCCGTTCCCGCTGAAGTCGCTGGCGCAGGAGCTGGCGCGCTTCAAGGGCGCCGACGTCGTCTGGTGCCAGGAGGAGCCGAAGAACATGGGCTCCTGGACCTTCGTCGAGCCCTATCTCGAATGGGTTCTGGGCCATGCCGGCTCGAAGTCGAAGCGGGCGCGCTATGTCGGACGTCCGGCCTCGGCCGCGACCGCGACCGGCCTGATGTCGAAGCACCTCGCACAGCTCAACGCTTTCCTGGACGAGGCCTTCGCGGCCTGACCTCCAGTCACCCGACGCCAGACAAAGACACGAAGAAGAGGCCTGACATGGCGACCGAAATCCGCGTACCCACCCTCGGCGAATCCGTCTCCGAGGCGACCATCGGCAAGTGGTTCAAGAAGGCGGGCGACGCCGTCAAGGCCGACGAGCCTTTGGTCGAGCTCGAGACCGACAAGGTCACGCTCGAGGTCAACGCGCCGGCGGCCGGCGTGCTCGGCGAGATCGTCGCCAAGGAAGGCGACACCGTCGGTGTCAGCGCTCTCTTGGGCATGATCACGGCCGGCGACGGCAAAGCGGCGGCCGCTGCTCCCAAGGCCGAGGAGAAAACGGCCGACACCGCCGTGGCGCAGGCCTCCGGCAAGGCCGGCGAGTCGAGCTCGGAAGCGGCAGAGAAGAAGGCCGGCGAGGTTGCCGGCGACACCGAAATCAAGCCCGCGACCAAGGCCGCCGATTCCGGCCCCGCCGTCTCGCGGCTGGCCGCCGAGAGCGGCGTCGATCCCGCGACCGCCAATGCCTCGGGCAAGGACGGCCGCGTCACCAAGGGCGACATGCTGGCCGCCATCGCGACCGGCCCGGCCGTCGCGTCCTCGGCGCCTGCCGCCGCACCGGCTCCTGCCCAGGTCCGTGCGCCGTCGGCTCCCGACGACGCCTCGCGCGAAGAGCGCGTCAAGATGACCAAGCTGCGCCAGACCATCGCGCGCCGCCTCAAGGAAGCGCAGGCGACGGCGGCGATGCTGACCACCTTCAACGAGGTGGACATGTCGGCGGTGATGGCCCTGCGCAACCAGTACAAGGACGTGTTCGAGAAGAAGCACGGCGTGAAGCTCGGCTTCATGGGCTTCTTCGTAAAGGCCTGCGTGCAGGCGCTGAAGGAGATCCCCTCCGTCAACGCCGAGATCGACGGCACCGATATCGTCTACAAGAACTACTATCATGTCGCGGTCGCCGTCGGCACCGACAAGGGCCTCGTCGTGCCGGTGGTACGCGATGCCGACCAGCTCTCCATTGCCGGCATCGAAAAGGCGATCGGCGCACTCGGCAAGAAGGCCCGCGACGGCGCCCTCAAGATCGAGGACATGCAGGGCGGCACCTTCACCATCTCGAATGGCGGCGTCTACGGCTCGCTGATGTCGACGCCGATCCTGAACGCGCCGCAATCGGCGATCCTGGGCATGCACAAGATCCAGGAGCGCCCGATGGTCGTCGGCGGCCAGATCGTGGTGCGCCCGATGATGTATCTGGCGGTCAGCTACGACCACCGCATCATCGACGGCAAGGAAGCGGTGACCTTCCTCGTGCGGATCAAGGAGGCGCTGGAGGATCCCGCGCGGCTCGTGCTGGACCTCTGAGTTCGGCGATGCGGGACGACACAGCCATGGCGGTCCTGATCGTCGCAGGTGTCGTCCTCTTGCTCGTCCATATTGCCATGCAGGTGGTGTCGGTGACACGCGAGCGCGGTTCGCAATGGAATGCGGGACCGCGCGACGAGGGCAGTGCTCCAAAGGGCGTTTTCGCGGGTCGCGCCGATCGCGCGCTCCGCAATTTCCAGGAGACATTTCCGGCCTTTTGCGTCCTGGCGCTGCTGCTGATCGTGCTGCAACGCGCCGATGGCGCCGGCTTTGCCGGTGCGTTGCTGTGGCTGGCGGCACGGATTGTCTATCTGCCTCTGTATGTGTCCGGGGTGCCCTATCTGCGTACGCTGGTTTGGCTGGCGGCCGCCTTCGGACTTCTGTTGATGGCGTTCCGTGTGATCGTCTGAAAACAAGGAGGCGTTGCTGGCTGACAGCCTCGTTGATCTCCGTCGATCCAAATCGCTGTTTTCGCAATCCTGATCTGTCACACGATACCCTCGCCTGAACTCATCGAGAGAACCCATGTCCTACGATCTCGTCATCATCGGAACCGGCCCCGGCGGTTATGTCGCCGCCATCCGCGCAGCCCAGCTCGGCCTCAAGGTCGCCGTCGTCGAGAAGCGCAAGACCTTCGGCGGCACCTGCCTGAATGTCGGCTGCATCCCGTCCAAGGCGCTGCTGCATGCTTCCGAGATGTTCGAGGAGGCGTCGCACACCTTCCCGAGCCTCGGCGTGATCGTCGGCAAGCCCACGCTCGATCTCAAGCAGATGCTGGTCCACAAGCAGGAGACGGTGGATGCCAACGTCAACGGCGTCGCCTTCCTGCTGAAGAAGAACAAGGTTGAGGCCTTCACCGGCACCGCCAGCATCCCGGCGGCCGGCAAGGTCGTGGTGACGTCAGAGGACGGCAAAACGCAGGAACTGGAAACCAAGAACATCGTCATCGCGACGGGCTCGGAAGCCGCCGGCCTGCCCGGAATCGAGATCGATGAGAAGACGGTGGTGACCTCGACCGGCGCGCTGGAACTGACCGCCGTGCCGAAGGAACTCGTCGTCGTCGGCGCCGGCGTGATCGGCCTCGAGATCGGTTCGGTCTGGAGCCGGCTCGGCGCCAAGGTCACGGTGGTCGAGTATCTCGACCGCATCCTGCCAGGCATGGACGAGGAGATTGCCAAGCAGTTCAGCCGCATCCTGCAGAAGCAGGGTTTTGAGTTCATCCTCGGTTCCAAAGTGACCAAGGTCGAGACGGCTAAGAAGGGCGCGACTGTCACGATCGAGCCGGCGGCGGGCGGCGATGCGAAGACGCTCTCGGCCGACATCGTGCTGGTCGCGATCGGCCGGCGTCCGAACACCGACGGGCTTGGGCTCGATGGAGCCGGCGTCGCGATGGAGCGGGGCAGGGTCGTGATCGACGACCATTTCAAGACCAATGTCGCGGGCATCTACGCCATCGGCGACGTCGTGCGCGGGCCGATGCTGGCGCACAAGGCCGAGGATGAGGGCGTCGCGGTCGCCGAGATCATCGCCGGCAAGGCCGGCCATGTGAATTACGACGTCATTCCCGGCATCGTCTACACCGCCCCCGAGGTTGCCGCGATCGGCAAGACCGAGGAAGAGCTGAAGGCGGCAGGCGTCGCCTACAAGGTCGGAAAGTTCCCCTTCACCGCCAATGGCCGCGCCCGCGCGATGCGTCATACGGAGGGCTTCGTGAAGGTCCTGGCCGACGCCACGACCGACCGCGTGCTCGGCTGCCACATCATCGGTCCCCATGCCGGCGACCTGATCGCCGAAGTGGCGGTTCTGATGGAGTTCGGCGGCTCGTCGGAAGACCTCGCCCGCACCTGCCACGCGCATCCGACGCTGTCGGAAGCGGTCAAGGAAGCGGCGATGGCGGTGGAGAAGCGCCAGATCCATATGTGACGGACAAGGTCGTCATTCTCGGACTGCGCTCGGCGCAGATCCGAGAATCCCTTGACGCAATGGGCGCTTTCTTGTCCTGCGATGGCCGGGTCAAGCCCGGCCATGACGCGCGAGAGCTCTATCCCCGCCGCGCCTTGAACGCCGTCAGCGTGTTCCTCAGCAGGCAGGCGATGGTCATCGGACCGACGCCGCCGGGCACCGGGGTGATCGCTCCGGCGACCTCGACGGCCTCCGCGAAGGCGACGTCCCCAGTGAGTTTGCCGTCGGGCAGGCGGTTGATGCCGACATCGATGACCGTGGCGCCGGGCTTGATCCAGTCGCCCTTGACGAAGCCGGGGCGCCCGACGGCCGCGACGACGATGTCGGCGCGGCGGACGACCAAGGCCAAGTCCTTCGTGCGCGAATGGGCGATGGTGACGGTGCAGTCCGCCTGCAGCAGCAATTGCGCGACCGGGCGGCCGACGAGTTCGGAGCGGCCGATCACCACGGCCTCCAGGCCCGAGAGTGACGGCAGGGCGTGCCGCAGCAGCAGCATCGAGCCCAGCGGCGTGCAGGGCACGAGCAGGTGTTCGCCGCTGGCCTTGCCGCTGGCGAGGCGCCCGGCATTGATCGGATGCAGGCCATCGACATCCTTGGCCGGATCGATGGCGTCGATGATTGCGCCGGTATCGATATGCTTCGGCAGGGGCAACTGCACCAGGATGCCGTCGACGGAATCATCGGCATTGAGCTGCGCGAGTTTGGCGAGAAGCTCGCCCTGGCTCGTATCGGCGGGCAGGCGATGGGCGACCGAATTCATGCCGACTTCAGTGGCGAGCTTTTCCTTGGAGGCGACATAGACGCGGCTCGCGGGATCGTCGCCGACGAGGATGACATGCAGGCCCGGTACGAGGCCGCGCGCGGCCTTGATACCGGCAACCTCCAGGGCGATCTGCACGCGCAGTTCGGCGGCGATGGCCTTGCCATCGATCAGGGTAGCCTGCGGCATCGGACACGTCTCCATCGGTGGGGAGCCGCCCTCATGCGCGATCGCTGCTCGCGCGACAAGTCCGGATGCGACCCTGCCTGTCGCAGTTGCGCGGCCGGCTTGCCGGGGTCCGTGGCGGCCGGTATCGATCGTGCATGGCGA
>QBLV01000085.1:0-3756 GCA_003241815.1 Hyphomicrobiales bacterium | reverse complement strand
CGACGCCGATGGAGATGCTGTTCCCGTGAGTACCGGTTTCGCCGCTGTGCCCTCCGCGCCGTGCTTTCGCCTGACCGGCGCCCGCGCGCCGCTCTGCCTCGTCGAGACCGGCGGGCTCGCCGCCGACCGGGACGGGCTGGCGTTGATCGACATCGCGGTGGAGGGCGGGCGCATCGCCTCGATCCTGCCTTCTGGTACCGAGGGGCTACATGACGGGCCGGCCCTCGATCTCGACGGCGGCATCGTACTGCCGCGCCTGATCGACTGCCATGTCCATCTCGACAAGGGCCATATCTGGCCGCGCCAGCGCAATCCCGACGGCAGCTTCATGGGCGCGCTGAACAGCGTCATGGCCGATCGCGAGGCGCACTGGTCGGCGGCCGATGTGCGGGCCCGAATGGATTTCGGCCTGCGCTGTGCTTTCGCTCATGGCACGGCGGCCCTGCGGACGCATATCGATTCGCTGGGCAAACAGATCGACATCTCCTGGCCGGTGCTGGCGGAGTTGCGGGCGGAGTGGGCCGGGCGCATCGCGATCCAGGCCTCGCCGCTCTTCGGCATCCAGTTCGCGCTCGACGATGCGCATGTCCGCGATGTCGTCTCGGCCGTGAGGGCTCATGGGGACGGCATCTTCGGCTGCGTCACCTACATGATCCCGGAGCTCGACGCCGCGCTGGATGTGATCTTCCACACCGCGATCGAGAACGGCTTCGATCTTGATTTTCATGTCGACGAGACCAACGATCCCGCCGCGCGCTCGCTGGAGCACATCGCCGATGCGGCGATCCGGCATCGGTTTACCGGCAAAATCCTCGCCGGGCATTGCTGCTCGCTGGCGCTGCAACAGCCGGAGGATGAGGCGCGCATCATCGCCAAGGTGAAGGAGGCCGGCATCGCCGTGGTCTCCCTGCCGATGTGCAACATGTATCTGCAGGACCGCCAGCCCGGCCGCACGCCGCGCTGGCGCGGCGTCACCGCGCTGCATGAGCTGAAAGCTGCCGGCGTGCCGGTGATGATCGCGTCCGACAACACGCGCGACCCGTTCTACGCCTATGGCGATCTCGACCTGATCGAGGTCTTGCGCGAGGGCACCCGCATTCTTCAGCTCGATCATGCCGGCAGCGACTGGGCCAATACGGTGGCGCGGATGCCGGCTGCCATCATGGGGCTGGAGGGCACAGGCACGCTTTCACCCGGCGGCCCAGCTGATCTGGTCCTGACGCGCGCCCGCGATTGGACGGAGTTCTTCGCCCGTCCGCAAGCGGACAGGACGGTGCTGGTTTCGGGCCGGGCGATCGACACGACGCTGCCGGACCATCGCGAGCTCGATCACCTGATGGGAGGGCGGTTGTGATGCATTGTCGGTTGTTACACCCTCGCCGTCATCCCGGGCTTGCCCCGGGATCCCACCTAGAGATGGACATTGCCCTAGGATGGATCCCGGAGCTCCGCTTCGCTGCGTCCGGGATGACGGGGAGGGTCTTCGTCGGCCGGAGCCATGCTGGACGGGGCGCACATCGATGACCACCCGCTACGACATCGCCGCGCTCAAGCAGCGCCTCGGCGCGATCAGGACCGAGGACAACCCCGCGCTGGTGAAGCAGAAGAGCCGCGACTTCTTCTGGTATTCGCCGGTGCTGAAGCGCCAGCTCGACCATGTCACGGCCGATCTCGTGGTCTCGCCGACGAGCGAGGCGGAGGTTCTGGAGGTGCTTGCCGCCTGTCATGCGCTGGGCATTCCGGTGACGCCGCGCGGCACCGGCACCGGCAATTACGGCCAGGCGATGCCGCTCTCGGGCGGGGTGCTGCTCGATCTGTCGGGCTTCAATAAAGTGCTCGACATCGGCCATGGCCGCTATGTCGCCGAGCCCGGCGCGGTGATGGCGCGGATCGATGATGAAACGCGAGCGCATTCCCGGCAGGAGCTGCGGCTGCATCCTTCCACCTATCAGACGGCCTCGATCGGCGGCTTCATCGCGGGTGGCTCGGGTGGTGTCGGCTCGATCAAATGGGGCGGCTTGCGCGACTGGGGCAACATCATACGGCTCCGGGTGGCGACGATGGAGGCCACGCCCCGCATTCTCGAGCTTCAGGGCGAGGATCTGCACAAGGTCGCGCATGCCTATGGCACCAACGGCATCATTACCCAGGTCGAGATGCCGCTGGCGCCGGCTTATGAGTGGGTCGATGCGATCCTGGGCTTTCCGAGCTTGCGGGCGGCGACCGAGTTCGCCAACGAACTGGGTGAGCAGGACGGGTTGGCGCTGAAGAACCTCTGCGTGGTCGCCGCGCCCGCGCCGCACGACTATTTCCTGCGCCACCGCAAATTCCTGCCGCGCGACAGCCATCTCGTCATCGTCATGGTCGCCGATTTCGCCGTCGAATCGCTGCTGGCCTATGCGCGCCGGGTCAAAGGCTCGGAGCTTTTGCTGCGCTCGGACAGGCTGTCGCCGGAAGAAGCGAAGGGCCTGCCGCCGGCTTACGAACTCGGCTGGAACCACACCACGCTGCGGGCACTGCGGGTGGATCCGGCGATCACCTATCTGCAGGTGCTCTATCCCTTCCCCAACCAAGTCGATCTGATCGACCGCATCCATGCCCGTTTCGGGGACGAGGTGGTCTGCCATCTCGAATTCGTGCGCTTCGACGGCAAGGTCACCTGCTTTGGCCTGCCGCTGGTGCGCTTCACCACGGAAGCGCGGCTGGAGGAGATCATGGCGATCCATGAGGAGATGGGGGCGCCGATCTTCAACCCGCATCGCTACACGCTGGAGGAGGGCGGCATGAAGCAGACCGACGAGGCCCAGCTTGCCTTCAAGCGGCAGGCCGATCCGCAGGGGCTGCTCAACCCCGGCAAAATGATCGCCTGGGAAGACCCGTCCTACGACTACCGCGCCGGCGGCACCTTCCTGTTCCGCAGCCTGTCCGAAGCCGGGGTCGGCTAAGGATGCGGGTTCTGGTCCTCTATGCCCATCCCGACCCCGAGAGCTATGGCGCGGCGCTTCATACCGCAGTGGTCGAGAGCCTGCGCGCCGCGGGTCATGAGGTCGATGATTGCGATCTCTATGCGGAAGGCTTTGACGCCGTGCTGAGCCGGGCCGAGCGCGTCGGCTATCATGACCTCGCGAGCAACACGCTGCCGGTCGCGTCTTACGTCGCGCGGCTGCAGGCTGCGGAGGCTCTGGTGCTTTGCTTTCCGGTCTGGAATTTCGGCTATCCGGCGATCCTCAAGGGCTTTTTCGACCGGGTTTTCCTGCCTGGCATCTCGTTCAAGCTGGTCGAGGGCAAGGTCCGTCCCAATCTCTGGAACATTCGCAAGCTCGCGGCGGTGACGACCTATGGCGGCTCGCGCTGGCGGGCTCTGCTGATGGGCGATCCGCCGCGCAAGGCGGTCTGCCGGGTGCTGCGCGCCGTCTGCCATCCGTCCGCGCGGCCACTTTATCTGGCGCATTACGACATGAATCGCGCGACATCGGAGAGCCGGGCCGGCTTCCTGATGGCGGCAGGAGAAAAGATGCGCTCTCTGTGACAGCGGCTCCAGCTGTGTCATCAGGTTGTCATCTTGGCGGGCGAACAGGCAGCCGGCGAAGCGTCTTCCTGATCCGCATAAGGATCGCGCCCAGGAGCGAGCTTAAGGACCGAGCGAGATGACCAAGGCACTCGAAAAGAGCGTGGGCCGGGCCTTGCTCGTCACGGCGCGGCTGCATCGCGCGCGCATGGGCGAGCGGCTGAACGCGCTTGGTCTGTTCCCTGGGC
>QBLV01000084.1:9628-17838 GCA_003241815.1 Hyphomicrobiales bacterium | reverse complement strand
CCCCTCCCCACAAGGGGGAGGGAAAGAGCTTTGGCGAACTGCGTTGCGGTCCATCAGGAGGGCACGCCCATGACTACCCCCATCCTCGAACTCGACGGCGTGGTCGGGGGATACGGCGCCATGACCATCTTGAACGGCACGAGCTTCAAGGTGCCGCGCGCCGCGATCACCACCGTGATCGGCCCCAACGGCGCCGGCAAATCGACCGTGTTCAAGGCGATCTTCGGCCTGCTCAAGGTGCGCGAGGGCGCGATCCGGCTGGAGGGCACCGACATCACCAACTGGAGCCAGCGCAAGCTGCTGGAGGCCGGCATCTGTTATGTGCCGCAAGGGCGCAACATCTTCCCCGAGCTGTCGGTGCGCCACAATATCGAGCTCGGCGCGGTGGCGGCCGGCTCCCACATCACCGACATGCCCAAGCGGATCGAGGCAGCGCTCGACCGCTTCCCCTCGCTGCGCGCCAAGGCCGATGCGCAGGCCTCGACGCTGTCGGGCGGGCAGCAAAAGCAGCTCGAGATCGTGCGCGGGCTCCTGCTCGACCCCAAGCTCGTGCTGATCGACGAGCCCTCGATCGGGCTGTCGCCCATGCTGGTCCAGGAGACATTCGGCATCCTGATGGATCTCCGCGCCAAGGGCGTTACCATCCTGATGATCGAGCAGAACGCCCGTTCCGCGCTGGAAATCTCGGATGAAGGCCTCGTTCTCGAACTCGGGCAGACCCGCATGCAGGGGCCGGCGGCTGATATCTTGGCCGATCCGCGCGTCGCGCAGCTCTTTCTTGGCGGCGCCCTGACGGAGGCGGCGTGATACCCTTTGCCCCTCACCGCGACCTGCCCGCTCCTCCCGCCTGCGGAGAGTGGACGGGGATTCAAGCATCGAGCCGGAGTTCTGCCTTGTGACTGCCTCTCTCAACATCGCGCTTGTCGGCGCCGGCCTGATCGGACGCGCGCATCTGGACCGTCTCGACGCCTCCGGCGACTGCAATTGCGCCGCGATCTGCGACCCCACTGATGGCGCCAAGGCACTGGCGGCGGAGCGTGGCACGCCATGGTTTGCGTCGATCGACGAGATGCTCACCGCGATGAAGCCCGACGGCGCGATCATCGCCACACCCAATGCCCTGCATGTGCCGGGCGCCATCGCCTGCCTGGAGGCGGGCGTTCCGGTGCTGATCGAGAAGCCGCTGGCGGAGAGCGTGGCAGCCGCGCAAAAACTGGTCGCGGTGCAGGCGCGCACCGGCGTAGCCGTTCTCGGCGGCCATCACCGTCGCCACAATCCGATCGTCAAGGCCGCGCGCAAGCTGGTGCAGGAGGGCGGCATCGGACGTCTGGTCGCCGTCACCTCGCTGTTCCTGATCCGCAAGCCCGACGATTATTTCGACGTCGCCTGGCGGCGCGAGCTTGGCGGCGGGCCGGTGCTGATCAACCTGATCCACGATATCGACAATCTGCGCTTCATCTGCGGCGAGATCGACAGCGTGCAGGCGATGACCTCGAACGCCACGCGCGGCTTTGCGGTGGAGGACACGGCCGCGCTGATCTTCCGCTTCGCCAATGGCGCGCTGGGCACCGCCACGGTCTCGGATGTGACGCCGACGCCCTGGAGCTGGGAGTTGTCCTCCGGCGAGAACAAGGTCTATCCACAGCGTGACGGCCTTTGCTACCTGATCGCCGGCAGCGAGGGCTCGCTCTCCGTGCCGGGACTGGACCGGTGGTATTATGAGGGCCGTCAGGGCTGGTGGGAGCCGCTGCTGCGCGAAAGCCTCGCAGTCGAGCCGGTCGAGCCGCTGGCCGAGCAGATCCGGCATTTTTGCGCCGTCATCCGCGGCACGGAGCAACCCATCACCACCGCCGACGATGCCGCCAAGACACTGGCCGTGATCGAGGCCGTGGCTGAGGCGGCCAGGCGCGGCGGCCCCGTCATCGTCGGCAAGACCGGAGACGCCGCATGAACCCGACCTCGATCGCCACGGTTTCGCTGAGCGGCGACCTGCCCGAGAAGCTGCAGGCGATCGCGGCCGCCGGGTTCGACGCGGTCGAGGTCTTCGAGAACGATTTCCTGACCTTCGACGGCGGCCCACGCGAGGTCGGCCGCATGGTCGCCGATCTCGGCATGACGATCTCGGCGTTCCAGCCCTTCCGCGATTTCGAGGGCATGCCGGAGCCGCTGCGCGCGCGTGGTTTCGCCCGGGCCGAGCGCAAATTTGCGATCATGAACGAGCTCGGCGCCGAGCTGATGCTGATCTGCTCGAATGTCTCGCCTCAGGCACTGGGCGGCGTCGACCGGGCGGCGGCGGATCTGCACGAACTCGGCGATCTCGCTGCCCGCTTCGGCGTGCGCGTCGGCTATGAGGCGCTGGCCTGGGGCCGCCATGTCAACGACTACCGCGACGCCTGGGAGATCGTGCGCCGGGCCGATCATGAGCGCATCGGGGTGATCCTCGATTCCTTCCACACCCTGGCACGCCAGTCGCCCCTGGGACCGATCGCCTCAATCCCGGGAGACCGGATCTTCCTCGTTCAGCTTGCCGATGCGCCCAAGCTCGACATGGACGTGCTGAGCTGGAGCCGGCATTTCCGCTGTTTCCCCGGCCAGGGCGATCTCCCGGTCGCGGATTTCATGCGAGCCGTCGCGCAGACCGGCTACACGGGGCCGCTCTCGCACGAGATCTTCAACGACCAGTTCCGGGCCGGCTCGGCGCGCAGGCTTGCGACAGACGGCATGCGCTCGCTGATCGCATTGGCGGACCAGGCCAAACCGCATCTGCCGCCGCGCGCGCAGGTCCTGGGCGTCGAGTTCATCGAATTCGCGCTCGACGAGGACACCGCAGCCGAATTGTCGGGGCTGCTTTCGGCCTTGGGCTTTCGCCAGACGGGCGCGCATGTCAGCAAATCCGTGGCGCGCTGGAGCCAGGGCGGCATCAACCTCCTGCTCAACACCGAGACGGACGGCTTCGCCCAGTCGCACGCGATCATGCACGGCCCGGGCGTCTGCGCGATTGCCCTGCGAGTCGACGACGTCGGGCGGACGATGGCGCGGGCGGACGGGTTGAAGATCCCGCGCTTCGAGCAGCCGGTCGGTCCGGGCGAGTTGCAGATACCCGCCATTCGCGGCGTCGGGGGCTCGCTGATCTATTTCACCCAGCCCGCCGGCGATCTCGGCCATATCTGGGAGAAGGATTTCGTGCCGGTGCGGCAGGCCTCACCAACCGCCGCGCTGCTGCAGAGCGTGGACCACATCTCCCAGTCGATGGATTATGAGGAGATGCTGTCCTGGCTGCTGTTTTACAGCGCGCTGTTCCAGCTCGACCGCATCCCGCAGCTCGCCATCGCCGATCCCGGCGGGCTGGTCGAAAGTCGCCCCCTGGTCTCCGCGAGCGGCTCGCTGCGCTTCGTCCTGAACGGCTCGCAGGCGACGCGGACACTGTCCTCACGCTTCGTCTCCGAGCATTTCGGCTCGGGCGTGCAGCACATCGCCTTCGACGCGCCCGACATCTTCGCGGCGGTCAAGGCGATGCGCGCGGCAGGTCTCTCCTTCCTCGACATTCCCGAGAACTATTACGAGGATCTCGAGGCACGGCACGGGCTGGAGCCCGCCATGATCGACGCTCTACGCGAGCACCACATCCTCTACGACCGCGACGGCGAGGCCGAGTTCCTGCAGGTTTACACCCATGTCTTCGCGCAAAGGTTCTTCTTCGAGATCGTCGAGCGGCGCAGCGGCTATGCCGGGTTCGGCGCGGTCAACGCGCCGATACGGCTCGCGGCGCAGGCCCGGGAAGCGCGCCCGGTGACGATGCCGCGCTCGCTGCGCGAGCGGTAGTCCATCCAATCGACGAGACGTGCATTATAATTGACACTCGGCCGCCTTTCGTGCATCAAAATACACATGATCAAGGTCGTCGAGACCGCCGCGTTCGCCGACTGGCTGCAGGGACTGCGCGACGCTTCGGCCCGGGCGAGGATCGTCGCAAGGATCAGGCGCGCGCAAGGCGGCAATCTCGGCGATGTCAGGCATTTCGACGGCATCGGCGAGATGCGGATCGATTATGGGCCGGGCTATCGGCTGTATTTTGTCCAGCGGGGCGCGGAATTGGTGATCCTGTTGTGCGGCGGCGACAAGCGCCGGCAGGCAGCCGATATCGCCAAGGCAAAACAGATGGCAAAGGATCTTTAGGATGCCCATCGCAACCCGCGACTTCGACGTCCAGAACTATCTGAAGACGCCCGAGGATCAGGCCGCCTATATCGAGGCTGCACTTGAGCAGGGCGAACCCTCCTTCATCGCCGCCGCGCTCGGAGACATTGCCCGGGCTCGCGGCGTGACGGCTTTCGCCGAGGAAACGGGGCTGAGCCGGGAAGCAATCTACAAAGCGTTCAAGCCGGGGGGAAACCCGACGCTTGACACACTTTCGAAGGCAACCAAGGCCTTGGGGCTGAGGCTTTCGGTCGTGCCCTGCTGACCAGAAGCGGACGCGCTGCCTCATGGCACTCTCCCTCCCGCATCCCGTCTCGATGCGGGAGGGAGGCGCCCTCATGATGAGCGGCGTGTCATGATCTTGCTCGTGTCATGCAGCCGCCGCAATGCTAGCCTTCCGTATCGCACGTCAGGATCAGGAGCATGCCGTGGCACGCGAAACCCGTTTCAACCGCCGTGACACGCTGAAGGGCGCCACCGTGATGGGAGCCGCAGCGGCCCTGCCCTCGGGCCTCGCCGCGCAGGCGCCCGCCCGGCTGAAGCTGCGCGTGCTGGAAACCACCGACCTGCACGTCAATGTCGTGCCTTACGACTATTTTCGCGATGCGGCCGACGACACGGTCGGGCTCGCCAAGACCGCGAGTCTCATCAAAGCGGCGCAGGCCGAGGCCAAAAACAGCTTGCTGTTCGACAATGGCGACTTCCTGCAGGGCTCGTCGCTGGGCGATTACATCGCCTACAAGAAGGGCCTCAAGCCCGGCGAGACCCATCCGATGATCGCCGCGATGAACGCCCTGCCCTATCTGTGCGGGACGCTCGGCAATCACGAGTTCAACTACGGGCTGGACTTCCTCGAAAACGGGCTCGGCCAGGCCGAGTTTCCGATGGTCTGCGCCAATGTCGAGCGCGTCGGCGGGGCGGCCCTGGGCGATCCCTGGCGGCTGTTCGAACAGAGTTTTGAGGACGAGGCCGGGCACCAGCAGGTGCTGAAGATCGGGGTGATTGGCTTCGTGCCGCCGCAGATCATGCAGTGGGACAAAGCCAATCTCGAAGGCAGGCTCACAGCCTCCGACATCGTCGATGCCGCCCGCAAGCATTTGCCCGAACTTCTGAAGGCCGGTCCCGATATCGTCATCGCGCTCTGCCATTCCGGCATCGCGGGCGGCGAGCGCAAGGGCATGGAGGAGAACGCGGCGCTGCATCTGGCGGCGCTCGACGGCATCGACGTCATCCTCACCGGCCACCAGCACCTCGTCTTCCCCGGCGGCAAAGCCTTCGACGGCATCGCAGGCGTCAACAACGTCAAGGGTACGCTCCACGGCAAGCCGGCCTGTCAGCCCGGCTTCTGGGGCTCGCATCTCGGGCTCATTGATCTCGACCTGGAGAAGCGTGGCGAACGCTGGCAGATCGCCGGATTCAAGGTCGAGGCGAAGCCGATCTACGAGCGCACGCCCGACCGCAAGATCGTGCCGAAGGCAGCCGTCGAACCGTCCGTGCTCGCCGCCGTCAAGGCCGACCACGAGGCGACGCTGGTCTATATGCGCGAGCCTGTGGGCAAGACCGCCTCAGCCATCAACTCGTTCTTCGCGCTCGTCGCCGATGATCCGTCCGTGCAGATCGTGGCCGAAGCGCAAATCGCCTATGCCCGGGGGCTGATGGCGCAGACGCAGTGGAAGGCGCTGCCGATCCTGTCGGCGGCGGCGCCGTTCAAATCGGGAGGGCGGGCCGGACCTGCCTTCTTCACCGACATCCCGGCAGGACCGATCGCGATCAAGAACGTCGCCGACATCTATCTCTACCCCAACACCGTGCAGATCGTGAAGATCACCGGCGCGCAGGTCGCTGAATGGCTGGAGCGGTCGGCCGGCATCTTCAACCGCATCGACCCGGCCAAAACGGCTGAGCAGCCTCTGATCAATCCGCGCTTCCCGGCCTTCAATTTCGATGTGATCGACGGCGTGACCTACCGGATCGATGTCACCCAGGCGTCGCGCTACGATGGCGACGGCAAGCTCGTAGCACCCGAGGCCCGCCGCATCGTGGATCTTGCCCATGCGGGCAAGCCGATCGACAGAGCGGCCGAGTTCCTCGTCGTGACCAACAATTACCGCGCCTCGGGCGGTGGCAATTTCCCTGGGACGAAGACGACGGTTGTGCTGGAGGCGCCCGACCTCAACCGCGACGTGATCGTGCGCTACATCCTGTCGAAGGGCACGATCGAACCGAAGGCAGATGGCAACTGGTCGCTGGCGCCGCTGCCCGCCGGTGTCGAGGTGACCTTCGTGACGTCGCCGGCCGCAGCCGGAAAGCTGCCCGAAGGGCTCAAAGCGGAGCTGGCGGGCGATGGCGGCGAGGGTTTCGTGAAGTACCGTCTGCGCAACTAAAGCAGCCCGACCGCAGCCGAGGCAGCGCACGGGTCAGGCAGCCTGTACCGTTTTCTGCACGACCTGCTCGAAAACACGCACGAGCGCCGAGTCCAGTTTGGTGCCCATCAGCACCAGGATGTCATAGGCCTGTTCGGGCATCATCGGCGGCTTGTAGCTGCGCCGCTCGATCAACGCGGCGTAGATGTCGCAGATCGTGATCATCCGAACGAGGTCCGGAATCTGGCCATCCCCGAGCCCGTCGGGATAGCCGGAGCCGTCCAGATATTCGTGATGCGATCGCACGGCTGCCAGCACCTCGGGCGAGAAGCCGCCCTGAGCCAGAAGCATTGCGTGGCCGATCGCGGGATGCGTGCGCACCACTGCCTGCTCGGCTTCGTCGAGCGCACCGGGCTTGTGCAGGATCTCGAGCGGAATCCGGGACTTGCCGATGTCGTGCAACACGGCGGCGCGCGTCACCAGCCGGCGATCTTCAGAGGAGAAGCCGAGTTGATGGGCGAAGCTGGCGGCGAGGCCGGCGACCAGCATGCAGTGCTGATACGTCAGATCGTCATAGCTCCAGACCACCTGGAGCCAGTCGCCGATGTCGCTGGCACCCGCCGCCTGGTCGATCGCCTCGACCGAGGCCTCCACTGCGCTCAGGGCGATCGGCTTGCCGGCAGACGCGGATTCGAGCATGTCGGCGAGCGAGACCGCCGCCGTCGCCAGATGGGCGCGGGTAAAGGCCGCAGTGCCCCTCACCGGCTCGGTACCTTCGCGGAGAAGCTGATCGATCGTCTTCACAAGCACCGACGTCGCCGTGTTGGTAGGAAGGATTTCGCTCGCTCCGATGGCTTGGGCCTGGATCGTGGAACGGGCTGTCATATCCCGCAGCAGGCACAAAAACGGAGTTTCCTTGTGCCGATGGCGGGCCAAAACCGTGCGCATCGCTTCGACCGTTCCCCTGTGCGCGAGGTCGACGTCGCTGACGATGATCGCTGAAGGGGTGCCGGTTTCGTCGCCGTCGCGCTCCAGAGGGACCACCCGGCATGGACCCCATACGCCAAGACGGCGCGCCAGCTCACGACTTTCGTCGAGACGGTCGGTGATCAGAAGCATTCGCGCGGATGTCCCCAGCCGGCATTTTGACAGACCCCGACATAAGCATGGAATTTATGAATTTAATGCGTATTCGAACGTGGGTTTCAACCGCCGCGCGCATGGGTGTCCAGGAGACCGTGCCAACATCTTAGGGGACGATCTCGAAGACCACGGTCACGGCCGCGCTGTAGCTGTTCTCGCCACGCTCCACGGGAACGGAACTGTCCGCAGCTGCCGCCCGCATCAACTTCCCCATCGGCACCAGGCCGGGACGCGCGGAGGGCTCTTCGATCGAGAGGATGCGCCCGAGCTTGACGCCGGCGGCCTCGGCCAGCGTGCGGGCTTTGTCCATGGCGTCGGCGACGGCGCGCTTGCGAGCCTCGGTCAGGCTCGGCTTGAGGTCGTCATTGACGAAGCTGATATCGCCGCCCTGGTTGACACCGAGACTGATGGTTTTGTCGAGGATCGCACCGACTGTCGATAGATCGCGGACTCGAATGGTCAACGCATTGCCGGCCGAGTAGCCGCTGATCTTCGGCGCCTGGGGCT
>QBLV01000084.1:8685-9618 GCA_003241815.1 Hyphomicrobiales bacterium | reverse complement strand
GGGCTTCGCCTGCGGGCCGGGTTGGGTGTAGCGCGGCTGGATGCTGAGCCCTGCGGTCTGCAGATCGCGCTCGGCGATGCCGGCTGCCTTCAGGGCGCCGAGCACCTGCTTCATCGCCTCGCTGCCAGCGGCCACCGCTTCGCGTGCCGTCTCGGCCTCGCGCACCACCGAAAGGTTGATGATCGCCATGTCGGGTGCAACGCTGACCTCGCCTTCTCCGGTGACGCTGATGCGGGGCGAGGGCTGAGCCGGGGCCTGCTGCGCCATGGCGGGCGCCGAAACGGCAGCGGCGCAGATCAGTGCTGATCCGAGGAACAGGGTAGCCAAGCGTTTCGACATTGGATGATCCAGTTGAGTTCGCGCCGTCAGTGGCAGAGCCAGCACAACAGGGCCATCATGTCGAAATTATTGCCGGAGGCCCGTCAGCCCTCCACCAGACGCCGCGCGATGACCTGCGCCTGGATCTCGGCCGCGCCCTCGAAGATGTTGAGGATGCGGGCGTCGCAGAGCACGCGACTGATGGCATATTCCAGCGCGAAGCCGTTGCCACCATGGATCTGGAGGGCGTTGTCGGCCGCCGCCCAGGCGACACGGGCGCCGAGCAGCTTGGCCATGCCGGCCTCGAGATCGCAGCGGCGCTCGGCATCCTTTTCGCGGGCGGCGAAATAGGTAAGCTGACGGGCGATCAGGATTTCGGCCGCCATCATCGCCAGCTTGTCGGCAACGCGCGGGAAAGCGATCAGCTTCTTGCCGAACTGGACGCGCTCCCTGGCATAGCGAAGACCGAGATCGAAGGCCGATTGCGCGACGCCCACCGCGCGCGCGGCGGTCTGGATGCGGGCGGCCTCGAAGGTCTGCATGAGCTGCTTGAAGCCCTGCCCCTCGACGCCGCCGAGCAGGTTCGCCACCGGCACCTCGAAGCCGTCGAAGGTG
>QBLV01000084.1:6395-8675 GCA_003241815.1 Hyphomicrobiales bacterium | reverse complement strand
CTCGACGCCGCCGAGCAGGTTCTCGCCCTTGACATCGAAACCGTCGAAGGCGAGCTCGTATTCCTTCATGCCGCGATAGCCGAGCACCTCGATCTCGCCGCCAGTCAGGCCTGCAACGGGAAACGGATCGGCGTCCGTGCCGCGCGGCTTCTCCGCGATCAGCATCGACAGTCCCTTGTAGCCGCTCTCCGACGGATCGGTGCGGACCAGCAGCGTCATGATGTCGGCGCGGACGGGATGGGTGATCCAGGTCTTATTGCCGGAGACTTTCCAGACGGCGTCGTCCCCTTCCCCCTCGCGAACGGCGCGGGTGCGCAGGCTGGCGAGATCCGAGCCGGTGTTGGGCTCGGTGAAGACCGCGGTCGGCAAAACCTCGCCTGAGGCGAGCTTCGGCAGCCATTTTTCCTTCTGTTCAGCTGTGCCCCCACACAGGATGAGTTCGGCGGCGATCTCGGAGCGAGTGCCGAGCGAGCCGACGCCGATATAGCCGCGCGACAATTCCTCGGAGACGACGCACATCGAGACCTTGGTCAGGCCCATGCCGCCGAACTCCTCCGGGATGGTGAGCCCGAAGACGCCGAGTTCGGCCATCTTCTCGACCACCGCCATTGGAATGTAGTCGTTCCTCAGGTGCCACTCATGGGCATGGGGCGTGACCTCCGCCGCGCAGAAGCGGCGCATCTCGGACCGGATCGCCTCCAGTGTCTCGTCGAGGCCGGGGTCGCCAACACCGGCCGCGCCGTCATCCTGGCTGAACAGATCGACGAGGCGCGCGCGGTTCTCGGGCGTGTTGCCCTGCGCGATCAGTGCATGCGCGGCCTGCGTGTGCGCGGCAGCGATGACCATCTCCGACAGGCCCAGCGCGGCGAGCCGGACGATCTCGTTCTGGCTCATCGGAATGCCGCCGAAAATCTGGGCTGCATATTCGCCGGCGCCGACCCGGATGGCGTAGTCCTCGATCGCGCCATAGCGGTCATCCGCTGCCAGACGTTCGCCGTAGGATTTCAACTGGCGCAGCGCCATCACATAGGTCGCGAGCCAGGACAGGCCATGAGCGGCGTGCTGCTGCGCTTCCAGGAGGGCCGACGAGACCTTGCCGTCGGCCGTAACCTTCTGGCGGACGGCGGCGATGGCTTCCTGCAGAAGGGTCTCGAAGCCCGGCAGCGCGGCCTCGATCAGCGTGACGGCGCTGGCGGAGGCCGTGGACGAGGCGGCTGCGGATTGGGCAGTGGCGGCTTGAGCGCTCATGATTTCTCTCCCTTGTGCGACGCAGCATAGGGCGAGTTCATCAAAGCCGGAATGCCTCTTTCGGCGCAAGAGTGACGCAGCGTTGGCTATTTCCGGCTCGCTAGCACGACGCCTGCGATCGTCAGAGCCATACCCACGATCTGGATCGGCGACATGGTCTCGCCGAACAGGAACCAGGCTTCCACCGCGACCAGGGCCGGCACGAGGTAGAGGAAGGTCGCGATCCGCGAGACCTCGCCGCGCCGCAGGATGACGAGGTATAGCCCGATGCCGCCGAGCGACAACGCCAGAACCGACCAGGCCAGCACGAGCGCCATGGTCAGGTTCCACTCGATCCGCATCGGCTCCAGCGCGAAGGCCAGCGGCAGCGTGAACAGGAACGCCGCGCCATACTGGATCGTCGTCACCGTGCGCAGATCTCCGGAGACGATGCGGGCCTTCTGGTAGAAGGAACCGAAGGTCACCGCGAACATGCCGACGATGTTGACGGCGACCGGCAGCAGGATGCCCCACAGCGCCACCGGATCGACCCCGACGAGCTTGGGCTCCAGCACGAGCGCAATGCCGAGGAAGCCGCAGGCGATGCCGGCCCAGCGCACCGCCGAAATGCGCTCCCCGGCCAGCGCGGGCGCAAGCAGCGCGGTCAGGATCGGCTGAAGGCCGGCGATCAGGCCGGAGATGCCGGCAGGCAGACCGTGGCGCACCGCCCACCAGACGCCGCAGAGATAGATGGCATGGAGCAGGACGCCGGTGACGATGCAGTCGAGCCAGGCACGCGGCGTCGCGGGCCAGGGGGCCTGAACGGCGAGAGAGAGCGCGGCGAGCAGAACGGCGGCGCTGGCGAAGCGGACGGCCAGAAAGGTCAGCGGATCGGCATATTGCGCCGAATAGCCCGCGACGATCCACCCCGACGACCACAGGAAGGTGAAGACGAGCGGGATGACGCGCAGGACGAGCGGGGATGACAGCATGGGACGCCTTTTGCGACCGCGATGCTCTACAGGGCTTCCCGGAGACGCGACAGTACACCGG
>QBLV01000084.1:0-6385 GCA_003241815.1 Hyphomicrobiales bacterium | reverse complement strand
CCCGCCATGACGTAATGGCGGGCGACGGTCTTCGCCGTTCAGTCTCGGTCGGGCGCGCCGAGCGGGAATAGGGTGCGGTAAGGCCGCGCCGCCTCGACGGCGCGCATGACGGAGGGGCGTGCAAGCAACCTGGCACGATATGCCCGCGTCTGGGCGTAGGCCGCGTCGATCTCGTGGACCCAGTCGGCATAGAAAAGCGCGGGCGCCGCGGCGCAGTCGGCCATGCTGAATGCGCCGCCGCAGGCCCATTCCCGGTCGGCAATCTTGACGTCCAGCCATTGATAGGCGGCGTCGAGGAGTGCACGCGCTTCAGCCACGCCCAAGGGATCACGGTCTTCGGCCGCCCGGATCCGGTCGAAGACAATCCGCATCATCGGCGTCATGACGTAGTTGTCGAAGAATCGATCCATCAGACGCACCGCCAGCGCTGCTTTCGGATCCCGGGGCAGCAGAGGGCGCGGGCCGGGGTGGTGCAATTCGAGATGCTCGATGATGATGCTGGATTCGAGGACGGGTTCATCCCCGTCGACCAGAACCGGGAAGCGCTTCAACGGCCAGAGCGCCGCGAACGCCTCGCCTGCCTTCGGGTTGTCGCTGCTGAGCAGCCGCAGCGTGAAGGGCGTCTGGTTCTCGTCAAGCGCGATCAAGACCTTCTGCGAATAGGACGAAAAGGGGTGGGCATAAAGCTGGAGCGACATGGACACCTCGTTTGGCAATTTACTTTACCAATCGGTTATCTTTTTATGAGCCAGAGCGCAAGCCGCCGCTGTTCCGACCCCAGCCCAGCCATCATCGCAAGGGGTGAAGCAACGAAGCGATCCAGGAGGGCCAGCATTCGACGCCCCTGGATTGCTCTGCTGCGTTCACAATGACGGCCTGCGCCCCTATCCCGCCAGCGCCTCGGCCACATCCTCATAGGTCCGCAGGCCCGTGCGCGGCGCATAGACGAGTACGGACATGTTGCCCGGCGCGTGCTCGTTCTTCCACATCTTGTGATGGGCGAGCGGGATCTCGTCCCAGGGGAAGACCTCGGACATGCAGGGATCGACGCGGCGGTCGATGACGAACTGGTTGGCCGCGCTCGCCTGCTTGAGATGGGCGAAATGCGAGCCCTGCACGCGCTTCTGCCGCATCCAGACATAGCGGGCGTCGAAGGTGATGTTGAAGCCGGAGGTGCCGGCACAGAACACGATCATGCCGCCGCGCTTGGCGACGAGGCAGGAGACCGGGAAGGTCGCTTCGCCGGGGTGCTCGAAGACGATGTCGACGTCCTTCTTGCCCGTGATGTCCCAGATCGCCTTGCCGAACTTTCGCGCCTCTTTCACCCAGGCGTCGTATTCCGGCGAATTGACCGTGGGCATCTGGCCCCAGCAGTTGAAATCCTTGCGGTTGATCACGCCCTTGGCGCCCAGCCCCAGCACATAGTCGCGCTTGGTCTCGTCGGAGATCACGCCGATGGCGTTGGCGCCCGAGGCGGCGCAGAGCTGGACTCCGAAGACGCCGAGACCGCCGGAAGCGCCCCAGACCAGCACGTTGTCGCCGGGCTTGATGGTGTGGGGGGTGTGGCCGAAGAGCATGCGATAGGCGGTGGCGAGCGTCAGCGTGTAGCAGGCCGCCTCTTCCCAGGCCAAATGCTTCGGTTTTTGCATCAACTGCCGCGACTGGACCCGGCAGAACTGCGCGAAGGAGCCGTCGGGCGTCTCGTAGCCCCAGATGCGCTGGGAGGACGAGAACATCGGATCGCCGCCATTGCACTCCTCATCGTCGCCGTCATCCTGGTTGCAATGGACGATGACCTCGTCGCCGACCTTCCAGCGCTTCACCTTGGAGCCGACCGCCCAGACAATGCCGGATGCATCGGACCCTGCGACATGCAGCGTCCCCTTATGGACATCGAAAGGCGAGATCGGCTGGCCGAGCCCCGCCCAGATGCCGTTGTAGTTGACGCCGCCGGCCATCACGAGGAGCAGCACCTCCTCCTCGCCGATCGACCAGGTCGGGATCACCTCGACCTGGAAGCTCTCCTGTGGCGGGCCATGACGCTCGCGGCGGATCGTCCAGGCATACATATTGGCCGGGACATGCCCGAGCGGTGGCAATTCGCCGAGTTCGTAGAGATCTTTCAGCGGTTTCGTGGCGGCCTGCGGCGTGGACATGGTCGTCTCTCCCCTGCTTTTTGTCCGGCGGCTTGCGAGCGCAACGGGTTGCGATCACCCTGAACGGCCCCGGCGGCGTTGCCCACGATCATGCATCTTATGCTGCGGCGCGCCATCCATCCATCGGACTATGCCGCACCGCGAAACGATGGCGTGCAGCGCATCCTTACAACAGCCGCCGAGGCCATGCTCGCGCAAGCACATCCCCTTAACGTGCCGATGCTATATCATCGTGGGCGACTGCGAGGGCAACGATGCGCGCACTGATCCTGATGCTGGGCCTTCCCGACATGTCGACACCGCAGATGGGTGTCTTCCTCGCCCTTGTCGGGGTCGGGGTGCTGCTGTTCGGCTGGATTTCCGACATGCTGCTGCGCGACGGCGCCTTCGGCGTCATCATCAACGGCCTGCTGATCCTGATCGGCGCCATCGTCGGAACGCTGATCTGGCGCAAGCTGGGTTATGCGATCGGCACCAACCCGGCCGCGACCACCGCCTTCGTTGCCTTGGGCGCCGGGCTCGCGACACTGATCCTGATCACGACGATCAGGCGCTGGCTCTGAGCGGCAGCCCCGCGCCCTCCGATGGTCAGGCCGGGCGGTGCGCCGCCAGCATGTAGTTGACGTCCGTATCGCTTGCGGCTGACCAGCGATCCGAGAAGGGATTGTAGACCACGCCGGTGCTGTCGCCGAGCTCGAGGCCACCGCGCTCAATCGCGTCGCCGAGTTCGTCGGGCGTCACGAACTTCTCCCAGTCATGGGTGCCTCGCGGCAGCCAGCGCAGGACGTATTCGGCGCCGACGATGGCGAGCGCCCAGGATTTCAGCGTGCGGTTCAGCGTCGCCATGACCAGCAGCCCGCCGGGCTTCACCGCCGCGCAGCATGCGGCGACGAAAGCCTCGACATCGGCAACATGCTCGACCACCTCCATGGCGAGTACGATGTCGTAGCGGGCGCCCTCGGCAACCAGAGCCTCGATCGTCTGCTGCCGGTAGTCGATCGCCAGCCCACTGGCCTGCGCATGCGCGCTGGCGACGGCAATATTGGTCGGCGCGGGATCGAGCCCGGTCACCTGCGCTCCCAAACGCGCCAGCGGCTCGCAGAGCACGCCGCCGCCGCAACCGATATCGACCAACGTCAGCCCCTCGAGCGCCCGCATCGTCCTGGGGTCGCGGCCGAAACGTTCGCAGGCGAGGTCGCGGATAAATGCCAGGCGCACGGGATTGAACTTGTGCAGCACGGCCATCGGGCCCTTCGGATCCCACCAGGTCTTCGCGATCGCATCGAAACGCGCGACCTCCTCCGGGTCGATCGTCGAGCCGCTCGGGTTCGAGCCGTCGCGCTGAGCCGTCGCCGCCATGGTCTTAGCCTTTCGTCTGCGTTCCGTTGCCCTGCCTCGCATTGACAGGCCGGTCGCTGCCCGTCATCTACACCCGCCCCGCGCCAGGTGCGAGGGTGACCTTTCGTCCCGGCCCTGCCGGGACCGTGATATGAGAGCCTCTGGACCACCATGGCCCGTCTGGTGATGAAATTCGGCGGCACGTCCGTCGCGACGATCGAGCGCATCCGCAACGCGGCGCTCCACGTCAAACGCGAATTCGAGGCCGGCCACGAGGTCGCGGTCGTCGTCTCCGCGATGTCGGGCAAGACCAACGAGCTGGTGGCCTGGTGCAAGGAGGCCGCGCCGCTCTATGACCGTGCCGAATACGATGTGGTCGTCGCGTCCGGCGAACAGGTGACGTCTGGCCTGATGGCGCTCGTGCTGCAGGAGATGGGCCTGCCGGCCCGCTCCTGGCAGGGCTGGCAGATTCCGATCTATGGCTCCGACGCACATGGCTCCTCGCGCATCGAGAGCGTCGACGGCGCCGGCATCCTCGCCGGCTTCGACCGCAACCGCGAGATCGCCGTCTGCTCGGGCTTTCAAGGCATGCATGCGCAGACGAGCCGCATCGTCACGCTCGGCCGCGGCGGTTCGGACACCTCGGCGGTGGCGATCGCCGCCGGGCTGAAGGCCGATCGCTGCGACATCTACACCGATGTCGACGGCGTCTATACTACCGATCCGCGCGTCGTGCCCAAGGCGCGCCGGATGGACCGGGTCTCCTTTGAGGAGATGCTGGAGATGGCTTCGCTCGGCTCCAAGGTGCTTCAGGTGCGCTCGGTCGAGATCGCGATGGTGCATCGCGTGCCGACCTATGTGCGCTCCTCCTTCGACGACCCCAACAATCCCAATCCCGGCACCCTCATCTGCGACGAGGACGACATCGTGGAACAGCAGATCGTCACCGGCATCGCGTTCTCGCGCGACGAAGCCCAGATCACCCTCCGGCGCGTGGCCGACAAGCCCGGCGTCGCGGCTGCGATCTTCGGACCGCTCGCCGACGCCAACATCAATGTCGATATGATCATCCAGGTCGTCTCCGACGACCAGGCGACGACCGACATCACCTTCACGGTGCCGACCGCCGATTACGAACGGTCCCGGACGCTGCTGGAGAGCCTGCACGGCCAGATCCACTACCAGGCGCTGCAGGGGGCTACCGATGTGGTCAAGATTTCGGCCATCGGCGTCGGGATGAGGAGCCATGCCGGTGTCGCCGCGCGGGCCTTCCGGGCGTTGTCGGAAAAGGGCATCAACATCCGCGCGATCACGACCTCCGAGATCAAGTTCTCGGTGCTGATCGATGCTGTTTATACCGAGCTCGCGGTGCGGACGCTGCACTCGCTCTACGGGCTCGATGCCGCATAAAAAGCCGCTAAACATCGACTTAAATTTCTTAAGAGATTTATGACAGCGTCGTAGCCGGCGAAATCTCGGCGAAAGCGCATCTTGACCCAAGATCCCAGACACCTCTCCTCCGGCCCCAGGCCCGTGGCGATCACAGGCGCGGCGATCGAGAAACTGCTGCTCGCATCGGGGGTCGATGATCGGGCGCGGGCTATTGCACGCTCGCTACGGCCGATCGCCGCCGCGAACACCGCCGCTGCCTGCAACGCCTATTGCGACCATCTCGAGCGCTCTGTGGGCGACATGAAGGTTCATGTCGAGCGGCATCGCCAGCAGATCGTCGAAGCCGAGCAGCGCCATTTCGAACGGCTGTTCACGGGCGAGTTCGGCGAAGACTACACCGACGGCCTCAACCGCGCTGCCACGACAGCATTCGGCGACGCCATGGGCATTCGCACACGACTCGGCACCGCGCTCCGGCTGATCGAACCGCTCTTCCAGGAAATCGGAAAACGGCGCCGCTTCAGCAGCCGCAAGGCGATCTCGGAGGCCGCCGCACTGACCCGGCTGATCCTGTGCGATGCGCTCGCTGCCACCTCCTGCCACCAGCGGGCGAGCCGCATCGGCCTGACCCAGCGCGAAAACGAACTCCATCTGGCTGCCTTGTCCTTCCAGGGCAATATCGCGCAACTCTCGGAAAGCTTGCGAATCGCGGCAACGGCGCTGCGGGACCATGCCGCGACGAGCCTGTATCGCAGCGGCCAGGCCGACCGCGAGGCAACGCTGGCGGAGGATGCCGCGCGTGACTGTGCAGACCGGATCAGCCGCACCGTGGCCGCCACCAACGATCTGGTGAGTGCTCTCGATCATGTCACCAGCGAGACCCAGCAGAGCTTCTCGGTCACCGGCCAGGCCGTGACCGACACGCGCGAGGTGACGGCCTCAATGGCGGTTTTGGCCGAGGCGGCAGGCCGAATCGGCTCAATCGTGACGCTGATCCAACAGATCGCGACGAAGACCAACCTGCTCGCCCTCAATGCCACCATCGAGGCCGCGCGCGCCGGCGCGGCGGGGCGCGGCTTCGCGGTCGTCGCCGGCGAGGTCAAATCGCTGGCGCATCAGACCGCCAGCGCGACCAGCGAGATCTCGACGCAGATCGCCCAGGTCCAGTCGGCAGCGGATTCTTGCGTCCGCCATGTCAACTCGATCAGCCTGACGATCGCCCGGCTGGAGCAATCGGCGGCGTCCATCGCCCGGACCGTCCAGGAGCAGTCGACGGCAACGAACGACATGGCCCACGATACGAGGGAAGCCGCAACCCGCACGCGCGAGGGGCTTGTCTCGGCCCAGGCCGCGCGGCTCTCGATCGGCGACGTTGCCAAAATGTCGATCGAACTCGACAGCGCGGCCGTTCAGGTCGAAGCATCGGCCGGCATGATCAGCGACCTCGTCACGCATTTCCTCGCCGATCTGCGCGCGGCGTGACGGCAGGGACGAGCGGC
>QBLV01000083.1:21370-27946 GCA_003241815.1 Hyphomicrobiales bacterium | reverse complement strand
CTCCTCCCCATCCCCGAACAGCCCGAACTGCGCCCCCTCCCGCGTCGGCTCGGGCATGCCAAGATGCCGGAACGCGTGCGGCGTCAGGATGCGGCCGCGCGGCGTGCGCTGGATGAAACCTTGCTGCAGCAGGAAGGGCTCGATGATCTCCTCGATCGCGTCGCGCGGCTCCGACAGGGAGGCGGCGATCGTCTCGATCCCGACCGGCCCGCCGCCGAAATTGATCGCGACGGTCGTGAGATAGCGCCGGTCCATCTGGTCGAGGCCGATGGCATCGACATCGAGCAGCCTCAAGGCCTTGTCGGCGACGCTGCGCGTTACGATCGCATCGCCATCGACGATGGCGAAATCGCGCACCCGCCGCAGCAGCCGGCCGGCGATGCGCGGCGTACCCCGCGAGCGCTTGGCGATCTCGTTGGCGCCGTCGTCGGACATCGGCACGCCCAGCACGCGGGCGCCGCGCGCCACGATGCTCTGCAATTCCTCGACCGTGTAGAATTGCAGCCTGATCGGGATGCCGAAGCGGTCGCGCAGCGGCGTCGTCAGCAGGCCCGCGCGGGTGGTGGCGCCGACCAGCGTGAATTTCGGCAGGTCGATCTTGACCGAGCGTGCGGCGGGCCCCTCGCCGATGATCAGATCGAGTTGATAGTCCTCCATCGCCGGATAGAGGATTTCCTCGACAGCCGGGTTGAGCCGGTGGATCTCGTCGATGAAGAGCACGTCGCGCTCTTCGAGATTGGTCAGTTGTGCCGCGAGATCGCCGGCCTTGGCGATCACAGGTCCCGAGGTCGAGCGGAAATTGACCCCGAGTTCCCGCGCCACGATCTGTGCGAGCGTCGTCTTGCCGAGACCCGGCGGCCCGACGAACAGCACATGGTCGAGCGCATCGCCGCGCGTCTTGGCCGCCTCGATGAAGACCTGGAGATTGGCCCGCGCCGCCGCCTGGCCGGTAAAATCAGACAGCGACAGCGGCCGCAGCGAGCTCTCGCTGTCGTCGTCGCGTTTTTCGGCGGAGAGGAGGCCGGGGCGGCGGGTATCACTCATCGCGCCGGCTCCTCAAGATAGGAAGCAAGCCTCAGATCTTTTGTCATGATCAGCGCGACGACGGCCGATAGAAAACCGATGACGGCCCAACACGCGACGACCATAAGACTTGCCGTTGCGGAAAAAGCGGGCACCACACCAAAAAAAATCGCGCAAATCATCAAAGCAAATTTCTCGGATCGGCCAACGTCATTACAAAGAAAATCTGCAAAGATAATACACAACGCCACGAAAAGAGCAGGCACAGGACAGAGGAGCCAATACAGTATCAGGAACAGTGAGAGGGCCAAACCATCGATAAAAACTCCATAGATGAGCGCCCCTACGGCGGTTGTCATGACCAAAGCAAGCGTCGCAAAAGCCCAAGCATGGAGGAATATTCTCACCGAGCGCCTACTGAAGAGACCTCGCCAGCCAATTGGCCGCCCGCTCACAGCGCGATCTCCAGTTCGAGCGCGTCATGGATCTCGATGTCCATGTAGCCCGTCTTCACGATGCTCGGCACCACCGAGCGGAAATGATCGATCGCCTCCATATGGAGCCGCGAGAAGCGGAAGCCGCATTTCTGGTAGAAGGTCATGCCCGGCATGTTGTCGTTGGTCAGCATCGCCTTCAGCCTGACCGCCCCGCGCGCCCGCGCCGCCACCTTCACCCCTTCGAGGAGCTGGACCGCCGCGCCTTGCCCCGGTGCCACCGAATGCAGCGCACAGAGCAGCGCGACCTCACCCTGCATCGTCCAGCTCGCATAGGCCATGAAGGCGCCGTCCTTGCCGGCGATCCCCAGCAGATCGAGTTCCGCGCAATCATAAACCGTGAAATCGATCATCATGCTGTGCGAACCCCAGCTCGCCAGCATCACCGCCAGGAAGGCGGACTTGTCCTCGACCGGGCGGATGGTCAGAGCGCCATCGCCCCTCACTTCGCCAGTTCCCGCAAGCCCAGCTTGATGAGTTGCGCCGTGCCCGCCCCCTCGCCCGCCTCGCGCGAGGCAGCCGCCACCGCCGCCACGGCCTGCGACGGCGTCCGCCACCGGCTGCGGCAGCTTGCGGCTCTCCAGCGCACCCGCCAGTTGCGCCACGCCCGGATCGACATGGCCGAAGGCCGGCGCCTTGTCCTTCAGTTCGGCGCAGATGCGCTGCGCCAACTTCGGCCCGACGCCGGGAGCGCGTGCCACGGCGGCCTTGTCGTTGGTGGCGAGCGCGGTCGCGAGCGCGCCGGGCTCCAGCGTCGAGAGGATGGCGAGCGCGACCTTGGCGCCGACGCCCTGCACCGCCTGCATCAGCCGGAACCAGTCGCGCTCATTGTCGGACAGGAAGCCATAGAGCCGGATCGCATCCTCGCGCACATGCGTCTCGATCGACAGCGCGGAGGCCTCGCCGGGCTTCGGCAGCCGCTGCAAGGTCCTGGCCGAGCATTGCACGACATAGCCGACGCCCTGCACATCAAGGATGACATGATCCTCGCCGTAGGAATCAATGACGCCCTTCAGCTTGCCGATCATCGTCTCGCCCCAGCCTCCGCGCCAGCTACGCTCTCGAGCCCACCAGCCCTCATCCTGAGGAGCCGCGCAGCGGCGTCTCGAAGGATGCTCCAGTGCACACTGAAACATCCTTCGAGACGCGGGCTGCGCCCGCTCCTCAGGATGAGGGCTGTGGGTGAGGCGACCGGCTGTATCATCACCCCACCCGCATCTGCGCGACCAGCGCACGCATGCCGCGATGCTGGGCATGGCAGATCGCGACAGCCAGCGCATCGGCCGCATCGGCAGAGCGCGTCTCGGCCTTGGGCAGCAACACGCGGATCATCATCTGGATCTGCTTCTTGTCGGCATGGCCGACGCCGACCACCGTCTTCTTGACGAGGTTAGCGGCATATTCCGCGACGCTGAGCCCCGCAAGGGCCGGCACCACCAGCGCGACGCCGCGCGCCTGGCCAAGCTTCAGCGCCGATTGCGGATCGCGGTTGACGAAGGTCTCCTCGACCGCGACTTCGTCGGGCGCGTACGACGCCACGATCCGCGTCAGCCCGTCATGCAGTTGCCGCAGCCGCTCCGACAGCGGCAGACCTGCATCGCTCTCGACGCAGCCGCAGGCGACGAAGCCGAGCTTGCTGCCCTCCGACACGACCACGCCCCAGCCTGTCTTGCGGAGACCGGGGTCGATGCCGAGAATGCGAATCGGTGGGTTCATGTCGGGCGCAGCCTAAACCTTGGACACGCTTTGTTCCATGCGGCTCCCTAACGATCCCTTCCCGTCCACAGAGGATCGATGAGCGCCGCGCATCGGTCGCATCACAGGGACGGGGGTTGCCCCGGAGCGCGCTTGGCTGTTGGTGCGAGGCTGCACGCTACCCCCATTCCTCGCGCACCTTTCCGGCATGACCGATCTTCTCGCATTCCTGTTTCCCGCCGTCTCGCCGACCGGGCTTGCCGTCCTGCTCGTCGCGACGCTGCTGGGCGGGCTCGTGCGCGGCTTCACCGGCTTCGGCTTCGCCATGGTGTTCATGCCGCTGGCCTCGATGGTGGTCGGCCCCGTCGCGGCGCTCGGGCTGATCTGGTGCATCGATGCGCCCTTCGCTTTGCCGATCGCGCTGCGCAACGCCAGGCAGGCCGAATGGCGCGAGGTCGCGCCGCTGCTGCTGACCGCGACGCTGGCCTTGCCCGCCGGCATCTGGCTGCTGATCTGGCTCGACCGCGAGACGATGCGCTGGATTCTGGCCGGTCTGATTCTGACGGCGGTTGCGCTGATGGCCTCGGGCTGGCGCTATCAGGGGCGGCCGGGCGTTCCGCTGTCGCTGGGCGTGGGCGTTCTGTCGGGGCTGTTCAACGGCATGGCGAGCATTGGCGGCATGCCGCTCGCCGTGTTTTGGCTCGGCGCCCAGCGCAACGACCGACACAAGACCCGCGCCAACCTGCAGACCTTCTTCGGCGTCTCGACGCTGATCTCGGGCACGATCCTCTGGCGCAACGACATCCTGACGATGACCGCGCTGCTGATGGCCCTGCCGCTGATGGCCGTCTATGGCGCCGGCATGTGGGCCGGCACGCATGGTTTCCGGCTGGCGAACGAGGTCACCTTCCGCCGCATCGCCTATGCGGTGATCTTCCTGAGCGCGGTGATCAGCCTGCCGCTGTGGGATGGGGTGGTCGGGCGGTAAGCCCCGCCGTCATGCTCGGGCCCGACCCGAGCATCTCGTGAAAACAAGGCTCAGGAGCCCTTTCCGGGAAGAGATTCTCGGGTCTGCGCTTCGCTCCGCCCGAGAATGACGCGAGCGACGCTCAAGCGTCGATTTTCGCCATCACCTCGTCGGAAATCTCGAAATTGGCGAAGACGTTCTGGACGTCGTCATCATTGTCGAGCGCCTCCATCAGCCGCATCATCGAGGCCGCCTTCTCCTCGTCGAGCGGGGCCGAGGTCGTCGGGCGCCAGACCGGCTTGGCCGAGGCCGGGGCTCCAAGCGCCGCTTCCAGAGCCTTGGAAACCTCGTTCAGCGAATCGAAGGCACACAGAATAGTGTGGCCATTCTCGTCGGAAATGACGTCGTCGGCGCCGGCCTCGATCGCCGCTTCCATCAGCTTGTCGGCGTCACCCGCTTCCAGCGGATAGGCGATCTCGCCGACGCGATTGAACATAAAAGAGACCGAGTTGCTCTCGCCCATCGCCCCGCCCGATTTGGTGAAGTAGGAGCGCACGGCGGACGCGGTGCGGTTGCGGTTGTCGGTCAGCGCCTCGACGATGACGGCGGCCCCGCCCGGCCCATAGCCCTCGTAGCGAACCTCGTCATAGTTGTCGCCTTCGCCACCGGCCGCCTTCATGATAGCGCGCTGGATGTTGTCCTTTGGCATGTTCTCGGCGCGCGCAGCGAGCACCGCCATGCGCAGGCGCGGATTCATCGCAGGATCGGGCATGCCCATCTTGGCGGCGACGGTGATTTCGCGTCCGAGCTTCGAGAACAGCTTGGCGCGCACGGCGTCCTGCTTGCCCTTGCGGTGCATGATGTTCTTGAACTGGGAATGACCGGCCATGAAACCCGAGCCTCTGCTATCTTCACTGGATATGGCGCCGCCGGAAGGGCGTCGAGCGTCCGGGGCGGGCAGACCGGCCTTATAGGCGGCGCTCTTGCCGCCGCGCAAGCGATGCCCGGCTGCGGCTCGCGAAAGCTCCGGTTTCTTTCCAAACGCCGCAACCCGACGTTAAGGCATCCTTTGCCATGATGAAGCAGATCGATGCGACTGTGGCGGCCTTCCGGCCGACCAACCCTGCGGGCCTCATGTGACCACTATCTCATCGACCTTGATTGCGGAGCAGGAAATGCGCTTCCGCGCCTTCCAGATCGGCGAGGGCGACCTCCTGGCTCTGCGCCCGCATGCCGGCTTCGCGCGCACGCGGCTGCCCGCCCTGCTGGACGGCATGGATGACGATCTGGCGCCATGGCCCGAGACCGCCCGTGCCTTTCGCATCCCGGAGGTGCGTGACCTTCGGCTCACCCACTGGACCAGGCTCGCCTCAGGCGATCTGGGAGACGGCTTCCTCGATTCGGCTCATCGCCTGGCATCGGCCTTTCATCGCCATGACGTCCCGGCCTATGGCATCGCCATCGACCACGCTTTGGTCACCAACCAGATAGGAATCGAATTGGGGCTGGACCGGCAGTCCCTGCAGAAGCTCGTCGGCTGGTGGAGGAGCGGGGAGCGCAACCGGCGCATCGCGGCGCGATCCGCCCTCAACAAGTGCTCCGCGCTCGATCTCGAGCTCTTGCTCGAGACCTATGCCCAGATTCAGCAGCAGAGCCGTGAGCGCACGCGCATCGAGATCGCCAGTTTTGAAGTCACCGTGCGGCAGGTGGTCGCCGCCGTGAAATCCGGGGCGGGCATCGTCGAAGCGATGGCGGGCACGATGAACGACGTGGTTCAGGACACCGGGGCACAAGCCCTGATGGCGGCGCGCGCTTCCGATGACGCTTCCATGAATGTCCAAAACGTCGCCAGCGCCACCAGCGAATTGTCGTCGTCCCTCGATCACGTCGCCCTCGAGGTGACGCGCGCCGCGACCATGGCCCACAGCGCCAATGCAGCGGCGATCAAGACCGACGTCATCGTCAAGAGCCTCGCCCGCTCGGCGCAGACGATCGGCTCGGTCGTCGAGATGATCAGCGATATCGCGGCCCAGACCAACCTGCTCGCCTTGAACGCCACGATCGAGGCCGCCCGCGCCGGCGAAGCGGGCCGGGGCTTTGCCGTCGTCGCCACCGAGGTCAAGCAGCTCTCCACGCGGACGGCGCAGGCGACCAGCGAGATCGCCGCCCAGGTGCCGGCCATGCAGGCCGCGACCCGCGAGGCCGTCGAGGCGATCGAGAGCATCGTCGAATTCGTGCGCCAGATGCACGACACCACATCCTCCGTCTCCAACGCGCTCGACGAACAGCGCTCCGCCACGCAGGAAATCGCCCGTAGCGTCGATCGGGCCGCAGTTGGGACGCAGGAGGTGGCGCAGACCGCCTCCGGCGTCAGCGATCTCGCAGCGGCGGCGGGCC
>QBLV01000083.1:20528-21360 GCA_003241815.1 Hyphomicrobiales bacterium | reverse complement strand
ACGCTGTCGCGAGAGGCCGCTTCGCTCGCTGCCGCCTTCGACGGCCTGATGCAGCGCAGTCAGGCCGCGTGAAGCAACGAAGCGTCGGCGCGCCTTAGCCCTGCGCCCATGGCGGCACGGCCTCGCTCAGATGCGGGCCGAGCCGCACCGGCCAGACCGCCGTCGCCAGCCCCGTGGCATCGTCGATCTCGACCGCGACGCCCGACAGCGAGCCTTCGCCGCTGGCAGGTTCGAGCCGCGCGCCTGGCGTCTTCTGCAGGAAGCGCCTGATCGGCTCCTCCTTCTGCATGCCCAGGATCGAATCATAATCGCCGCACATGCCGGCATCGGACTGATAGGCCGTGCCGCCGGGCAGGATGCGCGTGTCCGAGGTCGGGACATGGGTATGCGTGCCGACGACGAGGCTGGCGCGACCGTCGAGAAAATGCCCGGCCGCCTGCTTCTCGCTGGTCGCCTCGGCGTGGAAATCGACGATCACGGCATCGGCCACCTCGCCGAGCGGGCAGGCCGACAATTCGCGCTCGATCGCCGCGAAGGGATCGTCCAGCGCCTCCATGAAGATGCGGCCCATCACATTGACCAGCAGCACGCGGGCGCCGTTGCGCGCCTCGACGATCGTCGCGCCCCGTCCTGGCGTGCCCCTTGGGTAATTCGCCGGCCGCACCAGCCTGTCCTGGCGCTCGATGAAGACGAGCGCCTCGCGCTGGTCCCAGGAATGGTTGCCGAGTGTTACGGCGTCGGCGCCGGCCGCCAGCAATTCGTCGCAGATCGCCTCGGTGATGCCGAAGCCGCCAGCCGCGTTCTCGCCGTTGATGACGACGCAGTCGAGCTT
>QBLV01000083.1:15518-20518 GCA_003241815.1 Hyphomicrobiales bacterium | reverse complement strand
TCGCGCAGCCGGGGCAGCCGGTCCTGCACCGCGATCCGCCCGGGGCGGCCGACGACATCACCGAGGAAGAGAAAACGCATGAGAGGGTATCCGGAAGCGGCAAAGCCTCTCCGTCGCGCGAATGCGCCCGGGAATCAACCGGTGGTTACGAGCACACCCCTTGCCCACCCTCTCGCCAATCAACCGCAGCGGATCGTCTCGCGCTCGGTCACGATCCAGTCGAGGCGCCGGTCGTGCACCTCGTCGGGCACCCCGGCGATCTCCTGCGCGGCATAGGCGATGCCGATGCTGACGACCGGGCCGAGTTCGGTGAGCTTGGCGTCGTAATGCCCCTTGCCATAGCCGATGCGATAGCCGCGCCGGTCGAAGGCCGCCAGCGGCACGATCAGGATATTGGGCACGACCTCGGGCTGGTCCGGCGGCGGCACCAGCGTCCCGAAACCGCCGGGCACGATCGGCTCATAGGGCGCCCAGCGCCGGAACAGCATCCGCTTGCCGACGATGGCCGGCAGGCAGAGCGGCAGGCCGCGTGCGTGCAATCCTTCGAGAACCGGGCGCGGATCGGCCTCGGAGCGCATCGGCCAATAGGCGGAAACTGGCCCTGCACCTTCGCCCAAGACCGGGAGCGCCAGCACGCGCTCGGTGATCGCCTCGTCCCAGATCAACCTGTCGTCGATCTCCAGCGCGTCGCGAAGCGAAAGCGCGGCCTCGCGCATGGCGGCCTTTTGGGCGGCAGTGCTATCGGACATGGGCGTCTGTTTCATGGGGAAGTGCTGAGCCACCTTGGCCGTGGAGATTTCGATCCCGGGACACCTACAAAGTAGGTGGGCGCCGTGTGTCCGGGTCCAGGGACCCGGTCAGGGACAGCTCCCTAGGGAGTCGTATGGGCCCGGGAATACATTCTCATCACGCACCAGGCAGCCCAGCAAGACCAATGTAGGGAATGCGCCGGCAAAGCGCCAGTGGCCGTTTAGCCGGCCGGGGTCGGAATCAGCGTTTTCGCGATGCCCTCGATCCGCTCGGCCGCAGCCACCAGCGCCTCCGCCGCCCGCTCCTCGACCTCGCCGAGCCGCCGGTCGGCTGCTCCGGCATCGCCCTGGATCGCGGCGAGGTCGGCCTCCAGCCTGGCGACGCGCCGCTGCAGCTCGGAGGCTTCGTCGGCGACCATCAACGCCGCCATGACGTGCAGGCGCATGTCGCCGATCTCGCCGAAGGCCTCGCGCATTTCCTGGATCTTGCCGTCATAGGCGCGGGCGAGGCCTTCCAGATGAGGCTCCTCGCCCTCGCCGCAGGCCATGCGATAGGCCTTGCCGGCGATGGTGACGTTGACTTGCGGCATGTTGCTCCCCGCTCACAAATCTCGAAGACCTGGCTCCCGGAAACCGGGTTCCCGGGTGCCGGGCCCGGTCTCGGCCGTTTCCGGATAATCTGGTTCAGGGTCTTCCGGCTCAACACCATCAGCGTCCTGCTGGGCGTCGACGTCGGTTGGCCTGGCCCGCTCGATCACCGCGCCGATGACGTTCATGGCGCGCTGCAATCGCTGGTCGACGTCCGCCGCTGCGGTCTCGACATCGCCAAGACGCGCGGTCGCCCCGTCGAGTTCGGCCGCCAGCCGCGCCCGGTCGTCCTGCATCAACGCCAGTTCGGTTTCGAGATTGGCCCGTCCGCGCTCGGCATCGACGCGCCGGCGCGCCGCAGCCTCGAGTTGAGCCAACGCGCCGTCGAGGCGCATCAGGGCATTCTCAAGCATCAGGCTCGCCACCGTCGCTCTCCTTCAGATCGAAGCCGGCTCACACGATTCGGAACCCTAGACCATGTTGCGGGAAAGCGTGAATCGGCGTCAGGAAGATGCCTCCGGATACCAACGACTTGTGCGGGCTTGCTCCCTTCGCGGTTGCAGCAAGCCCCGCCGGCAACGCGGCGTCGAGCACGCCATGCAGCCGCAATGACGGCCCGCTCAATTGACTCGCAGCGAGCCAGCGGCCTAATCGAGCCACCATTCGAAGCGATAAAGCGACCCTGGAATTTCGGACCGCCCCCGGCCNGCCGTCCGCGCAGCATCGGGCTGCGGCCCCGCCCTCCCGCCAGACGGAGTCTGAGACCATCATGACCACGATCGACCGTGCCCAGCACGACAAGCTCGCCAACGCCATCCGCTCGCTTGCGATGGACGGCGTCGAGCAGGCGAAGTCCGGCCATCCCGGCCTGCCGATGGGCGCGGCCGACGTCGCGACCGTGCTCTTCACCCGCATCATGAAGTACGACGCCGCCGATCCGCGCTGGCCCGATCGCGACCGCTTCGTGCTCTCGGCCGGCCATGGCTCCATGCTGCTTTACGCGCTGCTCTATCTCACCGGCGTGCCCGGCATGGAGATCGCCGACCTCAAGAAATTCCGCCAGCTCGAATCGAAGACCCCGGGCCATCCCGAGAACTTCATGACCCTTGGCGTCGAGACCACCACAGGCCCGCTTGGCCAGGGTCTGGCCATGTCGGTCGGCATGGCGATGGCCGAGCGCATGCTCGCTGCCGAATACGGCCGGAAGATCGTCGATCACCACACCTATGTGCTGGCCTCCGACGGCGACCTGATGGAGGGCATCAGCCATGAGGCGATCGCGCTCGCCGGCCACCAGAAGCTCAACAAGCTGATCGTGCTCTGGGACGACAACGGCATCTCGATCGACGGACCCCTCTCGATCTCCGACAATGTCGATCAGGTCGCGCGCTTCAAGGCCTGCGGCTGGCGCGCCGAGCGCGTCGACGGCCATGACCCCGATGCCATCGAGGCCGCGATCCGTCGCGCCCAGAAGTCGAACAAGCCGACCATGATCGCCTGCAAGACCGTCATCGGCTTCGGCGCGCCCAAGAAGGCCGGCACCTCCAAGGCCCATGGCGAGCCGCTCGGCGCAGACGAACTCGCTGCCGCCAAGAAGGCGCTCGGCATCACCGGCGGCCCGTTCGAGGTCGCGGCCGACATCGTGAAATCCTGGCGCGCCGCGGGCGCTGCCGGCGCCGCAGCTCATGCCGACTGGAAGAGCCGCTACGAGGCGATGTCCGAGCGCAAGCGCGTCGAATTCGACCGCCGCCAGATCCACGGCGTGCCCGCCAAGCTCGACAAGGCCATCCTCGCCCACAAGAAGGCGCTCATCGCCGCCCCGCAGAACATCGCCACCCGAAAGGCCTCCGAACTCGCGCTCGAAGCCATCACCCCGGTGATGCCCGACCTCGTCATGGGCTCGGCCGACCTGACCCCCTCCAACAACACCCGCACCAAGGCCGCCGAGGACTTCACACCCAAGACCCCCAAGGGCCGCTATGTCCGCTACGGCATCCGCGAGCACGGCATGGCCGCCGCGATGAACGGCATCACCCTGCATGGCGGCTTCCGCACCGGCGGCGGCACCTTCCTGGTCTTCTCCGACTATGCCCGCCCCTCGATGCGGATGGCCGCGCTGATGGGTCTGCCGATCGTCTACGTCATGACCCACGACTCGATCGGTCTGGGCGAGGACGGGCCGACGCATCAGCCGGTCGAGCATGTCGCTTCGCTCCGCGCCATGCCCAACATGCATGTCTTCCGTCCGGCCGACGCGATCGAGACTGCGGAAGCCTGGCAGTTCGCGATCGAGAACACCAAGGGGCCTACCGTGCTCGCCCTGTCGCGCCAGAACCTGCCGCAGCTTCGCACCGACGCGACCGCCACCAACCGCTCGGCCAGAGGCGGCTACGAGCTGCTGGCGGCCGAGGGCGGCAAGGCTGAGGTCTCGCTCTTCGCCTCGGGCTCCGAGCTCGAGATCGCGGTCGCCGCCCGTGAGCAGCTGGCGCAGAAGGGCGTCAAGGCCCGCGTCGTCTCCGTGCCCTCGCTCGAATTGCTTCTCGCGCAGGACGAGGCAACCCAAGCCGCCGTCATCGGCGACGCTCCGGTCAAGATCGCGATCGAGGCCGGCGTCCGCTTCGGCTGGGATGCTGTGATCGGCCATGACGGCGTCTTCATCGGCATGAACTCCTTCGGTGCCAGCGGGCCCTACAAGGAGGTCTACAAGCATTTCGGCATCACCGCGGAAGCGGCGGTCGACGCCGCGATGAAGCGGCACAACGGCTGACACGCCGCCATTGCCGGCGCAGCGAAGCCATCCAGGGAGACGGAGAACTCTGCCCTCCCTGGATTGCGTCGTTGATGCCAGCAATGACGGATTTTCACTTGCGTTCGGCCACGCTTTGGCCGAATTGCCCGCGTGAATGGCGTGCGAACGCCGGGCTTCGGCGAAGGAGAGCTTTGAGATGACGGTCAAGGTGGCGATCAACGGCTTCGGCCGCATCGGGCGCAACGTTCTGCGAGCGATCATCGAGTCCAAGCGCAAGGATATCGAGGTCGTGGCGATCAACGATCTCGGCCCGGTCGAGACCAACGCCCATCTCTTCCGCTTCGACTCGGTGCATGGCCGTTTCCCAGGCACGGTGACCGTCTCCGGCGATACGATCGATGTCGGCCGGGGCCCGATCAAGGTCACCGCCGTGCGCGATCCCAAGGATCTCCCGCACAAGGCGCTCGGCGTCGATATCGCGCTGGAATGCACCGGCATCTTCACCACCAAGGAGAAGGCCTCCGCCCATCTCGCGGCTGGCGCCAAGCGCGTGCTCGTCTCCGCCCCCTGCGACGGCGCCGACCTCACCGTCGTCTTCGGCGTCAATGACGGCCAGCTCACCAGCGACCATGTTGTCGTCTCGAATGCCTCCTGCACCACCAACTGCCTGGCGCCGGTCGTGCGCGTGCTTCATGACGCGATGGGCATCGACAAGGGCTTCATGACCACGATCCATGCCTATACCGGCGACCAGCCGACGCTCGACACCATGCATAAGGATCTCTATCGCGGCCGCGCCGCCGCCCTCTCGATGATCCCGACCTCGACGGGTGCCGCCAAGGCGATCGGCCTCGTCATCCCCGAGCTCAAGGGCCGTCTCGACGGCTCCTCGGTGCGCGTGCCGACCCCCAACG
>QBLV01000083.1:9168-15508 GCA_003241815.1 Hyphomicrobiales bacterium | reverse complement strand
CCCCCAACGTCTCGATGGTGGACTTCAAGTTCATCGCCAAGCGCAAGACCACCGTCGAGAAGGTGAACGAGGCGATCCTCAAGGCGAGCCGCCGCGGGCCGCTCAAGGGCATCCTGGCCGTCACCGACCAGCCCAATGTCTCGATCGACTTCAACCACGACCCGGCCTCGTCGACCTTCGCGCTCGACCAGACCAAGGTCATGGACGACAAGTTCGTCAGCGTCGTCGCCTGGTACGACAATGAGTGGGGCTTCTCCAACCGCATGAGCGACACCGCCGTCGCCATGGGCAAGCTGCTCTGACCTGACTCCTCTCGGGGCCGCGCCGATCCGGCGCGGCCCCGCTCGCTTCTCCAATCGAACGGAACGACCATGGCCAAGATCGAGCCGACCGTCGCGTCAACCGCAGACGCCTCGATGCCGACGACCGTCACCTCCGCACCGACCTACGGCACACCCTATGTCGTTGGCAGCGCTGCGCCCGCGACCGAGGCAGCGCCCGTCACCGAGCCGCGCCAGCTCGACCAGCTGTCCCGCATCGAGGAGAAGGCCGCGCGCATCGAGGAGAAGTTCGCCCGCTACGAGGCCGTTCTGACCCGCGCCGAGGCCTCGCTGGAGCGCAGCGCCCACAAGGTCGACGCCGCCGCCGGCACCATGGACTTCGCCGCGATCCGCGGCGAGATGGCCGCCCTGCGCGACCGCGTCGATGCGACGCCGCGCGCCGGCACGCTGTTCATGACCGCGATCGTCACGGCGGTGCTGACCGTCGCGCTCACGGTGCTCGTGCTGCGCTTCGGCGTCCCCGGCCTGTTCGGGAGCTTGCTGGTTCGATGAATTTCAAGACGCTCGACGACGCCGATCTTGCGGGCAAGCGCGCGCTCGTCCGCGTCGATCTCAACCTTCCGATGGAAGACGGCAAGGTCACCGACACCACCCGCATCGACCGCATCCTGCCGACCATCCGCGAGATGTCGGCCAAGGGCGCCAAAGTCATCCTGCTCGCCCATTTCGGCCGCCCCAAGGGTATCGATCAGAAAAACAGCCTGAAGCAGGTCGTGCCCGCGCTCGCCCATGCTCTCGGGGCGCCCGTGACCTTCGTGGGCGACTGCATCGGCGAGGACGTCGCCAAGGCTGTCGCCGCCGCCAAGAACGGCGAGGTTCTGCTGCTCGAGAACACCCGCTTCCATGCCGGCGACGAGAAGAACGACCCGGAGTTCGTGAAAGCGCTCGCCGCCAATGGCGACCTCTTCGTCAACGACGCCTTCTCGGCCGCCCACCGCGCCCATGCCTCGACCGAAGGCCTCGCCCATGTCCTGCCGGCCTATGCCGGCCGCACCATGCAGGCGGAGCTGGAAGCGCTCTCCGCCGGTCTCGACAACCCCGCCCGCCCGGTCATGGCGATCGTCGGCGGCGCCAAGGTCTCGACCAAGCTCGATCTGCTCGGCAACCTCGTGAAGAAGGTCGATGTCCTCGTCATCGGCGGCGGCATGGCCAACACCTTCCTCGCCGCCCGCGGCGTCAGTGTCGGCAAGTCGCTCTGCGAGCACGATCTCGTCGCCACCGCCCGCGAGATCGTGGAGAAGGCCAAGGCCGCCGGCTGCGAGATCATGCTGCCGGTCGATGCCCTGGTCGCCCGCGAATTCAAGGCCAACCCCGGCCATCGCGTCGTAACGGTGGATGATGTCGCGGCAGACGAAATGATCCTCGACGCCGGCCCGCTCAGCGTCGCCGAGGTCGTGCTCAAGCTCGACACGATCAAGACGCTGGTCTGGAACGGGCCGTTCGGGGCTTTCGAACTGCCCCCCTTCGACACTGCGACCGTCACCGTCGCGAAAGCCGCCGCCAAGCGCGTTCAGGATGGCAGGCTGGTCGCGGTCGCGGGCGGTGGCGATACCGTCTCGGCGATGAACCATGCCGGCGTCGCCGACGACCTCACTTACGTATCGACGGCAGGCGGCGCCTTCCTCGAATGGATGGAAGGCAAGGCTTTGCCGGGCGTTGAGGCGCTGCGGAAGGGCTGATAGCGCCCTGCCTCTGCCCTTGATGCAGAGCGCGTTTATGCTATGTTCTCATTGCGGTTGGGAGGGCTGCAATGAGCGAAAACGTACAGACGGCGATGTTCGAAATCCTGAAGAAGATTCAGGTCGATATGTCGTCGCTCCGAACTGACATGAACGCCCGTTTCGAAGTGGTCGAGAAGCGCTTCGACGAAATGGGTGACCTTGTCCGCAAGCAGCGCCGCGACACGGCCGGCCTGCTGGCAATGGCCAAATCGACCGCCGGACAATTCGCCGAGGACCTCGCCGCCGTCGAGGAGCGTGTGCGCGTTCTGGAAGCGCGCGGGCGCTGATTCCCTAGGCTTTACCCGCTTTCGCTTTGCCATCGCGACGCAGGCACACTACATCCTCCCTATCCATTGACTTCAAGGGGAGTTCCACCGTGGCCCGTATTACGCTCCGCCAGTTGCTCGATCACGCCGCCGAAAACGATTACGGCGTGCCCGCCTTCAACATCAACAACATGGAGCAGGCGCTGGCGATCATGGCGGCGGCCGATGCCACCGACGCCCCCGTCATCATCCAGGCCTCGCGCGGCGCCCGCTCCTACGCCAACGACATCATGCTCAAGCACATGATGGACGCGGTCACCGAGATCTATCCCCACATCCCGGTCTGCGTGCATCTCGACCACGGCAACGAGGCGGCGACCTGCATGACCGCGATCCAGGCCGGCTTCACCTCGGTGATGATGGACGGCTCGCTCCATGCCGACGGCAAGACACCGGGCGACTGGGACTACAATGTCGGCGTGACCAAACAGGTCGTCGACATGGCACACCTCGGCGGCATCTCGGTCGAGGGCGAACTCGGCGTGCTCGGCTCGCTGGAATCCGGCGAGGGTGAGAAGGAGGACGGTCACGGCTTCGAGGGCAAGCTCTCCCATGACCAGCTCCTGACCAACCCCGACGAGGCCGTGAAGTTCGTCGCCGAGACCAAGGTCGATGCGCTCGCCATCGCCATGGGCACCTCGCATGGCGCCTACAAGTTCACCCGCAAGCCCGACGGCGCGATCCTGGCGATGAACGTCATCGAGGAGATCCACAAGAAGCTGCCGAGCATGCATCTCGTCATGCACGGCTCGTCGAGCGTGCCGCAGGATCTCCAGGACATCATCAACCAGTATGGCGGCAAGATGCCCCAGACTTGGGGCGTGCCGGTCGAGGAGATCCAGCGCGGCATCAAGCATGGCGTGCGCAAGATCAACATCGACACCGACAACCGCATGGCGATGACCGGCCAGATCCGGAAGATCCTCACCGAGAACCCCGGCGAATTCGACCCGCGCAAATATCTGAAGCCGGCCATGGAGGCGATGACCAAGCTCTGCAGCTTGCGTCTGCAGGAGTTCAACACCGCCGGCCAGGCCAGCAAGATCAAGCGGGTCGCGACCACGGCCGAAATGGCCAAGCGCTACGCCAAGGGCGAACTCGACCCGACCTTCGGCAAGGCCGCCTGAGGTTCGCGTCGTTCCCGACGCCGAGGCACCGGGGGTGCTCTGACCGAATTTGGTTTGTTCTGGTTCAACGCCGCCGGCTCCCGGCGGCGTTTTTCATGGCCCGCCCGCTCGCCTTGACTCATTAGGTCGATTGTCCTAATTTCCTCCGTAGGACAAATGACCTAGACACTTGCGACTTTCCGCGGGCGCGTCGCAAGTCGAGGAGCAGGCATGAGCGCGGCAGCCACCAGACTGCAGATCGTCGAAGCGGCCGACAGGCTGTTCTACGAACAGGGCTTCGAGGCGACGGCTTTCGCAAACATCGCTGCGGCCACCGGCCTCTCCCGCGGCAACTTCTACTATCATTTCAAGGCGAAGGACGAGATTCTCGACGCTGTCATCACACTGCGGCTGGAACGCACGAGCCTGCTTCTTGAAGGCTGGCAGGCCGCAGCTGAGGCACCGGGCGAGCGCATCCGCAGTTTCATTGGCATGCTGATCGGCAATCGAGCCAAGATCATGCTCTACGGCTGTCCGGTCGGCACGTTGTGCGCCGAGCTCGCCAAGCTCGACCATATCGCTAACAGCCGCGCCAGCGAACTGTTCACGCTGTTCAGAGCGTGGTTGGCGGGTCAGTTCGCTCTGCTCGGCCGGACGTCTGATGCCGACGCCCTCGCCATGCATCTCCTCATGCGCAGCCAGGGCGTCGCTACACTTGCTGCCGCCTTCCGCGACGAAGCCTTCATTCGGCGGGAAGTCAGCGAGATGAACACCTGGCTGGAGGCGCAGAGCCCTCCCGCACCGTTCCCACCGGCAAACTGAACCACGAGGCTCCCATGTTCGTCGTCACGCTTCGCTTTTCCGCCAACAAGGCACAGGCCCCTGCCCTGATGGAGGCCCACAATGAATGGATCAGAGATGGCTTCGACAACGGCGTCTTTCTCATGACCGGCAGCCTAAAGCCGGGGCTCGGAGGCATCGTGCTGGCGCACGGCATGACGCGCGACGAGATCGAGGCCCGCGTGAAGGAGGATCCCTTCGTCGCGCAGGATGTCGTCACGGCCGACATCCTCGAAATCGCTCCGGGCCGAGCCGACGAGCGGCTCGGCTTCCTGCTGGCATGAACCGGGAGGTCGCGCCGCAGCGATCACTCACACGCCGATCTTCCCCCCGCCCCGCTTGGTGATCGCCACGACCGACGGCCGCACCGGCATGTCCGGCTTGAAGTCGGGCCAGCGCGTCGAGAGGTCCTCGTAATAGGAGCGGCGGCCGAATTCCGGCCAGTCCGGACCATCGTCGCCGGGATGCTGTACGGCCACGAAGGCGGTCGTGTCGTCGGGCGTGAAGCAAGGCCCGCAGAGCTCGGCCCCATGCGGCACGCGATAGAACAGCTTCGAGGTGCGCCGCGCTCCACCTTCCGTATCGACCGCCCAGAGCCCGTCGGTGCGGCCGGTCACGTCGGGCCCGTTGCCGTCGGTGCCGACCCAGAGCCGTCCGGCGGAATCGACCACCGCATTGTCGGGCATGCCGAACCAGCCGCTCTTGGTCGTATCCGTCGAGAAGCTGGCACCGACGGCCGCGACCGACGGATCGCCGCATCTCAGCAGGATCTCCCAGCGCGCCTTTGTCGCCGTGTGGTCGCCGCCATCCTCGATGATCTCGATGATGTGGCCGAAGGCGTTCTTGGCGCGCGGGTTGGCGCCATCGATCTGCCCCTCGGTACGGCGCGTATTGTTGGTCAGCATGACATAGACCTTGCCCGTCATCGGGTTGGGCGTGATGTCCTCCGGGCGGTCCATCTTGGTGGCGCCGAGCAGATCGCCGGCGCGGCGCGTTTCCAGCAGCACGTCGGCCTGGCTCTGGAAGCCATTGGCCGCCGTCAGCGGACCCTGCCCGAAGACGAGCGGCAGCCATTCCAGCGTGCCCTCAGCCGCGAATTTCGCGACATAGAGCGTGCCGGAATCGAGCAGGTCCATGTTGGCGGCGCGGTTGTTGGGGTCGAACCGACCGGCCGTGACGAATTTGTAGACATAGTCGAAGCGCTCGTCGTCGCCGAGATAGGCGACGACGCGGCCGTCCCTGGCGACGATCATGTCGGCGCCTTCATGCTTGAAGCGGCCGAGCGCCGTGCGCTTCTTCGGCACGGAGGTGGGGTCGAACGGGTCGACCTCGACGATCCAGCCAAAGCGGTTGGGCTCGTTGGGCTCCCTGGAAATGTCGAAGCGTTCTTCGAAGCGGCCCCAGGCGTAGGGCGAGGACGGGATCGCCAGGCGCTTGTAATTAACCTCCTCGCGATGGCCCTCGGGCAGCTTGCCGGAGAAATAGCCGTGGAAGTTCTCCTCGCCCGAGACGAAGGTGCTCCAGGGCGTCATCGCACCGGCGCAGTTGTTGAGCGTGCCCAGCACCTTGCGGCCCGTGGCGTCGGCGCCGGTCCTGACGCGTTCGCTGCCGGCGACGGGGCCGGCGAGCTGCATCTCCGTGGCGACGGTGATGCGGCGGTTGTATTTCGAATCCTTCACCAGCGCCCATTTGCCGTCGGTGCGGCGGATCTCGACGACGGTCGCGCCATGCGCCATCGCCTCGATCGCGAAGCGCTCCGGCGTCGCGTTCTTGAGCACCGGCTTGCCGTCCTTCATCTCGACGACGCCCGGAAACATCAGATGCGGGTTGGTGTATTCGTGATTGACGAAGAGCACGCCATGGCCGGACGGATCGGGGGCGCCCGGCATCGGCAGGTAGCCGACGAAGTCGTTGTTGTAGCCGAACTGCTTGCCTTGCGCCTCGGGCGTCTGGTTCGCGGGATCGAAGGCGGGCGCGCCGGCGGTGATCGGATCGCCCCCGCGCAG
>QBLV01000083.1:8055-9158 GCA_003241815.1 Hyphomicrobiales bacterium | reverse complement strand
TCATAGCCTTCGGCAACATGGTGGTCGGCGTCGACGCCGGCATCGACCTCCTTGAAAGCGAAGGCCGTCTTCATGCCTTGGGCCTGCGCCTGATCGGCCGTTTCCAGCGCGAGCGTTCCCACCGTCGCCGAGATCGCCGACACCGCCAGCGCGCCCTTCAGGAAGCCCCGACGCGAGAAGCGCTGCGAGATCAGCTCTCCCATCGTCGCAGTGTCGGTCGGGTTCTGCGGCGCGGCGTCTTCATGCTCAAGCATGCTGGCGCCGAAGGTCGACTCGTATTCGGTTTCGTCGCTCATGGGGCCGCTCCTGGCGAAGCTCTAAATTGGCATTGGAGGACGTCGAGCGATAGGCGGCAGCGGTGACGCTGAGGTGACACGCTTCCCCGCAAGGCGTACCGGACATGCCGGCCGCCCGCGGAGGCCCTTCCGGCCGGCGGCGGTTTCTGATTGAAGGTGCCCCCGCCTCGTCGCATCCGGCCGCTCCCGCCGCAGGGTCTGCATGTCGATCGTCTCCTCAGCCCTGGTTGCCGTTTTCGTCGGCTTCGCCGCCTCCGTCGCCGTCATCCTTTCGGCGGCGCAGGCGCTCGGTGCCACGGCAGAACAGACCGTGTCCTGGGTCGCCGCCCTGGCCATCGGCACGGCCCTGCCGAGCATCTGGTTGTCCTGGCGTTACCGAATGCCGATGATCTGCGCCTGGTCGACGCCGGGCGCCGCACTGATCGCGGCGGCGAGTGGCTTCGACATGGCCTCGGCCGTCGGCGCCTTCCTCGTCGCCGCCGTGCTGATGATGCTGACAGCAGCCATCCGCCCCCTCGGCCGGCTGATCGAGCGCATCCCGATGCCGATCGCATCGGCGATGCTGGCCGGCGTGATCTTTCGATTCGTCGTCGCCGTCTTCGACGAGTTGCGGATGTCGCCGCTGCTCGTGCTGCCGCTGCTGGCGATATTCCTCGTGGCGCGGTTGCTCAACCCCTTCCTCGGCGTCATCGCGGCGCTGGTCGCCGGCATCGCGATCAGCTTCCTGGGCGGGCTCGCGCAATGGCCGGTCGGGGAGATCGCGCTCTCCGGCCTGGAATTCGTCACGCCGCGTTTCGACGTCACCGC
>QBLV01000083.1:6624-8045 GCA_003241815.1 Hyphomicrobiales bacterium | reverse complement strand
GTCACCGCCATGCTCGGCATCGGTATCCCCCTCTATCTTGTCACCATGGCCGCCCAGAACCTGCCCGGCTTCGCGGTGCTGCGCGCGGCCGGCTATCAGCCGCAAACGGCGCCGGCTTTGTTCGCCACCGGGCTCGCCTCGCTGCTCACCGCCCCCTTCGGCGCGCATATGACCAACATGGCGGCGATATCAGCCTCTATCTGCACCGGCCCCGACACCCATCCCGACGCAAGCCAGCGCTGGAAGGCGGGCGTGATCTACGGATTCGCCTATCTCGCGGTGGCCGGCTGCACCGGCCTGCTGATCGCGCTGCTGCTCGCCCTGCCGAAGGCGCTGATCGTCGCCGTGGCGGGGCTGGGCCTCGCGGGCTCGTTCACTGGCGCACTCGGCCAGGCGATGTCATCAGACAGGGAACGCTTCGCCGCCGCCATCGCCTTTGCCGTTGCCGCATCCAGCCTGACGCTGTTTGGGGTCGGCTCGGCCTTCTGGAGCCTCGTTGCCGGCCTCGGAGTCTTGACATTGGACGCCATCGCGGGCCGTTTGCGCGCACAATCATGACCATGCAAAACCCACCCACCCGCCTGATGCTCGTCACCCCGCCTGTCGCGGATGCCGATGCCATGGCCTTCAAGCTGATGCAGGCTCAGGCCGGCGGCGATCTCGCAGCCGTGCTGCTGCGCCTCGCCGAGGGCGACGAGCGCAGCCGCATCGAGCGCGTCAAGCGCCTCGCAGGACCTGTGCAGGCCGCCAATGTCGCGCTGGTCGTCGAGGCCTCGGCCCTGGTCGCGGCGCGCGGTGGGGCAGACGGCGTGCATCTGACCGGCGGTATCGAGGAGATTGCCGAGGCACGCTCCAGCCTGAAGGGCGAGCGCATCATCGGCGCCGGCGGCATCCGTGCCCGGCACGACGCCATGGATATCGGCGAGGCCGGCGTCGACTACGTCATGTTCGGCGAGCCGAGGCCCGACGGCAGCATGCCGCCTTTGACCGCCGTGATCGAGCGCGCCGGCTGGTGGGCCGAGATCTTCGAGACCCCTTGCGTCGCCTATGCGCCCGACCCCGAATCGGTGCCGGCGCTGGTCGAGACCGGCGCCGAATTCATCGCGCTGGGCGCTTGGGCGTTCGAGGAGGGCTGCGACATCCGCGCTTTGGTCGCGGAGGCGAACGAGGCCATCGCCGCCCGCGTCGCGCGGAAAGCCGCGAGATGAGGTTGCGCCGCGGCCTCGCCGGCCTGCTGCTGCTCGCCGGCTTGCCCCTGACGCTTCCTGCCGCGGCAGCCGAGCGCGACCTTGCCTATGCCGCCTACCAGACCGGCCATTATCGCCGTGCCCTCGACGAAGCCCTGAAGCGTATCGAGGCTGACAGCACCGACGCCGCCGCGATGACGCTGGTCGGCGAGATCTATCGGCAGGGGCTCGGCG
>QBLV01000083.1:4483-6614 GCA_003241815.1 Hyphomicrobiales bacterium | reverse complement strand
TATGAGCGCGCCGCCGCGCGCGGCGACATCAATGCAACCTATGCGCTGGCGATCGCGCTGCTCGACGACGCCAGCGGCCGCCGCGACCCCGCCCGCGCCGGCACCCTGCTGCGGCAGGCGGCAGCGGCCGGCAACGCCGCCGCCAACTACAATCTCGCCCTCGCTTTGCTCGCCACAGGCCAGGCCGAGGACGACAGCCGCGCCGTGCAGAGCCTCGAGATCGCGGCCAAGGGCGGCATTGGCGACGCGATGCATGCGCTCGGCACGCTTGCCAAACAGGGGCGCGGCCTGCCCAAGAGCGACGTCGTCGCCGCCGAGTGGATGGCCAAGGCCGTGCAGACCGGCAACATCCCGGCCGAGATCGAATACGCGATCATGCTGTTCAACGGCTCCGGCGTCACCCGCGACGAAACCGCCGCCGCGAAGCTTTTCCTGCGGGCAGCCGGCAAGGGCAATCCGATCGCGCAGAACCGCATCGCGCGGCTCTACCAGATCGGCCGCGGCATTCCCCCTGACTCGATCGAGGCCGCCGCCTGGCATCTGGCGGCGCGTGCAAGGGGCCTCGACGACCCGGCGCTGGACCAGCTTTTCGACCGCCTGACGCCGGAGCAGCAGAGCCGCGCCGCCCGTCTCGCAGCCGACCGCATCGAGGGGGCGGCCTTGACGTCGCCCTGACAGGCGAGCAAGTGACCGGTTGAATTTCAACTGATTGTTGAGCCCCCGGTGTTCGAGGACCGTTTCGCGGCGCCTCACGGGAAGGCCGCAGGATTGCGCCGGGACGGCGCGCACGAGGTTTTTGATGATCCGCTCCCCTCTGATGACCGTGATGACCGACGCTGTGATGAAAGCGTCCCGCTCGCTGAAGCGCGATTTCGGCGAGGTCGAGAACCTGCAGGTTCTTGCCAAGGGCCCCGGCGACTTCGTCTCCAAGGCCGATACCAAGGCCGAGGAGATCATCCGGGCGGCGCTGGAGAAGGCGCGCCCCGGCTACGGCTTCGTCATGGAGGAGGCCGGCGCCGTCGCCGGCACCGACGAGAGCAACCGCTGGCATATCGACCCGCTCGACGGCACTCACAACTTCCTGCGCGGCATCCCGCACTGGAACATCTCGGTGGCGCTGGAGCGCGACAACCAGTTCATCGCCGGCGTGATCTACGACGCTGCCAAGGACGAGCTCTTTATCGCCGAGAAGGGCAAGGGCGCCTATGTCAACAACCGCCGCATGCGCGTCTCCGGCCGCCGCGAACCGACCGAGATGCTGATCGGCATGGGCGTGCCCCATATCGGCAAGGGCGGCCACCCGCTCTTCCTGCGCGAGCTCGGCGCCGTGATGACGCGCTTCTCCAACGTCCGCCGCATGGGCTGCGCCGCCCTCGACATCGCCTATGTCGCGGCCGGCCGCTTCGACGGCTATTGGGAGCGCGATCTCAACACCTGGGATTTCGCGGCGGGGGCGGTGATGATCCGCGAGGCCGGCGGCACCTTCGGCACGCTCGACGGCAAGCAGCCGACGATGGCGCGCGACATCATCTGCGGCAACGAGGTCGGCGAGCCGGCCCTGCGGGCTGCGCTCAAGACGGCCTGAGCGGCTCGGCTGCGACGCCGCCCAACGCCGCATCGTCGACAGTTCGTCATATGTCTTTGATCTTTCGCGCTTGATCATCGCGGCATGGGAGGCGACAGTCCCGCTGCGGCACGGTTGCGAACGGAAGACGAAGCATGGCGAATGAGGACTTTGCGGCCGGGACGGACACGGTCGCACCCGCCCGGGAGGAGACCCGCTTCTCGCGGCCCCTGCGCTACGTCATCCGCTCGGTTCTCTTTCTCGCGCTGATCGGCTTCCTCGGCTTCATCCTGCAGGCCGGTCTGGTCACGGCGTTCATGACCAATCCGGGCCTGAACGGCCTGATCCTCGGCTCGCTCTTCGTCGGTGTGCTGATCGCGCTGCGCGAACTCTGGCGCATCCATTCGGAGGCCCGCGCCGCCACCCGCCTCGCGGCCGATCCCGGCCAGGCGCAGATCAGGCGCGGGCAGGTGATCTCCCCGCTCGGACCCGTCCTGCCGGCGCTCGATGCCCGCGGCCTGGCCCCGGCCCAGGCCGCGACCGTGCTCGAATCGATCGCGGTAAGGC
>QBLV01000083.1:0-4473 GCA_003241815.1 Hyphomicrobiales bacterium | reverse complement strand
GTAAGGCTCGACGATGGGCGCGAGGTCCTGCGCTATCTTGGCGGGCTTCTGGTCTTCCTCGGCCTGCTCGGCACCTTCTGGGGCCTGCTCGATACGGTCTCCTCGATCGGCAACGTCATCAAATCGCTGCGCACCGGCGCCGAGGCCGGCGTGCTGTTCGACGAGCTCAAAGCCGGCCTCGCCGCCCCGCTCGCCGGCATGGGTCTGTCCTTCTCGTCATCGCTTTTCGGCATCGCAGGCTCGCTGATCCTCGGTTTCCTCGAACTGCAGGTCGCGCAGTCGCAGCGCCGCTTCCGCAATGAGGTCGAAAGCTGGCTCGGCACCCGCACCGCCATCGCTGGCGCTCTTCCTCTGGCGGGGCTCCAGCCCCTCACCGGCGACCCGCTCGCCGACCGGCTCGACCGGCTGGGCGTCGCGATGACGGAGAGCGGCGCCAACAACCGCGCCGCAACTCAGGCGCTGGCCAATCTCGCCGAGGGCATCCAGGGCCTGGTCCAGCACATGCGCTCGGAGCAGCAGCTCATTCGCGATTGGGTCGAGGCCCAGGCCGGACGCGAGAAGGACCTGAAGCGCCTGCTCGAACGCCTCACCGCCGACAATGTGATGGAGCCGTGATGATGCTCCAGACCGTCGCTCCGACGTCTGCAGGAGCCTGACCGCCATGGCGCTCTCCCGCTCCCACCGCCGCGACGAGGTCAATTTCTGGCCGGGCTTCGTCGATGCGCTCTCGACGATGCTGATCGGCATCGTCTTCCTGCTTGCGGTCTTCGTGCTTGGCCAGTTCTTCCTGTCGCAGGAGTTGACCGGCAAGGACACCGCGCTCGACCGGCTCAACCGCCAGATCTCGGAGCTGACCGACCTGCTGGCGCTGGAGCGCTCCTCGAACCGGCAGGCGCAGGAGAACCTGACCCTGCTGCAATCCTCGTTGACTCGCGAACAGAGCGAGCGCGGCCGCATCCAGGACATGCTGAGTGCGCAGGCGAGCAACGCCCCCGCCCAGCTCAGCGAGGCCCAGAAGGCGCTCGAAGCCGAAAAGCAGCTCTCCGCCCGCGCCCAGGCGACGGTGGACATGGTCAATCAGCAGATCGTCGCGATGCGCCGCCAGCTCGCGGCGCTTGAGGAGGCGCTCGGCGCCTCGGAGGCGAAGGACAAGGAATCACAAGCCCGCATCTCCGAGCTTGGATCGCGTCTGAACGTGGCGATGGCGCAACGGGTGCAGGAACTGGCACGATACCGCTCGGACTTCTTCGGCCGGCTGCGCCAGGTTCTTGGAACGCGTCCCGACATCCGCGTCGTCGGCGACCGCTTCGTCTTCCAGTCGGAGGTTTTCTTCGATGCCGGCCAGGCCGTGTTGAAGCCGGACGGACGTGGCGAACTCGACAAGCTCGGTGCGATCATCGCCGATCTCGGCCGCGAAATGCCGCCCGACATTCCCTGGATCCTGCGCGTCGACGGCCATACCGACAACCGGCCGATCCGCAACAACCCACTCTACCCGACCAACTGGCATCTCTCCGCCGGCCGCGCCATCGCGGTGGTCGAGTACCTCGTCACCAAGGGCATCCCGGCCGATCGCATCGCCGCGACCGGCTTCGGCGACAACCAGCCGCTCGACGTCGCCAACACCGACGATGCCTGGCGCCGCAACCGCCGCATCGAGTTCAAGATCACCGAGCGGTGAGGCGCGTCCCGGAACACGGCCGACGTTTTTCCCCGCGTGCTCCCGCCTGTCTGGCGCTGATCATGCTGGCCGCGCTCGCCGGCAGTCCAGCGATGGCCGAACCACGCGCCGCGACCGTCGAGGACTGCGCCGCCTGCCACGGCCTGGACGGCATCGCGCGAGACACCGAGGTGCCCCATCTCGCCGGCCAGAACGAGCGCTATCTGTTCAACCAGATGATGGCCTTCCGCACTGGCAAGCGTGTCCACAAGGAGATGCGCTACATGGCGCGCAACATGAGTGTCGAGGAGATCGCGGCACTGGCCGCCTATTACGCAGCGCTGCCGCCGCGTTAATGCGCGCAGACCGGGAAAGGACGATCATGCCGACAGCCGAGCCCGCAGATGCCGCGCAGCGCCGCGCCAGGCCCCTGACCGTCTGCTACCCCGTGGAGGCACTGCCGGTGCCCGACATGGCCATGCTGACCCAGGCCCGGCAGCACCTGACGAAGATCGACGAGGTTCTGATCGCCCCGCGCGACGCCGAGGCCTTCCAGGTGCCGAAGGGGCACTTCTTTCGCATCCTCAGTGTCGAAGGCCCCCAGGTCGGAGACCTCAACCTCTGGAATGCGCACGACCTCGGCGAGCGCTTCTTCAGCGGCAAGACCCGCCAGCTCCACGCCACTCATGTTTCGACCGGCGACAGGCTCTGGAGCAGTCTGCCCCACTTGCGTCCGATGGCGACGATCAGCCACGACACGCTCGGCTGGTATGGCTTCGACGAGGACGGCGGCGGCATCCACGACGTCATCGGCACCCGCTGCGACCCCTACACCAACCGCCTGCTCTCTGGCGGCGACTACCACCATTGCTGCCATTCGAACCTGACGCGGGCACTCGCAAAGGCGAAGGGAATGCAGGTGAAGGACGCCGAGATGCATGTCCACGACGTGCTCAACGTTTTCATGTGCACCGGCTTCACCCGCGACACGCATCAGTATTTCATGAAGGCGAGCCCGGTGCGGCCGGGCGACTACATCGAGTTCTTCGCCGAGATCGACCTGCTCGGCGCGCTCTCGGCCTGCCCCGGCGGCGATTGCGGCACGACCCATTCCAACGACACCGCCGCCTGCTTCCCGCTCAAGGTCGAGATCTATCGGACGGAGCCGGCGCTGCTGGCCGGCTGGGAATCGCCGCAGCCCAGCGCCTATCCGCGCACGCATGGGGGTGGGCGCAGACCACCTATCGGGTGATTGAACACCGCCGTCATCCTGGACCAGCCGCGAAGCGGCGCAGGCCGGGATCCATCATAAGGCGACGTCGGGCCCTATGATGGATCCCGGGCGACCTTCGGCCGCCCAGGATGACGGCGCGTTTCCAGGGCGGACGGAAACGATCTTACGCAGCCTCCAGCCCGAACTGCAGCGCCGCCAGCCGGGCATAGAGCCCGCCCCGCGCCTTGAGCTCGCCATGGGTCCCCTCCTCGACGACCCGGCCATCCTCCATCACGAGGATGCGGTCTGCCGAGAGGATGGTGGCGAGGCGATGCGCCACGACCAGCGTGGTGCGGCCTTTCATCAGCGCGTCGAGCGCATCCTGCACCGCGCGCTCGCTTTCGGAATCGAGCGCGCTCGTCGCCTCGTCGAGCAGCAGGATCGGTGCGTCCTTGAGGACCGCCCGCGCGATCGCCAGCCGCTGGCGCTGCCCGCCCGACAGCGTCACCCCGCGCTCGCCGACGATCGTGTCGTAGCCCTTGGGCAGGGCGCGGATGAACTCATGGGCTGCGGCCAGACGCGCCGCCTCCTCGACCTGCGCCAGCGACGCATCGGGGCGGCCATAGGCGATGTTGTCGCGCACCGAGACGCCGAAGACCGTCGGCTCCTGCGGCACCAGCGCGAAGCGCTGCCGCCACGCTTCCGGATCGGCCTGCGGACCGGCGACGCCGTCCACGATCACGCGCCCCGCGCTCGGGTCGAAGAAGCGCAACGCCAGTTGCAGCACCGTGCTCTTGCCGGCGCCCGAGGGACCGACCAGCGCGACGCGCTCGCCCGGCCGCACCGTGAAGCTCAATTCCGACAAGGCCCCGACGCTGCGGCCGGGATAACTGAACGAGACATTTTCGAAGGAGAGCTCACCGCGTGATGGTTCAGGCATCGGCGTGGGATGATCAGGCGCCGCAATGGCCGGCTTCATTGCGAGAATCTCGCCGAGCCGGCCGGCGGCGCCGGCAGCCGCCGAGATCTCGCCATAGACCTCAGAGAGCTGGCCGAGCGAGCTCGCAGCCAGCACGGCGTAGAGCACGAACTGCGACAGCCGCCCCCCGGTCATGCGCCCCTCGAAGACCTCGGTCGCGCCGGTCCAGAGCACCCAGACGACGCTGCCGCTGACCAGGAAAATCGCGACACCCGACAGAAGCGCCCGCGAGGCCGTCGCGGCGCGCGAGGCGTCATAGGCCCCGTCGGACGCGGAGGCGAAGCGCGCCGCCGTCTGCCGCGAGGCCCCGAAGGATTGCATTGTACGGATCGCTCCGACGGCTTCCGCGGCGAAGGCCGAGGCGTCCGCCAGCCGATCCTGCGCCGCCCGAGCGCGCCTGCGCACCGAACGGCCGGAGAAGACGAGCGGCAGCACGATCAGCGGAATCGCCCCGATCACGATCGCCGACAATTGCGGGCTGGTGGCGATCATCAGCGCGAGCGCGCCGATGGTCATGATGGCGTTGCGCAGCGCAATCGAGGCCGTCGAGCCGAAGGTCGCCTTGATCTGCGTCGTATCGGCCGTCAGCCGGGAGACCAGGTCACCGGCCCGGCTGGAATC
>QBLV01000082.1:3819-22788 GCA_003241815.1 Hyphomicrobiales bacterium | reverse complement strand
GGCGCAAGGTGACGCGCAGCCCGCGTTCGCCACCCGTTTTCCATGCGACGTCTCCTCGAACATCGGGACGCCCGGCCCGCGTGGTCGGCCTGCGAGGAAAGAACCGGCGCATGAACCTGCATAGAATGCTCCAGGAGCGAAAGGCCGCCGGCAAGCCGGTCACCGTCGCCATTATCGGCGCCGGCAAGTTCGGGACGATGTTCTTGTCCCAGGCCCGCAGCACCGACGGCATGCACATCGTCGGCGTGGCCGATCTCAACACCGCCCGCGCGCATTCGCAGCTCAAGCTCGCCTGCTGGCCGGAGACGCAATTCGCCGCAGCCTCGATCGGCGATGCGCTGAAGAACGGATCGACCCTCGTCACCGACGATGCGGATTCGCTCATCGACCACCCCGGTATCGAGGTCATCATCGAGGCGACGGGCGATCCGGGCGCAGGCATCCGCTTCGCGATGCGCGCCATCGGCAACGGCAAGCATATCGTCATGGTCAATGTCGAGGCCGATGCCTGCGCCGGGCCGCTTCTGGCGCGCAAGGCGCGCGAGGCCGGCGTCGTCTATTCGCTGGCCTGGGGTGACCAGCCGGCCCTGATCGCGGACCATGTCGACTGGGCGCGCGCCTCGGGTTTCCGGGTCGTCAGCGCCGGCAAGGGCACGCGTTATCACCCGACCTACCACCAGTCGACGCCCGACACGGTCTGGGACATTCTCGACAAGTACATGAAGATCAAGGATCGCAATTCGATCAACCCGAAGATGTTCAACTCCTTTGTCGACGGCACCAAGTCGGGCATCGAGATGACCGCCGTCTGCAATGCCACGGGGCTTGAATCGCAAACCGAGGGTCTCTCCTTCCCGCCGGCGACGCGGTTCGAGCATGCCGAGACCTGCAAGCCGAAGGCCGATGGCGGCGTGCTGGAGCGGGCCGGCGTCACCGAGGTCACCTCCTCGGTCTATCGCGACGGCACGGATGTGCCCCACAGCCTGGTCATGGGCACTTATGTCGTCTTCGAATCCGACAGCGCCTATAGCGAGGAGTGCTTTCGCGAGTATTCGATGCTGCCCGACAAGAGCGGCCGCTACTCATGCCTCTACCGGCCGATCCACATGATCGGGTTGGAGCTCGGCATCTCGGTGGCCTCCGCCGCGCTTCGAAAAGAGCCGACGGGCGCGCCGATCTGTTTCAACTCCGACGTGGTCGCTACCGCCAAGCGCGATCTCAAGGCCGGCGAGATGCTCGACGGCGAGGGCGGCTTCTGCGTCTGGGGCAAGCAGACCCCGGCCAAGACCTCGCTGGCGGAGGGCTATCTGCCGCTCGGCCTCGCGCACCGCGTCAAGCTCAAGCACGACATCGCGCTCGGACAACGGCTGAAATGGTCGGATGTCGCGTTCGACGCCAATGATTCCGCCGTCAAGGTTCGCCGCGAGATGGAGGATCACTTCCGGGGCTGAAGCCGCCCCGGGCCATGCAGCACAGACCGGCCAGAGCCCGAAACAACGGGCCGGCTCAACGTCCAGGGAGGACAACATGACCAAGAGCAGAACAGACCAGCCGACCCGCCGCACGGTCCTGGCGGGGGCGGCGCTCAGTGCCGGCCTCATCGCGATGCCCGGCATTCTCCGTGCCCAGCAGCTCAAATGGATCGGCGCCTCGGCCACCCCGCAGACGGACTTCATCGCCCAGAGCCTCGATGTCTTCGCCGCCCGCGTGAAGGAACTCACCAAGGGCCAGATCGACATCGCCTCCCACCATGCCGGCGCGCTCGGCGGCGAGCGCGAGAATGTCGAGGGGCTGCTGCAGGGCTCGATCCATGTCGCGACGCCCGGCGCCGCCCTGCTGGGCGGCTGGTACAAGCCCGCCGAGGTCTTCACCTACCCCTATCTGTTCAAGGACGTCGCCCATAAGGACAAGGTCATGACCGCCGTCATGGCCGAGTACGGCGACGACGTCGCGGCGCAGGCCAAGCTGCGCCCGCTGGGGGCGATTCCGCGGATGCCGCGCCAGCTCTCGTCCAGCCGCGTGGTCAAGACGCCGGCCGACCTCAAGGGCTTCAAAATCCGCGTGCCGGAGACGACCATGTGGCGCCGGACCTTCGAGCGCTTCGGCGCCTCGCCGACGCCCCTGGCCTGGCCCGAGGTCTTCCAGGCCCTGAAATCGGGCGTGATCGAGGGCCAGGAGAACCCGATGGCGCTGACCTATAATGGCGGCATCTTCGACGTGAACAAGAACCTCGCTTTGACCGAGCACATGATGCAGGACAACATGATCGTGATCTCGGAAGCGAGCTTCCGCGCGGTCAGCGAAGACCAGCGCAAGGCGCTGGTCCAGGCCGCCCGCGACATGGAAGACGCGCTGCGGCCGAAGGTGATCGCCGACGACAACCGCATCCTCGCTTTGGTGAAAGCGAAGAACATCGCGATCAACGAGGTCGACAAGGACGCCTTCCGCAAGACCCTCGACGGCATGGAGACCGAATTCGCCCATGTGAAGAAATGGGTCGACCGGATCAAGGCGATCGCCTGAGGCGCGCGTTGCGACGCCGGGCTCTGTCGAGCCCGGCGAGAGCCCCCTCCGTTTCGGACATGCCATGCAGCCCTTGACCGGTCTGCCTGCCCTCTGGCGCAGGCTTTGCGACCTTTGCGAATGGATCGCGCGCGCCATTATCGGCGGCTCGATCGCGGCCATCGTCCTGATCACGATCGCGGCGGTCTGGTATCGCTACGGGCTCGAGCGCCCGCTGTCCTGGACCGAGCAGGTCTGCCGGATCTTCTTCGTCTGGTCGGTCTTCGCCGGCGCGGCAGTGCTCTATCGCAACATGCTGCACATCGCGATCGACATGTTCGTGCTGATGCTGCCGCGACGGCTGCAGGTGCTGGTGCTCTGGCTCAATCAGGGCCTCGTCCTGATCCTTTCCGTGCTGATGCTCTGGTTCGGGCTGCAGATTTCGATCGGCACGCTCGGCCAGACCTTCGGAGCGCTGGAGATCAGCCCTGCCTCCTTCTATTTCGCCGCGCCCTTCTGCGCCGCGCTGATGATCGTGTTCTGGATCGAGAAGCTGTTCGACCCGGCCCGGCGCGATCCCTTCGGCGACGTTCATCTCTAGACGTGCATCTCTAGGAGACGATGACCATGGCCGGCGTGCTGATGCTCTCCTTCGGCGTGATGATGCTGCTGGGGCTGCCGATCGCGTTTGCGATGGCGCTGGCGGCCGTCATGACGATCGCCAACCATCCGACGCTGCCGTTCTCGGTCTTTGTGCAGCGCGCGTTGATCGGCGCCGATTCCTATTCGCTGCTCGCGATCCCCTTCTTCATCCTGGCCGGCAACATCATGAATGTCGGCGGCATCACCGCCCGCATCATCGGCTTCGCCAATGCCTGTGTCGGTCGCTTTTCCGGCGGGCTCGGCCTCACTACGGTGATGTCCTGCATGGTCTTCTCCGGCGTCTCCGGCTCGGCGGTTGCCGATGCGACGGCGCTCGGCAAGGTGCTGATCCCCGGCATGAAGCGCTCGGGCTACGACCCCGGCTTCGCCGCCTCGATCACGGCCTCGGCGTCCGTCATGGGGCCGATCATCCCGCCCTCGATCCCGCTGGTGATCTATGCCCTGTCGGTCGGCAAGGGTGTCTCGGTCGCCGCGCTGTTTTTGGGCGGCGTCATCCCCGGTCTGTTGCTCGGCGGCGGGCTGGCGGCGGTGGTCTATCTGATCTCGCGCGCCCGGAAATACCCGGTCAACGAGGCCGTGCCGCTGCGCCAGGTGCTGCGCTCCGGCGGCAAGGCGATCTGGGCGCTGATGATGCCCTTCGTCATCCTGTTTGGCGTCACAGGCGGCGTCGTCACCGTCACCGAGAGCGCGGCGGTCGCAGTGCTCTATGCGCTCTTCGTCGCGATGGTGATCCACCGCGAACTGTCCTGGCGCCAGCTCTGGAGCATCTGCGTCCAGAGCGGGCTCGATTCAGCCGTCGTCATGATCATCATCGCATTTGCCGCCGGGTTCGGCTGGCTGATGGCGGTGAGCGGCTTGCCGCGCGAGATCGCCACGTGGATCGGTGCGTTCTCGGACAACCCTTGGGTCATCCTGATCCTGATCAACGTGCTCCTGCTGATCGTCGGCTGCTTCATGGAAGCGATCGCGGCGATGATCATCCTGATCCCGGTGCTGATCCCGATCGTCGAGGCGGTCGGGATCGATCTCGTGCATTTCGGGCTGGTCATCGTCTTCAACCTGATGCTCGGCCTGCTGACGCCGCCTGTGGGCATCCTGCTCTACATCTGCGGCAACTTCGCCCAGGTGAAGATCGAGCGCGTCGTGCGCGAGGTGCTGCCCTTCCTCGCCGTCGGCTTCGGCGTGCTGGCGATCATCACCTTCATTCCGGAGGTCGTGCTCTGGTTACCCAGGCTCGTGTTGAATTGAATCGCGCTTAAGTCAGCGGCTACCGTCGGGCGAACGCGCCACAGGACCACGGGAACGCAAGCTTCGAATCGTAAGACTTCAGTGTCGCGAAGGCTCGGGCACCACGGCGACATGGCCGACGAGCCCGTCTTGGCCAGCCGCGCCATCTGCCGCCGGAAGGAGTGAACTCGTCATCCGTCGCGAGCACGCGCAGCGGCCCGCCCGAGGGGCAGGCGGAGAGCAGCCTCAGGGTGAACTCATTCGTGTTGACGGCCGGTACCAGCGTTCGGGTCCGGCAGGTTCAGATGCAAGGCGATACCGGCACTGACCTCGCCGAGTACAGTCTCCCATTTGTCGTTGACGAAGCGCGCCGCGTCGTCCCTAGCCGCGAGTTGCGCCTCGCGCATCGTATCAGGCCAAGCATGACGGCTGTGTGCGGCAAAGTGCAGGCGACCGGGGTTCCCATTTGCGGGTCTGCGGCATGTGCAGGTTTCAGGCCGCGACCGTCACACGATCGGCGGGCCGGCTTCCAGAGCGGCGGCATGCATGATCGCAGGAACGCGTCGGGAACGCGACCGATCGGGATCCACTCGGGATCGGGTTCGGCCGTCGCGCCAGAGCGGCATCGCTTGGCGATCCCATGGCCTGCGAGACCAGGTGCCGGATTCCCGCATCGTTTACCCATGAGCGCAGAGCATCTGTCGAAGGTCGGCCTGGAGATCGTCCCTATGCTCCAGGCCGACCGATAGCCGCACGGGGCCTGGTGGACAGTCGGATGTCCCTCCTTCCGTGCTTCGCCTGTGTTCGATCAGGCTCTCGGGCGATCCGAGCGAGGTCGATGAACGGAAGATCTTGGCACGCGAGCACAGGGCCATCGCTGCTGCCGCATCATCGACCTCGAAGGAGAGCATGCCGCCGAAGCCGCCCTTGAACTGGCGACAGGCCAGCGCCTGCCGGGGGGGGGCTGCGGCAAGCCTGGATAATGCACGGCGCGGATCTGGGGCTGGAGCGCGAGCCAGGAGGCGAGCGCCCAGGCCGTCTCGGAGACACGCTCCATCCTGAGCGCCAAGGATCGCATGCCGCGCAGCAGGAGTCAGGCTTCGAAGGGCGGCAGGATGCTGCCATGCGCCTCGCGGGCGCCAGCCGGGTGCGCTGTCCCGATCGTCGTGAACAGGCACTGACGTCCTGACCGTCTGTTCCTGAACCGGGCTTGACTCTGCTACGCCAGAGTTGGAATGTTTATTCCAACGAAATAGCAGAATAATCCGTTCATATCATGCTTCATCCTGGGGAGGGTGACGGGGTGCTCGCCCAAGCCAATAACCAGCTTGCCACTGCGCAGCGGGCCGCGCCCGGTGCCAACGTCAACCGGGATCTTGCCAACAAGGTGGCCATCGTCACCGGCGGTAGCCAAGGCCTGGGAGAAGCTGTCGCTCGTGAATTCGCCGACCGAGGCATTTCCGGCCTGCTGCTGAGCGGCCGCAATCGCGAGCGAGGCGAGGCGGTCACCGCGAGCCTGAAGGATGCCGGCTGCGACGCCCGCTTCCTGCCTGTCGATCTCGCCGACCTCGACGCCGTCAGGACGATCGTGCCCGACGCGCAGCGCGCCTTCGGCCGGCTCGACATCCTCGTCAACGCGGCCGGCGATACGGATCGTGGCACGGTCTTCGACACGACGCCGGAGCTCTACGAGCGCATCATGGCGGTCAATCTGCGCGCACCCTTCTTCCTGATCCAGGATGCCGCCGAGCTGATGCGCAGCCAGGGTACCGCCGGGGCCATCGTCAACATCCAGTCGATGTCCGCCCATGGCGGCCAGCCTTTCCTCTGCGCCTACAGCGTCTCGAAGGGCGCGTTGGCGACGCTGACGAAGAACGCGGCCTACGGCCTGCTGGCGCACAGGATCCGCGTGAACGGCCTGAACATCGGCTGGATGGCGACACCGGGCGAGGACGCGATCATGCGCCGGCGCCACGACGCGCAGGATGGCTGGCTTGATGCAGCTGCCGCTGGCCAGCCCTTCGGACGTCTGCTCGACCCCCGCGAGGTCGCGCGCGCCGTCGCCTATCTGGCGTCGGACGAATCCGGGCTTATGACGGGCTCCAACATCGATTTCGACCAGACGATTCTGGGCGCGCGCGACTGATATCAAGGGACGATCCACGAGATGATGGCGGGACAGACGAGAATGCGGGTGGGATTGCTGGGTGCGGGCCGGATCGGCCGCATCCATGGGCTGAACGTCGTGGCACGCCCCGATGCCGAGCTGGTCGCCGTCACGGACGCGATGCCCGAGGCTGCCGCCTCGCTGGCCGCCGCCAGTGGCGCGAAGGTTGCGACCGCCGAGGCGATTCTGTCGGACGCCTCGATCGATGCCGTGTTGATCTGCACGCCGACCGACACCCATGCCGATCTGATCGAAGCCGCCGTCTCCGCCGGCAAGGCTGTGTTCTGCGAGAAGCCTGTCGATCTCGATTCCGCACGCATCCGTCGCTGCCTTGCCACGGTCGAGAAGTCGGGCAAGCCGTTGATGATCGGCTTCAACCGCCGCTTCGATCCGAATTTCGCCGCGCTCGAAAGCCGTTTGCGGTCAGGCGAAGCTGGCGCGATCGAGATCGTCAGTGTGATCTCGCGCGATCCCTCTCCGCCGCCGGTCGAATATGTGAAGCGCTCGGGCGGGCTCTTCCGCGACATGATGATCCACGACTTCGACATGGCCCGCTTCCTCCTGGCCGAGGAGCCGGTCGAGGTCTTCGCGCTGGGCTCCGCGCTGGTCGATCCCGCGATCGGCGAGGCCGGTGACGTCGACACCGCTGCGGTGCTGATGAGGACCGCTTCGGGCAAGATCGCGCAGATCTCGAATTCGCGCCGCGCCACCTATGGCTACGACCAGCGCATTGAGGTCCATGGCTCGAAGGGCATGCTGCGCGCCGGCAACATCCACGAGACCACGGTCGAAAGCGCCACGGGCGCGGGCTTCCGCGCCGATCCGGTCCAGAACTTCTTCCTTGAGCGCTACGCCGCCGCCTATCGCGCCGAACTCGACGCCTTCCTCACTGCCTGCAGGGGCGGCAAGGCACCGACGCCGTCGGGGCTCGACGGTCTCAAGGCGCAGATCCTGGCCGACGCCGCGACGGAATCGGCGAAGTCCGGCAAGCCGGTCACCGTTTCGCTGATGGAGGCCTGAGATGGCGCATGCAGCGATGAATTCCGCGGAACTCGAACTGCGCCATTACGCGGTGCTCGGCCTCGTCAGCGAGGCCAGCCGCATGGCACTCGACTATTTCAACAAGAGCGACAGCCTCGGCATCACCATGAAGGGTGCGCAGGACTGGCTGACGGTCGCCGACGGCGCCGTCGAGGACTTCCTGCGCCAGCGTCTCGGCGTGATGTTTCCCTCGGACGCGATCATCGGCGAGGAAGGCGGCGGCACGGCTTCCGACGCGGTCTGGATCATCGACCCGATCGACGGCACCTCGAACTTCGCCCGTGGCGATCGGAACTGGTGCATCTCGATCGGCTTTCTTTTGAACGGCGTGCCGGAGATCGGCATCATCGCGGCGCCGGCGATGGAGGAAATCTACTGCGCCCGGCGCGGGCAGGGCGCCACCATGAACGGTCAGCCGATCAAGGTCTCGGGTGCGACCGACATCACCCGCGCCTATGTCGAGTTGGGTTGGTCGACGCGCGTGCCCGCCGAGCGCTATCTCGCGGTGATCGAGCGCGGCTACAAGGCCGGCGCTTCGATGAAGCGCTCCGGCTCGGGCGCGCTCGGCATCTGCCATGTCGCGATCGGCCGCAGCGAGGCCTATGCCGAACTCCACATCAACGCTTGGGACGTGGCGGCGGGCCTCGTCATCGCCAGCGAGGCCGGTGCGGCCGTGAATGATTTCTTTGCCGGAGAGGGCATTTCGAAGGGCAATCCGGTGCTCTGCTGCACGCCCGCCCTGGCAGATGAGTTGGAAGCCATCACCGGAATCATTAGCCAGCGCGATAAGCGTTGATTTTTCGAGAAAAGTCGTCTCAGCTTCACAATAATCACAGAAGAACGAACGTTCTCACAGGGAGGTTACGATGCACATCCGTTTCAGGCTCAAGGCGAGCCTCTTCGCCGTCGCGGCCGTCGCCGCCACCGCCTTTTCCGCCGGCCAGGCCAGCGCCCAGGGCTCTCTGGTGATGTATTGCGGCGTTCAGGAGGAATGGTGCCGCGCCATGTCCAGCGCCTTCGAGAAGGAGACCGGCGTCAAGGTCGCGATGACCCGCAAATCGGCCGGCGAGATCTACGCGCAGCTCAAGGCGGAATCCTCCAACCCGCGTGGCGATATCTGGTGGGGCGGCACGGGCGATCCGCATCTCCAGGCGGCCGAAGAGGGGCTGACCCAGGAATACACTTCGCCGGTCAACAAGGATCTGCATGACTGGGCGCTGAATCAGTGGAACGCGGCCAAGAAGCGTTCCATCGGCATCTATGCCGGCGCGCTCGGCTTCGGCTTCAACACCGAGCAGATCAAGGCGAAGGGTATTCCCGAGCCGAAATGCTGGGCGGATCTGCTCAACGCCAAGCTCAAGGACGACGTGCAGGTCGCCGATCCCAATTCCTCGGGCACGTCCTACAACCTGCTCGCCACGGTCATCCAGCTGATGGGGGAGGACAAGGGCTTCGAATATCTGAAGGCGCTCCACAAGAACGTCAGCCAATACACCAAATCGGGCGCCGCTCCCGCCAAGGCCGCGAGCCTCGGCGAGACCGCTGTCGGCATCGTCTTCATCCATGACGCGGTCGTCTTCGCCGTGCAGGGCGATCCGATCAAGCCGGTCGCGCCCTGCGAGGGCACGGGCTACGAGATCGGCTCGATGTCGATCGTCAAGGGCGCGCGCAATCTCGATAACGCCAAGAAGTTCTACGACTGGGCCCTGACGCCTGCGGCGCAGGCGCTCGCAGCCCCCGCCAAATCCTATCAGGTGCCGTCGAACAAGGGCTCCACGGTCCCGCCGCAGTCGCCGAAGATGGGCGACATGAAGCTCATCAAATACGACTTCGTGAAATACGGCTCCTCGGCGGAGCGCACCCGCCTGCTCGCCAAATGGGACAAGGAAGTGAAGGCACTGCCGAAGTAAGCGGCCGATACGGCTGGAGAAACGCGACGATGCGCGCCGCCACGAAGCTCGTGCTGCTGTTCGGCTGGCTCGGCTATGCCGTGCTGCCCTGGTACTTCGTCGAGGGGATGAGCCTGACCAGCCTGGACTGGGCAGCGGGCTATCCCTTCGGCAAGGCCGGCAGCGCGCTGGCGCTGGGCCTGTGCGGACAGGCGCCGTGGCTCCTGTCCATCGGCGCGGCCCTGGCGGCTGCAACGGCGTTCGTTGCCAGCCGAGATGCGGTCAGGACCGCGACCGTTCTGACCTGGGCAGGCGCGATCGGTCTTGCATTGCTCTTCGCGCAAGGCTTTTCCATCGCGCTTGAAAATCAGGGCATTCCCTGGCTGGCGGCTTTGCTGGGCGGGAGCGGCGCGGTCCAGCGCGGCATGGGTGGCGGCGCCTTCATCGTCGCCGTCTCGCTGCTGCTGCTGCTTTGCCATGGGCTGGCCTATCGCGGCATCTGCCGTGGCGATGTGTTCACGACCTCCTCGATCGGCATCGTCATCCTGCTGATCGGGCTGTTCATCTTCTATCCGGTCTCGACGATCCTGAAGAGCGCGCTGGTCGATCAGGGCGGCGCCTTCGCGCCGGCGGCCTTCGCCGCCCGCTTCCTCGATTCGTCGATCTGGGGGCTCGGCTGCCTCAGCGCCAACGTCAATTGCGGCGTGGCCTGGAACACGCTGGTCCTCGCCGTGCTCACCGGCGTCATCACCACGCTGCTTGGCCTCGCCTGCGCGCTGCTGATCCTGCGCACCGGCATGCCCGGCAAGCGCGTCATGCGGGCGCTGACGGTGCTCCCGATCATCACCCCGCCCTTCGTCATCGGGCTGGCGCTGATCCTGCTCTTTGGCCGCGCCGGCGTGATCTCGACCTTCCTCTACGAGTGGTTTGACGTGCCGCGCTCGCGCTGGCTGTACGGCCTGCCAGGCGTCCTTCTGGCGCAGGTGCTGGCCTTCGCACCGATCGCCTTCCTCGTGCTGATTGGCGTCGTGCAGGGCATCAGCCCGAGCCTGGAGGAGGCGTCGCAGACGCTCGGCGCCAAGCGCTGGCAGACCTTCAGCACGGTGACCTGGCCGCTGCTCAAGCCCGGCATCGCCAACGCCTTCCTGCTCGGCTTCGTCGAGAGCATGGCTGATTTCGGCAATCCGCTGGTGCTGGGCGGCAATTTCGAGGTGCTCTCCACCAAGATCTTCTTCGCCGTGGTCGGGGCGGCCTATAATCAGGGCCAGGCGGCGGTGCTCGCCATCATCCTGCTCGCCTTCACGCTCGGCGCCTTCTGGGTGCAGCAGCGCTGGCTCGGCGGCAAATCCTACACCACCGTCACCGGCAAGGGCGATTCCGGCCTGCCGACGCCGCTGCCGCGCCGCATCACCTGGCTGGCTGCGGCCGCGATTGTGCCCTGGGTCGCGCTGACCTTCGTGATCTATCTCGTCATCCTGGTCGGCGGCTTCGTCAAATCGATGGGCCGCAACCACACCCCGACGCTGGAGCACTACGCGACGGGTTTCGCGATCGATTTCAGCAACGGCATCTACTTTCAGGGCTCGGCCTGGAACTCCTTCTTCACGACGATCAAGGTCGCGGCGATCTCGGCGCCGCTGACGGCGGTGATCGGTTTGCTCACCGCCTATCTGCTGACGCGCCAGAAATTCGCCGGGCGCGGCATGCTCGAATTCGCGACGATGCTGTCCTTCGCCATTCCCGGCACGGTGCTCGGCGTCGCCTATATCCTCGCCTTCAACGTGCCGCCGATCGAGATCACCGGCACGGGCCTGATCCTGATCATCGCCTTCGTCTTCCGCAACATGCCGGTCGGCGTGCGCTCGGGCATTGCCGGGCTGTCGCAGATCGACAAGAGCCTGGACGAGGCCTCGACGACATTGCGCGCCCGCAGCTTCACCACGCTCTGGCGCGTGGTGCTGCCGCTGTTGCGGCCGGCTTTGGTCTCGGCGCTGGTCTATTCCTTCGTGCGCTCGATGACGGCGGTCAGCGCGGTGATCTTCCTGGTCTCGGCCGAATACAACCTCGCCACCGCCTATATCGTCGGGCGGGTCGAGGCCGGCGAGTTCGGGCTGGCCATCGCCTATTCCTCGGTGCTCATCGTCTTCATGGCTTTCGGCATCGTCCTGATCCAGCTCGGCGTCGGCGAGCGCAGGCTCGGCCGGCGCAAGGTCGTGGCGCTCTCCAGTTCCGTTTCCGACCCCATCAGCCAGGGAGCAGCGAGTTGACGAAGGTCGGTCCCGCATCCGTCGAATTCCACAACGTCTCCATGCGCTACGGCGCGGTGACGGCCGTCGACAATGTCAGTTTCACCGTCGAGGCCGGCAAGCTGGTGACGCTGCTCGGCCCTTCCGGCTGCGGCAAGACGACGACGCTGCGCATGATCGCCGGGCTCGAGATCGCAAGTGCCGGCCGCATCCTGATCGGCGGGCAGGACGTGACGAAGCTCTCGGCCGCCGATCGCGACGTCAGCATGGTGTTCCAGTCCTATGCGCTGTTTCCCCATATGAGCGTGCTGGAAAATGCTGCCTATGGCCCGACCGTGAAGGGCCTCGGCAAGGAGAAATCCCGCGAGATGGCGCTGGAGAAGCTCTCGCTGGTCGGCCTCAAGGGCTTCGAGAACCGCTTTCCCTCCGAGCTTTCCGGCGGCCAGCAGCAGCGAGTCGCGGTGGCGCGAGCCCTCGTGCTGGAGCCGCAGGTCCTGCTCTTCGATGAGCCGCTTTCCAATCTCGACGCCAAGCTGCGCCGCCGCGTCCGCGAGGAGATCCGCGAACTGCAGCAGAACCTCAACCTGACCGTCGCCTACGTCACGCATGACCAGGAGGAGGCGCTGGCCGTCTCCGACAAGATCATCGTCATGTCCAATGCGAAGATAGCCCAGCAGGGGACTCCGCGCGCGCTCTACGAGGAGCCGGCCGACGCCTTCGTGGCGGACTTCATTGGTGACGCCAACCTTATCGACGTGACGGTGACGGAGGTCGTCGATGGCCGCGCGCAGGTTACGATCGGCCCGGCCACAGTCTCGCTGCCGGCGCGTGGTCTCAATGCAGGCCCCGCCAAAGTCGCGATCCGGCCCGAAAGCCTGTTGCTGTCAGAGCAGTCCGGCCCCGCCTCGCTGCCGGGCAAGGTCGCCAAATGCGCCTATCTCGGCAACCATCTCGACATCATGGTCGAGACGCCGGTGGGCGAGCTTTTCGTCGTCCAGTATGGCCACCACGCGATGCTGGAGCCCGGTACGCCGGTCAATCTGTCTTTCGCCGACTCCGGTGTGACGCTGATTCCGCCGGCATGAACGGCCTGCGGCGCCGAATCTGCGCAAAAGCAAGCGGTCCTGCCACAAGATCAGCACGTTTTGCTTGCGTGAACAGGGGGCTGGCTAAAAAAATGCGGTCCAAAGGGCATCCTACAGCCCTGAGCCAAGAAGCGATCCAGCGACGATGACCACGAGCGAGAGCCGACCGCGATCGTCATCAATGCAAAAAAACTGAAGGTGGGCGGCGCGCACGATGCCACTCCCGGGATCAAAGCGGATGCCTGTTCACATCGACCTGCCAACCTGGCCGACCGACCGATGAAAATGGAAATCTGACTCCGCTTCGCCTCCGCCTGAGGGGAGACGGGCGCTCGTCGGCCATGATGGGCGCCGCTATCGCTGGTCGCGGATGTCACCCCGTCTTACAGGAGCAATACTCCCCCGCCCTTCACCCCTCGATGGCATCGGCGCCGAGCCGTCCCTCCGCGACGTCTCGCTCCAGAGCCGTCACGGTGCGCTCAGTCGCCGGGCCATAGCCACCCGCGCCGGGCGTGATGATCTCGACGATCTGGCCGGGCTCGAGCGCGCCATCGCCCTTCTCGAAAGGCGCCACACCGGGACTGAAGACGAAGGAGCCACCTTGCCCGGGCTCGCCGCCGGCAAGCCCCCAGGGCCGCGAGTTGAGCCGCGAATTGTCGATGTTGAGCCGGCACGGCGCCTCGGCGCGGTAGACCCGGCGCAGGCCCATGCCGCCGCGCTGGCGGCCCTGGCCACCCGATCCGTCGACGAGTTCGTAGCGCAGGAGCGTCAGAGGGTATTCGACCTCGAGCGCCTCGACCGGCAGGTTCGAGGTGTTGGTCATGTGGACATGGACGCCGTCGAGCCCGTCCTTGGTCGCCCGCGCGCCCGAGCCGCCGCCGATCGTTTCCAGATAGACCCAGAGCTGGCCCGAGCCCGGCAGTTCGCCGGCGAAGGTCGCGGACGCCGCCGTGCCGCAGCAGGCGGCGATCACCCGCTCGGGCACGGCCTGGGCGAGCGCGCCGTGGATCAGGTCGACGACACGCTGGCACGCCGCGATACGCCCGTTCACGGCGGCGGGATGGACGCAGTTCAGCACCGTTCCTTCCCGCGCGATGACGGTCAGCGGCCGCGCCAGGCCGGCATTGGGCGGGATCGTCGGGTCGGCCACGGTCTTGACGGCGTAATACACCGTCGAGAGCAGCGCGGTGTAGACCATGTTGAAGCCGGCGCGCGCCTGCGGCGGGCTCTCGAAGGCGAGTGTCATGTCCTCGCCGGAGACCGTGATCTCGACCGAGAACGCCATGGGCTGCTCGATCTCGGGATTGTCGAAATAATCCTCGAAGCGATAGACCCCGTCGGGAATCGACGCGATCCCGGCGCGCATCTTGCGCTCGGCATAGTCCTGCAGCGCCTTGCCGGCCGAGAGCACGGTGGCGCGGCCATATTTGTCGCAGAGCGCACGCACCCGCTCGACGCCGAGCCGGTTGGCCGCCATCTGCGCGCGCAAATCCGACAGTCGCTCGCGCGGCACCTGGCAGTTGAGCAGGATCAGCTCCTGCACGTCCTTCATCAGCACACCACCGTCATAAAGTCGGATCGGTGGGATGCGCAGGCCCTCCTGGTAGATATGCGCGTGGCCGCGATCGGCGAAATCGGCGTGATGGGCGGTGTTGACGGCCCAGGACACCATCTCGCCATCGTGGAAGATCGGTTCGGCGAGGACGATGTCGGGAAGATGCGTGCCGCCGCCCTCATAGGCGTCGTTGCCGATGAAGACGTCGCCGGGCTTCATCTCGCCAGTCGGATGGCGCTTCAGGATGTGGGGGATGATGCCGATGAAGGAGCCGAGATGCATCGGGATGTGCTCGGCCTGGCACAGCGTGTTGCCCTCGATGTCGAACAGCGCGGTCGAACAGTCGCGGCGCTCCTTGATGTTGGTGGAATAGCTAGCCTTGACCAGCGCCTCGCCCATCTCCTCGGTGATCGAGGCGAAGGAGGAGCCGATGACCTCGACGGTGATCGGATCGACGGGGATGGTCGCGCCGGCGTTCATCACGGTGTCTCCAGGATCAGGTTGAGATAGGGCTCGACGGTCGCGGTCATGCCCGGCAGCACCACGGTGGTGGCGTCCATCTGCTCGATGATCGCCGGGCCGACGAAGGCATTGCCCGATTCAGCCTGTTGCGGTCATAGATCGGGCAATCGACGAAACCTCCTGATTCGGGGAACCAGACGTCGCGGCGTCCGATGATCGCGGCGCTCGCATCGGGGCCGGCATCGGCCTGGGGCCGAAACTCGGCCTTGCGCACGAAGCCGACGGCTTCCGCGCGATAGGTCACGAGCTGCACCGTCTCGCCCTCGGCGACGAAGCCGTAGAGCCGCCTGTGAGCCTGCGCGAAGCCCTCCGAAAGCGCCGCGATCGTCGCCGTGGTGATCGGCCCCTCGGGCACGTCGATCGACAGTTCGTAGTTCTGGCCGTGATAGCGCAGATCGGCGGTGCGCCGCAGCGTACGGTCGGCGGCCGTGACCGCCTCCTCGGCGAACCAGTGCCCGGCCTGGGCTTCCAGGCCGGCGAAGATGTCGGCCATGTCGCCGACCACCGCGTCGCCCAGCGTCGCGAGCCGGGTCGTCGCGAAATTGGCGCGCAGATCGGTGAGCAGCAGGCCGAGCGCGCAGCCGATGCCGGGATTGCGCGGCACGATGATGCGCTTCATGTCGAGCTCGCGGGCCAGCCGCGCCGCATGCAGCGGACCGGCGCCGCCAAAGGCGACGAGTGCGTAGTCGCGCGGATCATGCCCGCGCTGCACGCTGACGACGCGGATCGCCTTGGCCATGTTGGCCGTGACGACCGAGATGATGCCCTGGGCCGTCGCCATCACGTCGAGGCCGAGTTGCGACGCCAGCCGCCCGATCGCCTGCTGCGACAGATCCTGCCGGATTGGCATGCGCCCGCCCAGCAGATGGGTCGGATTCAGCGTCTGCAGCACGACATTGGCGTCGGTGACGGCGGGCTCGGTCGAGCCCCGGCCATAGCAGACCGGGCCGGGATCGGCGCCGGCGCTGCGCGGGCCGACCTTGAGCAATCCGCCGGAATCGATCGCGGCGAGCGAGCCGCCGCCGGCGCCCACCGTGTGGATGTCGAGCATCGGCGCCTTGATCGGATAGCCATGCACCGTGGCTTCGCTGGCCAGCTTGGCCTCGCCATTGCGAAGCAGCGCGACATCCGACGAGGTGCCGCCCATGTCGAAGGTGATGAGGTTGGCGATACCCGTCGTCTGGCCGATCGCCTGCGCCGCGACGACGCCGGTCGAGGGGCCCGACAGCACCGTGCGCACGGGCAGTCGCGCGGCCATGTCGAAGCCGATCACGCCGCCATTCGACTGGGTCAGGTGCGGTGTCGTCGCGAGGCCGAGCTCCTTCAGCCGTTCGGCGAGGCGGCGGATATAGTTGTGCATCACCGGGCCGAGATAGGCGTTCACCACCGCCGTCGAGATTCGCTCATATTCGCGGAACTCCGGCGCGACCTCATGGGAGGCGCAGACGAAGACCTCGGGACATTCCTCGATCACAATCCGCTTGGCCCGGATTTCGTGGTCGGGCCGCACGAAGCCATAGAGAAAGCCGATCGCGATCGCCTCGACGCCCGCCGCCTTGAGCGCGCGCGCTGCCTGACGGACGCCCTCCTCGTCGAGCGGGATCTCGACCGAGCCGTCATGGTGCAGGCGTTCGGCCACGCCGTGGCGCAGGTCGCGCGTCACCAAAGGCGGCGCCTTGTCGACCTGCAGGTCATAGAGATCGGGCCGCTTCTGGCGGCCGATCTCGATCAGATCGCGAAAGCCGTCGGTGGTGATCAGGCCGATGCGGGCGCCGCGATGCTGGATCAGCGCATTGGTGCCGACGGTGGTGCCGTGACCGAAATAGGCGACATCGGCCGCGCTTGCGCCCACACGCTGCGTGCCTTCCAGCGTGCCCTGCGCGATCGCGCGCGAGGGATCGTCGGGAGTGGAGGGCACTTTCCAGACGGAGACCTCGCCGGTCGCGTCGTCGAAGAGGCAGACATCGGTGAAGGTTCCACCGGAGTCGATGCCGATACGCCAAGCCATGAAACGCATTCCCCCATTCGGCCTGCGGCCGTTTCGTGTCGCCCGGACAGGGCCGGAGCCGCTTTTGTCATCGCACCCCGCCACGGCGTGATCCGCGCCTGTTGCAAGCGCCACGCCGACATCTGTGGCTTCCAGGCCGCGCCGTCAGAAAAGCCGGATGAGGCCGTCACCCGCCCCGGACGGGTCGACGATTCGCGCCTGCGATACTGTGCTCGCTGCCGCCGCCGCCCGGCAAGGCCGCGCACGCCAGCAACGGATCTCGCCGCCAGAGCTCCCGGACCCAGAGCTCCCGGACACGGCTTCATCGCGCCTGGCGACGAGGGCCCGCCCTCACGCCAGCGCGGTCTCCTCCATCGAATAGGCCGAGAAGAAATTGGTGCCGCCCGGCAGGCTCTTGAAGCCGGTCACGCCCTTGACCATGCCGTAGCCCTGGGAGCGCCAGGCGAGTCCGACGAGCGGAGCCTGCTCCAGCGCGAATTTCTCCAGCTCGGCATAGATCGCCTTGCGCTTGGCGAGGTCGAACTCGGCCCGGCCCTTGGCGAAGAGCGCGTGGATTTCCGGGGTCGGAATCTGCCAGCTACGCGCCATGTTGGCGGGCAGGTCGCCGTCGATCAGCGGGGCGATGCCGTCGGGGTCGTTGTTATCGGCGGTCGTGCCCTGGACCATGAACTCGTAACGGCCCTTGCCGGCGGCATCGACGCGGCCGGCCCAGTCCGGCAGGTTGAGCTTCACCTCGATCCCGATCTCGCCGAGATGAGCCTGGACGATCTCGGCCGTCGATTTGTGCATGCCGTACTGCGCCGTCGAGAGCAACGTGCAGGAGAAGCCCTTGGCGACACCGGCCTCCGCCATCAGCGTCCTGGCCTTGGCGGGGTCGTATTTCCAGAAGGTCGACCGGCCGGCGTCGAAATAAGGACTACCCGGCAGGATCGGGATGCCCTCCAGCTTGCTGCCGCGACCGAAGAAGGCCGCCTGCACGATCTCCTCGCGGCGGATGGCATGGGCCACGGCCTGGCGCAGGCGGACGTCCTTGAACGGGCCGCTGCCGCCGTTGAAGTTAAGCCCCATGAAGGGGCCGTCGGCCGAGACGAGCGTCAGGCGCGGATCCTTCTCGATCATGTCCATGGATTGCCAGGGCACATACTCGATCAGGTCGAGATCGCCGGCCTGCAGAGCCGCGACGCGCAGATTCTCGTCGGCATAGGCGACCAGCTTGACGCCCGCGAGCCTGGGCAAGCCGGGCTTGTAGTATTTGCCGAAGGCGGCCACCTCGATCGAGACGCCGCGTTCCTGGTCCTTGAGCGTGAAGGGGCCCGCCCCGACGCCGAGCCCGCGTCCCTCGATCGAACCCTTGGCGATGATCGGCATGTGCGGGCTCGCCAGCCAGATCGGCAATGTCGCGGTCGGCTCCTTCATGACGATGCGGACCGTGCGCGGATCGGGCGTCTCGATCGTCTCGATCCCACCGAACTCCGCCTTCATGAAGGCGGTCGAGCCGGGCGCCGCGATCTGCTCGAGCGTCCATTTCACGTCTTCGGCCGTCACCGGCTGGCCATTGTGGAAGTTGGCCTGGCGCAGCTTGAAGATCCAGCCCGTCGGGCCGTCCTGCGTCCATGACTCGGCGAGCTCGGGGCGAACCTCGCCCTTCTCGTCGAAGCCGGTCAGGCCGCGAAAGATCAGCAGCTTGACCGTCAGCGCGGCGGTGCCGGTATGGACCCAGGGCTGCAGGCTCGGCGGAAAGCTCGACAGACCGAAGCGCAGCACCTTCCCGGCCGCCTGCGCAAAGGGTGAGCCCCCGGCCAGCGGCAGGGCGGCGCCAGCGGCGAGCAGGGCGCGGCGTGAAATCATCGTCATCGGATATCCCCCTTATATGGGCCCGAGCATGCCTGGCCCCCGGCATTCGATGCATCGGATCTAGTTTGGGCCTTTCGGGCCCGCCCGTCCAACCTTTGTCCATGGAGAACGCGGCGGAACAGTCCGCCGAGCGCCTCATGGCCGATAAGCGCGCCCGCAAGGACCGCGCCATCGTCCGGACGGGCCGCTCGAAGATCGGCCGTCCCAGGT
>QBLV01000082.1:2144-3809 GCA_003241815.1 Hyphomicrobiales bacterium | reverse complement strand
GGTCACCGTGGCGGTCCACGATCGACGCAGATCCAACCGGGACCGGTCACGAACCCAGCAGGCGAGAGGTTTGAACTGTCACGCGGGCGCCTGTCGGGTTAGAAGCGGCCGCCCATGATCCTGCCGACGCCTGCGCCCACCTCGCCCACCTCCCGCTCCGCCTGGTTTTCCGAGGCGGCGGCGACGCTACGGCTCGGCTGGCCGCTGGTGCTGACCAATCTCGCTCAGACCGCGATGACCGCGACGGACGTGTTGATGATGGGCCAGCTCGGGCCCGAGGCGATGGCGGCCGGCGCGCTCGGCTCCAACCTCTACATGGCGGTGCTGATCTTCGGCATCGGGGTGATGGCGGCGGTGGCGCCGATGCTGTCGATCGAGCTCGGCCGCAACCGCCATGCCGTGCGCGAAATCCGACGCACGGTGCGCCAAGGCTTCTGGGCGGCGGCGACGCTGGTCGGGCCGATGTGGCTGTTTCTCTGGCATGCCGAGGCAGTGCTGGTCGCGATGGGGCAGGATCGCGGGTGGGCGGCCGCCGCCGGCAGCTATGTGCGGGCGCTGCAATGGAGCCTGCTGCCGTTCTTCTTCTTTCTGGTGCTGCGCGGCTTCGTCGCCGCCCTGCAGCGGCCGCTCGCCGCCATGCTGGTCGTCCTGGTGGCGGTTTTGTTCAACGCCCTGGCCAATTGGGCGCTGATGTTCGGCCGGCTCGGCCTGCCGGCGCTCAACCTGCCGGGTTCTGGTCTGGCCACAACCCTGTCCTCGATCTTGATGTTCGCCGGGCTGGCGGTGCTGGTGATGCGCGACCGCCGGTTCCGGCGTTTTCGGCTTTTCGGGCGGCTGTGGGTGGCGGATTGGCCGCGCTACCGGTCGTTCTGGCGGCTCGGCCTGCCGATCGGCGCGACGATGGCCTTCGAGGTGATCATCTTCAACGGCGCCGCCTTCCTGATGGGGCTGATCAGCCTGACCGCGCTGGCCGCTCATGCCATCGCGATCCAGATCGCCTCGCTGACCTTCATGGTGCCGATGGGGATCGGCCAGGCGGCGACGGTGCGCATCGGCCGGGCCTTCGGCGCCGGGGATCACGACGGCATCCGGCGGGCTGGCCAGGTGGCGATCGTGCTCGGCGTCGGCTTCATGGCGCTGACGGCGCTGGCGATGTGGCTGGTGCCGTACTGGCTGGTGCGCCCTTTCCTGAATCTCGGGCTGCCGGGCGCTGCGGAGGTGGCGGCACTGGCGACACATTTTCTGGTCTTCGCCGCCATCTTCCAGATCGTCGACGGGGCACAGGTGGTCGGGTCCTGCCTGCTGCGCGGGCTCGGCGATGCGCGGATGCCGATGCTGTATGCAGCGCTGGGCTATTGGGTGATCGGCCTGCCGCTCTCCATCGCGCTGGGTTTCGGCACGCCGCTTGCCGGTAGCGGCATCTGGATCGGGCTTGCGGTGGCGCTCGCGCTGGTGGCGGCACTGATGCTCGGTCGCTGGGCGGCGCGGGATCGACTCGGCCTGATGCCGGTCGCGGCACGGCCTGAGGCCGAGAGCGGCCCCGCCTCCGACTGACGAGGCAGCCGCAGCGCTCGATCGGCTGGCAGCGAGAGCTGGCGCTTCAAAAGCCGCGCCTGACGGTCCGGCCCGGCGAGCCCGGCATGGACTGGGCTCGTCGCGACGGCG
>QBLV01000082.1:0-2134 GCA_003241815.1 Hyphomicrobiales bacterium | reverse complement strand
GACGGCGCAGCCCCAGCCCCATCCATCTGCGCCGCGCCGAAGCTCCACGCCCGCCCCTGCCCGGACGTCGTCAGCCAACTCCGCTGACATCGCAAAGTCTGCCCAAATTCCGTTCAAGAGGTCAAATTGTATCCAAAAATCTGTTTGTCGTCTGCGGCGGGAGGCTGGTGATGGCATGCTGGGCGGCATGGCCCTCGTAAGGCCTGAATTGCTCAGGGATCGACAGGATATCGCGCCGGACTAGTAAGAAAGGTCATGCCAAGTGGCTTATCGCCTCGATATGCAGCGGTGTCAGCGGTGTTTATGGATGCAATGAGTGTCGGTGCGTCGCTTTCAGCATGCCGAGAGCGCCATTTTTGTTCAATTGCGGAGAGTGACAAGCCATAATTGGATACAATCGCGGCGGCTTGGCATGGTCGTTGCAGAGCTTCGGATGGATCGGTCGCATCGCGGCTGGTGTAGCCCGCCCGTTCGGAGGTTCGCATGAAGTGTCCGGTCTCGCTTCCATCGTCCCGTTGTCGCGTTCCAGAACGCATATTTGCAGCCTTCGGCGCGCTGGCTTTCGGTGCGAGTCTCATGCTCGGGTCGGCCGCGCCGGCCCTGGCGCAGGAAAAGGTTCTGCGGGTCGCGATGACCGCCGGCGATATTCCCGATTGGACGGGGCATCCCGACCAAGGCGCCGAGGGGCAACGCTTCGTCGGCTTCTCGCTCTATGACAGCTTCCTGAACTGGGATCTGACGCGGTCCGACCGCGAGGCTGTGCCGGCGCCCGGCCTTGCCTCGAAATGGTATCCCGACCCCAACAACACCAAGCGCTGGATCTTCGAGCTGCGGCGCGATGTGAAGTTCCATGACGGCTGCCCGTGGAATGCGGAGGCCGCACTGTGGAACATCGCGCGCATCACCGACGACAAGGTGCCGCAGTTCAACACGGTCCACTTCGCCCGCAATCGCTCGCGCACCGTCAACGTCGCCGGCGCGGTCAAGATCGACGACTACACCATTGCGATCGACACCAAGGTTCCGGAGGCGGTGTTCCCCTACAATATGGCGGTCTGGTTCGTGATCTCGAAATGCGCGCTGGAGAAGGCGGGCAACGACTACAAGGTCTATGCGCTCTCGCCACAGGGCTCGGGCCCCTACAAATTCGGCTCGGTCGTGCCCCGCGAGCGGCTGGAACTCGTTCGCAACCCGGATTATTGGAACCCCGCCCGCGTCCCCAAGCATGACCGGATGGTGCTGATCCCCATGCCGGAAGCGACCACGCGGGCGGCGGCGCTGCTCTCGGGCCAGGTCGATTTCATCGAGGCGCCGTCGCCCGACACGCTGCCGCGGCTACGCGCCGCCGGGATGCGCGTGACGACGCTGACCTATCCGCACAACTGGCATTACCAGTTCAACTTCCAGCGCGGCGCCTTCAAGGACATCAAGGTCCGTCAGGCCGCCAACCATGCGATGGACCGCCAGGAAATGGTCGATATGCTCGGCGGCATCGCCGAGGCGAGCGAAGCGCTGTTTACCCCGCATCAGGCGATTTACGGCAAGCCGAAGACCTACCCCTACGACCCCAAGAAGGCGACCGCCTTGCTCAAGGAGGCCGGCTGCCATCCTTGCGCCATTACAGTCGGCATCTCGACCTCGGGATCGGGCCAGATGCAACCTTTGCCGATGAACGAGCTGGTCAAGGCGCAGCTCGAGGCCGTCGGCTTCCGGGTGAAGTTCGAGGTGCTCGACTGGAACGCCCTGCTCGACCTGTTCTTCAAGGGCTGGGAGCGTGCGCCGACCTATGACGCGATCAATATCAGCCTCGGCTCGGTCGATCCGGTCTCCGGTATGATCGGTCATTTTGCAACCGCGAGGCGGGCGCCGGGCGGATATAACTGGGGCTGGTTCGACAACAAGGAGTTCGACGAACTCGCCGACAAGGCGATGAACCCCTTCGAGCCGGAGAAGTCGCTCGCCATGTTCAACCGCCTGCACGAGATCGTCAGCGAGCAGGCCGGCCGTCTCTTCATCGTCCACGACCTGAACCCGCGTGCCATGTCGCCCAAGGTCAAGGGCTTCGTGCCGGCCCAGAGCTGGATGCAGGACTTCGTGACGATCAGTCTCGACTGAGCGTCACGAAGTCCTGCAT
>QBLV01000081.1 GCA_003241815.1 Hyphomicrobiales bacterium | reverse complement strand
CGGCCGCGCTGGCCAGGTGCTGGCGTTCTTCGCCGGCGAGTGCCTTCGCTTGAGCGGCGAGATGCTGCCATCGGTGCGTCCAGGCGTCGGTGTGGAGATCACGCGCGAGCCGGTCGGCATCGTCGGCATGATCACGCCCTGGAATTTTCCGATCGCGATCCCGGCCTGGAAGATCGCGCCGGCGCTGGCTTACGGCAACTGCGTCGTCATCAAGCCGGCCGATCTGGTGCCGGGCTCGGCCTGGGCGCTGGTCGACATCCTCCAGCGCGCCGGACTTCCCAAGGGCGTTCTCAACCTCGTCATGGGTCGCGGCACGGTCGTCGGCCAGGCGCTTCTGCAGCACAAGGACGTCCATGCGATCTCCTTCACGGGCTCGGTCTCGACCGGCCGCAAGGTCGCCGAGGCCTGCATCGCCTCCTCGCCGATGAAGAAGGTCCAGCTCGAAATGGGCGGCAAGAACCCGCTCGTCGTGCTCGACGATGCCGATCTCAAGATCGCCGTCGAGTGCGCGGTGCAGGGCGCCTTCTTCTCCACCGGCCAGCGCTGCACGGCCTCGTCGCGCCTGATCGTCCAGGCCGGCATTCACGACCGCTTCGTCGAGGCCTGCATCGAGCGGCTGAAGGGTGTTGTTGTTGACGACGCGCTCAAGGCCGGCACCCATATCGGCCCGGTGGTCGACCAGAGCCAACTCGACCAGGATCTGAAATATATCCAGATCGCGAAGGACGAGGGCGGCAAGCTGGTCTGGGGCGGCGAATTGCTCAACCGCGAGACCCCCGGCTTCTATCTGCAGCCGGCACTGTTCACCGAAACCACCAACGCGATGCGCATCTCGCGCGAGGAGGTCTTCGGCCCCGTCGCCAACATCATCCGCGTCAACGACTATGAGGAAGCGCTCAACGTCGCCAACGACACCGAGTTCGGCCTGTCCTCGGGCATCTGCACGACCTCGCTGAAGCACGCGACGCATTTCAAGCGCAATGCCGAGGCCGGCATGGTGATGGTCAACCTCGCCACCGCGGGCGTCGATTACCATGTGCCCTTCGGCGGTCGTAAGGGTTCGAGCTATGGCGCCCGCGAGCAGGGCGCCTACGCCAAGGAGTTCTACACCACGGTGAAGACGGCCTACACGCTGGCCTGAGCCGGAGAGCGCGGGGGCGGGCCCAGTTCGCCTCCGTCGCTGACACCATTGCGATGTGCCACGCGCTCACCGCAATGGCGTGTCATCTTGCCATGCCCGTCGTGGTTGCATGACCGAATCCGGAAAGCCCTTGCCGATGACCCTCCTTCCTCTGAACCGTCGATCCATGATGGGGGCCTTGGCCGCGATTGGCCTGCCATCGGCTTTGCGCGCCCAGGCGCCGAAGAAAGTCGCTGCCCTGTTTGCCGGCCGCATCGACGACCGCGGTTTCATGCAGGCCGGCCATGACGGGCTGAAGCTGGCCGAGGCGCGCCTCGGCGTCTCCGTTTCCTTTCGCCAGGGCGTCGAGCCGAAGCCGGAGGCGTTGACATCCGCGCTGCGTGAGATGGCCTCCACAGGCCCCGATCTGGTCATCGCTCATGGCGGGCAGAACGATGCAGCCGCCAAGGTCGTGGCCGCCGAATTTCCGGCTATTCGCTTTGTGGTCACGCAGGGCAGCGTGACGGGCACGAATCTCGCGAGCTACGAGGTTCTGCAGGAACAATCGGCCTTCCTTGCCGGCATGCTGGCGGCCTTGACGACACGCACGGGGATCGTCGGCCACATGTCGGGCATCCGCGTGGCGCCTGGCCTCAAGGGGCGGGCCGCCTTTGCGGGCGGCGTAGCTCATGCTGATCCGAAGGTGATCCTGCTGACCAATTTCTCGGGCAATCAGGACGACAAGGCCCTGGCGGGCAGGATCGCAAGGGCGATGATCGCCAAGGACGCCCAGATCATATTCACCATGCTCAACGCCGGTCGCGACGGCGTCATCGAGGCGTGCCGCGAGCGCGGGGTCCAGCAGATCGGCAATGTCGTCGACTGGACGGCGATTGCGTCTGACGTGTTCGTAGCATCGGCTGTCGCTGATTCCGGCCGCGCGCTGTTCGATGCGGTGTCGGATTTCGCGGACGGGCGCCTCGCGGTAGGGGAGGTCAAGCGTCTCGGGCTCGAAACGCCTGACGCCGTTCGACTTGCCATGGCTCCCTCTGTCCCGGCCGAAATCCGAGGGCAGATCGAGAGGGCCCGCGACGCCATCGTCGCGGGTCGCCTTGAAGTGCCCCTCGAATGGAACGGCTCGGAATTCGCAGCGCCTGTCTGAAACGTATGCCCGGGGCGGGCGGCGAGGCGTTCCGCGGAGTGCCCGAGGCGCGCCTCAGTACGGCAACCCGACATAGTTCTCCGCCAGCGCCGCCATCGCGTGCTGCGAGGAGACGAGATAATCGAGTTCGGCCTGCTGCATGCGCTGCTCGAACGGGCTTTGCTCCGGGAAGAGGTGCATCAGCGAGGTCAGCCACCAGGAGAAGCGCTCCGCCTTCCAGACCCGCGCCAGCGCCTTCTGCGAATAGGCGTCGATGCCGGCCTCGGAGCGGTCGAGAAACAGCTCGCGCAGCGCCTCGAATAGATAATGCACGTCGCTGGCCGCAAGATTGAGCCCCTTGGCGCCTGTGGGCGGCACGATATGGGCGGCGTCGCCGGCCAGGAACAGGCGCCCGAAGCGCATAGGTTCCGCCACGAATGAGCGCAGCGGCGCGATCGATTTCTCGATCGATGGGCCGGTCGTCAGGCCTGCAGCGGTTGCCGGATCGAGTCGGCGGCGCAACTCGTCCCAGAAGCGCATATCCGACCAGGCCTCGACCTGCTCGCCTTCGCCGCACTGGACATAGTAGCGGCTGCGGGTCGCCGAGCGCATGGAACACAGCGCGAAGCCGCGCGTGCTGCGGGCATAAATCAGTTCGTCCGAGACCGGGGGCACATCGGCGAGGATGCCGAGCCAGCCGAAGGGATAGACCCGCTCGAAAATGCGCAGCGCGCTGGCCGGGATGCTGGCGCGCGAGACGCCATGATAGCCGTCGCAGCCGGCGATGATGTCGCAGTCGAGCCGCTTGGGAACGCCGTCTTTGAGATAGGTCACATAGGGGCTGTCGCCGTCAAAGCCGTGCAGCGTCACATCGTCCGCCTCGAAGACGGTGTCGCCGCCCAGCGCGGCCCGCTGGTCCATCAGGTCGCGCGTGACCTCGGTTTGTCCGTAGACGGTGACGTGCCTGCCGCCGGTCAGCGCGTCGAGCGCGACGCGATGGCGCTGCTCGCCGAAGAGCAGGTCGAATCCGTCATGGGGAAGGCCCTCGGCGTGCAGCCGCTCGCTCGCGCCGATGCTGTCGAGCAGTCTGACCGTGCCCTGTTCGAGCACGCCGGCCCTGATCCGTGCAAGCACGTAGTCGCGGCTCTTGCGTTCGAGAATGACCGTGTCGACCCCCGCCTGGTGCAGCAACTGTCCGAGCAGCAGGCCGGCGGGTCCGGCTCCGATGATGGCGACCTGGGTTCGCAAAGGCTTCCTCTCCCCGCGCGCCTCCACCGGCCTGTCACCGGGCTGCGCCTCGGGCAGGAAGTTGCCATGGCAACCAATTCGATGGAAGCCTTTCGTTGAGCTGAGGCGAGCGTCTCCGCGCGAACGCTGCTCAACCGATGGGGATGACGTCGACCGCGATGCCGATCTTCTGAGAGCCTGGCCCGATGATCACGCCGTCGAGCGGCGAGACGTCGGCATAGTCGCGGCCTAGCGCGGTGACGATGTGGTCGTCGGCGACGATCAGGTCGTTGGTGGGGTCGAGGCCGATCCAGCCCGTCTCGGGTCCGCACCAGATCGTCACCCAGGCATGGCTGGCATCGGCACCTTCGAGCCGCTTCTGGCCGGGCGGCGGGATAGTGCGGATATAGCCGCTGACATAGGCCGCCGGCAGCCCGAGCCCCCGAAGACCGGCAATCATCACATGCGCGAAATCCTGGCAGACCCCGTGGCGCTCGCGGAAGGCCTCCTCCAGCGGCGTCGAGACCTCGGTGGCATCGGGATCATAGGTGAAATCGCGGCGGATGCGCGCCATCAGCTCGCTCGCGGCTTCGAGCACGGGGCGCCGCGGCGCAAAGCTCGCGCGGGCATAATCCGTGACGGCGGCCACCGGCGGCACCAGGCGGCTCGGGTGCAGGAAATGCGCCGGCGAGTCCGGCGCGAGGCTGGAGGAGGCCAGCGCCAGCGCCGCGACCTCGTCCCAGCGCCGCGTCAGGCCCGGGAAAGGAGCGGGCGGGCGCTGCACATCGACCCGCGCGCGCATCTCGACCTTGAGCTCGCGATGCGGCTTGGAGATCGTCACCGTGGTCATCTTGTTGCCGAAGAAGCAGCTGCCGTCGATGCGCTCGGCCGGGCGCGGGGTCACGCTGAGCTCGCTGGAGCGGACGCTCTGGCCGCCATCGTTGCGCGGCTCCAACCGCAGGATGCAGCGTGCGAACGGGACCTGGCGGCTATAGCCGTAGGTCGTGATGTGCCGGACGTCGTAGATCACGCGATGCCTGTCAGCCGCGAGCCCTCGGGGCCGCTGTTCTGGAGGAAGTAGCGGTCGGCGATGGCGCTGGAGACGCCCATCAGCAGCTGCTCGACCAGGAGGATGCTGGCGCGGTCGAGCCGCGAGGCTTCCGACGTGCGACATTCGGCGGCAAGCTTCAGGATCAGCCGGCGCGGCGCCTCCAGCATGCCGTCCTCGGTCAGCGACGGCAGATCCCGGATCTCGGTGTCGAGCCGGTCGACCTGAAACGCCACCGAGCGAGGGTTATAGGGATCGAGCATCACCAGATCGAGCACGGGCTGCAGGCTGGCGCCGATCATGTAGCGCGAGCGGTAGGTGATCTGCGAATCGGTCAGGTCGAGCAAGGCGTCGAGCCCGTCGCTCGGCGCGTTGGCCTCGGCGAAATGCCGGGCGAAGCGGCAGGTCGCGATGCCGCGCTCGATCCGCCGGCCGATGTCCAGAAAACGCCAGCCCGGGCCACGCACCATGTTTTCCTGGCTCAGGCCAGAGAACGCCGCCAGCGTCTTGAGCGCCCGGTCGGCGACCTCATAGACTGCGCCTTCGCTCGGCGGCTTTCCGGGCTCGAGCGTCAGTTGGCGCAGCAGATCGCCAAAGAGACGCCATGCATCGATCGAAAGCCGCTCGCGAATGACCGAGGCCGTGCGCCTGGCCTCGCCGATATTGGCGCGGGCCGAGCCGTATTCGTCGGCGTCGTAGATAGCGGCGGTCGCCTGGACCAGCGCCGACGAGGCCTTGCCCGCCGCGACGCCCCGGATCCGGGTCGTGCCCTTGCCGCTGGGCGCGGCGCCCCAGGCGACCAGCAGATTGGCCAGCCGCCGCACCGTCTCGGGACGGGCGGGGTTGGTGACGTCGGCGTCGATCAGCCTGCCAAGCAGCGCCCGCACCAGCCGCAGTGTCGCCTCCGTGCGCTCGAGATAGCGCCCCAGCCAGAACAGGTTGTCGGCGGCGCGGCTCGGCAGGGTGCCGGTGATGCGGCGGATCGGAATGCGATCGGGCGGCGGCAGCAAGGTCACCTGCTCGACCGGTGCGTCGGAGGTCACCCAGACGTCGCTCGAGCGCACGCCGCTGCGCATGCTGACTGCGCGGGCATCCGGCTCGTCGGATATCCGGCAGAACCCGCCCGGCATCACCTTCCAGCCATCAGGCGTCGCGGCGGCGAAGACGCGCAAGGTCATCGGCCGCGGCAGCAGGCGCCCGTTCTGGAAGACCGGCGTCGTCGAAAGCCGCACGACCTCCTGCCCGACATAGTCCATGCTGCGTGCCTCGATCCGTCGGCGCAAAGCGTCGCGCTCCGCGGCCGGGAGGTCCGCGGCGACCACCGGGCCGCCGTCGAGCCCGCCGCCGGCGCTGCGGAAGGCCGGCGCAATGCTCATCTCGTCGAACCGGTCCAGCACGGCGGCGCGCTCGCGCTGCTGGCCGCACCACCAGGTCGCGACATTGGGCAAAATCATCTCCTCGCCCAGGAGTTTTTCGCCCAGCGCCGGGAGGAAGCCCATCAGCGCACGTGCCTCGACCACGCCGGAGCCGAGCCCGTTGGCGATGTGGACGCTGCCCTTGCGAACTGCCTGGACAAGCCCGGCAACGCCCAGCGCCGAACGCGCGTTGAGCTCCAGAGGGTCTGCGAAGTCGCCATCGATGCGTCGCCAGATGACATCGGCGCGTTTCAGCCCTGCGATCGTGCGCACATGCACGCGGCCCTCGCGCATCACCAGATCGCCGCCTTCGACCAGCAGAAACCCGAGATAGCGCGCCAGATAGGTCTGCTCGAAATAGCTTTCGTTCAGCGGGCCCGGCGTCAGCAGGCAGATGCGCGGCTCGACGCGCTTCGAACGCGCCACGAGGCCGGCCCTGAACGCTTGGAAAAAGGTCGCCAGCCGCTCGATGTTCATCGTCCGGAACATGTCGGGGAAGGCGCGCGACAAGGCCAGTCGGTTTTCCAGCGCATAGCCGGTGCCCGACGGCGCCTGCGTCCGGTCGCCGAGTATCCACCAGCGCCCATCGGGCCCGCGTCCGAGATCGGCGGCGTAGAGCTGCAGCGCGCCGCCGCCCGGCGCGCCGTGCAGCGGCCTCAGATAATCCGGGCTGCCGGTGACGACCGAGGCCGGGAGCAGCCCGTTGGCGATCATCTCGCCCGGGCCGTAAATGTCGTCGAGCAGCGTGCTCAGAAGCTGCGCCCGCTGGGCCACGCCGGCGGCGATCGTCTGCCATTCGGCGCCGGGGATCACGAGCGGCACATGGGAAAGCGGCCAGGCCCGCTCGCCACCCGTGGGGTCCTGCTCACCCTGATCGCCATGGACGCGATAGGACACGCCCGTGTCGTTGACGTGCCGGTCGGCGAGGCCGAAGCGCTGGTTCAGTTCGTCGGGGGAAAGCGCGCACCACTCCGACAGAAACGGCTCCCAATGGGCGCGCACCTGGCCGTCGGGGCCGACGAGTTCGTCGCGCACCCCCGGCAGCGGCCGATAGCCCGCCAGCAGAGCATTGCGCCGCTCCGTCCTCGTGCGCACAGACGGTGATCGGCCCTGCAATGCCATCGCTTGCGTCTACACTCCGGGGGGGCGCCGCAAATCCAGCGTCAGCGGGAATTCGGCGCTGCGCTCTTCAGGCGGAATCGCCAGCGCGCCGGGAGTATGACCGATCGCTTCGAAACGTGCGAGCCGGCGCGCCTCCGCTTCGTAGGAATTCACAGGCGGAGTCTCATAATTGCGACCGCCGGGATGGACGACATGGTAGACGCAGCCCCCCAGCGAGCGCCCGACCCAGGTGTCGACGATGTCGAAGGTCAGCGGCGCGTGCACCGGAATCGTCGGATGCAGGCCAGAAGCCGGCTGCCAGGCCTTGAAGCGCAGGCCTGCAACGGCGTCTCCCGCCGCGCCCGTCGCGGTCATCGGAAGGCGTCGTCCGTTGCAGGTGATCAGGTGGCGGCCCGGCACGAGCCCTTTCGCCTTGACCTGCAGCCGCTCCACCGATGAATCGACATAGCGCACCGTGCCGCCAATCGCCCCTTCCTCGCCCATGACGTGCCAGGGTTCGAGCGCCTGCCGGATTTCGATCTCGACGCCGCCATGCTCGACCTTGCCGAAGAACGGGAAGCGAAACTCGGCCTGCGCCTCGAACCAGACCGGGTCGAAGGCATAGCCGGCACGCCCGAGATCGCCGAGCACGTCCTTGAAATCCTGCCAGACCATCTCCGGCAGCATGAAGCGGTCATGCAGCGTCGTGCCCCAGCGAACCAGCCCCCCGGTCTGCGGCTCGCGCCAGAACCAGGCGATCAGCGCCCGAACCAGAAGCTGCTGCGCCAGGCTCATGCGCGCATCCGGCGGCATCTCGAAGCCGCGGAACTCGATCAGCCCGAGGCGTCCCGTGGGGCCGTCGGGCGAATACAGCTTGTCGATGCAGATCTCGCTGCGGTGGGTGTTGCCGGAGACATCGACCAGCAGGTTGCGCAGCAGCCGGTCGACCAGCCAGAGCGGGATCGTCGGCTCGCCCGGCTGCGGGATCTTCGCCATCGCGATCTCGAGTTCGTAGAGCGCGTCGTGGCGACCCTCGTCGATGCGCGGTGCCTGGCTGGTCGGGCCGATGAAGAGGCCGGAGAACAGATAAGACAGCGACGGGTGCCGGTTCCAGTAGAGCACGATGCTCTTGAGCAGGTCTGGCCGGCGCAGGAATGGCGAATCCGGCGGTGTGACGCCGCCGAGCACAACATGGTTGCCGCCGCCGGTGCCGGTATGGCGGCCATCGACCATGAATTTTTCGGCGCAGAGCCGCGACTGCCGCGCCTCCTCATAGACGCCGCGCGTGATCTCGACCGCTTCGCGCCAGTTGCGGGCGGGGTGGATGTTGACCTCGATAACGCCGGGATCGGGCGTGACCTTGACGACGTTGAGGCGAGGATCGTTCGGTGGCGGATAGCCCTCGATATGGACCGGCTGGTTGCGCTCGCGCGCCACCTGTTCGACGCTGGCGATCAGGTCGATATAGTCCTCCAGCCGCTCCACCGGCGGCAGGAACACGCAGAGCACGCCGTCACGAATTTCGAGGCTGATCGCGGTGCGCACATGCTCGCCGCCGATCTCCTGCTCCGTGCGGTCCTGGGCGCTCGCACCGCTGGCCTCGACCGAGCGCGACATCTGGTGTGGCGCGCCTGCCTGGGAGGAGGGCGCCTCCACATGGATCGGCGCCTCGGGGGGCGGCGGATCGGCGACCCGACCGAAGCCTCCGGCGGAACGCGGCAGCGGTGGACGCGCCTCCATCGGGTCCTGCGGGTGGATGTGCGGGTATTCGGCCTTTGGCACGACCGGCAGCGAGCCCAATGGCAAGCGATAGCCGACCGGCGAATCGCCCGGCACGAGGAAGAGCTTGCCCCGGCGCAGCTTCCACTTCTCCGAGCGCCAGCGCTTGTCGCCGGCCTGGCTCTGCCAGCGCTGCACGGGAATGACGTAGCCGCGTGGCTTGCCCAGCCCGAGCTGGAAGACCTGCTGCATGCGCGCGCGCTCTTCCGGATCGGCCAGGCGCGGGTCGAGAGGGTCGACGTTGTCGGGAAGCTGCGCTTCCTTCAAAAGCCAGTAGCCGGTGTCCTCATAGGCGGGGACGATGTAGTCGGCGCCCAGGCCGAGCTTGTCGGAAAGCCCCTCCGCCAGCGCCTCGACCTCCGCCATCGTGACCCCGGTCTCCAACTCGCGGTCGCCGCCGGTCGCTGCGCCGGGTTCGCGCGCGATCAGCGCCGCATCGCGCCAGATCGGCTCACCATCCTGGCGCCAATAGAGCGCAAAGGCCCAGCGCGGCAGGCTCTCGCCCGGATACCATTTGCCTTGGCCGTAATGCAGCATGCCGCCCGGCCCGAAGCGCTCGCGCAGCCGCCGGATCATCACATCGGCGCGCTGGCGCTTGGTCGGCCCGACCGCGGCGATGTTCCATTCCTCGCCGGTCTGGTCGTCGACCGAGACGAAGGTCGGCTCGCCGCCCATGGTCAGACGGACATCGCCGGCCTGGAGATCGGCCTCGACCTGCTCCCCCAGCGCGTCGAGCTTCTGCCAGGACTCGTCGGAGAAGGGCAGGGTGATGCGCGGAACCTCATGCACGCGCGCTACGCTCATCTCGAAATCGAAGGTCGCCTCGGCATAGCTTGCGACGCCCGAGACCGGCGCGGCCGAGCGGTAATGCGGTGTCGCCGCCAGCGGCAGATGGCCCTCGCCGGTCAGAAGCCCCGAAGTCGGGTCGAGCCCGATCCAGCCGGCGCCGGGAATATAGACCTCGGCCCAGGCATGGAGGTCGGTGAAGTCCTTGTCGGTGCCTGCCGGCCCCTCCAGCGGATCGATATCCGCCTTCATCTGGATCAGGTAGCCGGAGACGAATCGCGCCGCCAGGCCGAGCTGCCGCAGGATCTGGACCAGCAGCCAGCTCGAATCGCGGCAGGATCCGGATTTGATGTCGAGCGTGTGCTCCGGCTCCTGGACGCCGGCTTCCATGCGAATGCCGTAGGAGATGTCGCCGGAAAGCCGCGCGTTCAGGTCGACGACGAAGTTGACGGTGTTGGTCGGCGTGCGCGGGATCGTGGCGAGGAAGGCCTGCAGCAGCGGCCCGGCCGGCTCGGTGACGAGATAGGGCGCCAGTTCGGCGCGCAGTTCCTCCGGGTAGGTGAAGGGAAAGATCTCGGCATCGGTCTCGACGAAGAAGTCGAACGGATTGATGATCGACAGCTCGGTGACGAGATCGACCTCGATGCGGAACTCGCTCACCGGCTCGGGGAAGACGTAGCGCGCCAGCCAGTTGCCGCTCGGGTCCTGCTGCCAGTTCACGAAATGCTCTGCGGGCGAGACCTTCAGCGAATAGCTGTTGATCGCGGCGCGGCAATGCGGCGCCGGCCGAAGCCGGATGATCTGCGGCCCGAGCGTGACTGGCCTGTCATAGCGGTAATGGGTGACGTGATGGAGCGCGGCAATGATGGCCAAGAGCTTGATACCTGCTGGTCATAACAAGGCGGGACGGCAAGGGGCACACGTTAGCCGCGTGCGAGAGGAGCGCAAAGCAGCATCTCGCCGCTGTCTGCGCCAACTGCACCAGCGAAACGCACAAGAATTGTGCAGGAGGTTCTGGACTTCGACCCCGCTTCGCTGGACAGAAGCGGCCAACTGGTTTCACATTCGCAGCCAATGGCCGGGCTACGGCCCAATCTGAACCGATGGGGATTTCGATGCGTCACGTTGCGAAACTGATGGTGGCCTCGGCCTTTGCCGCGCTCATGACGACGACCGCCCAGACCGGCGTGTCCTTTGCCCAGACGCCGAAGGACACGGTCGTCATGGCCAAGCAGATTGACGACATCATTTCGCTCGATCCGGCCGAGGCCTTCGAGTTCTCCGGCGTCGAGGTCGTCACCAACCTCTACGACAAGCTGATGGGCGTCGATCTCGCCAAGAACAACGAGCTCGTACCCGAGCTCGCACAGAGCTGGAGCGTCACGCCCGACAACCTGACCTACACCTTCAAGCTCCGCCCCGGCGTGAAATTCCACTCCGGCAACCCGCTAACGGCCGCCGACGTGGTTTATTCCTTCCAGCGCGCGGTGACGCTGAACAAGTCGCCGGGCTTCATCCTGGCGCAGTTCGGCTTCACCAAGGACAACGTCCTGGAGAAGGTGAAGGCGCCAGACGACGGCACCGTCGTTATCACCGTGTCCAAGCCCTTCGCGCCGACCTTCTTCCTGAACTGCCTGACCTCTGGGGTCGCCTCGATCGTCGATACCAAGCTGGTCAAGGCCAACGAGAAGGACGGCGATTTCGGGAATGGCTGGCTGAAGCAGAACTCGGCCGGCTCGGGCGCCTACAAGGTCCGCGCCTACCGCCCCAACGAGCAATATGCGCTCGACGCCAACGAGAGCTGGTACAAGGGCGCGCCGAAGAACAAGCGCATCGTCGTGCGCCATGTCGCGGAGCCGGCCTCGCAGCGCCTGCTGCTCGAAAAGGGCGACATCGACATCGCCCGCAACCTCTCCAAGGACCAGCTCGCCGCCGTCAAGACCAACAAGGACGTCGAGATCGTCCAGGGCGACAAGGGTTACATCCTTTATCTCGGCCTCAACACCAAGAACCCGAACTTCGCCAAGCCCGAGGTTCGCGAGGCCCTGAAATATCTCGTCGATTACGCCTCGATCGAGCGCAACATCGTCGAGGGCACCTACAAGGCCCATCAGTCCTTCCTGCCCAAGGGCTTCCTCGGCGCGATCGACGACAAGCCCTACACATTCGATCCGGCCAAGGCCAAGGAGCTGCTCGCCAAGGCCGGGCTGCCGAATGGCTTCAACGTCACCATGGACGTCCGCTCGGTCAGCCCGATCACCGACATCGCCCAGGCGATCCAGGCAAACTGGGCCCAGGCCGGCATCAAGCTCGAGCTGCTTCCCGGCGACGGCAAGCAGACGCTGACCAAGTACCGCGCACGCACCCACGACATCTATATCGGCCAGTGGGGCCCCGATTATCTCGATCCGCACACCAACGCGGAAACCTTCGCCATCAACGAGAACAATGGCGAGGACGCGAAATCGAAGACGCTGGCCTGGCGCAATGCCTGGGACATCCCCGAGATGACCAAGACCACGCAGTCCAACGTGCTCGAGACGGATGCCGCCAAGCGCGCCGCCGTCTATGGCACGCTGCAGCGCGAGCACCAGAAGGTTTCGCCCTTCGTCATCATGTTCCAGCAGGTCGAGGTCTCGGCCGATCGCAAGGGCGTCAAGGGCTGGGTCATCGGGCCGAGCTCGGACACGAACTTCTACGCTCCGATCTCGAAGAACTGAGGCAGCCCGCATCGGCCCCGCCACAGCCTTCCATGGCTGCGGCGGGGCTTTTTGCTTAGGCCGGCCCGCAGGGGCTGGCCGAACATCCCAGAAACGGAAAAGCTGGCATGACGAGCGTGGCGCAAAGCCAAAGCCCGGTTCGCAGGCGCTCATGGGGCGAGACGGCAGGACGCTGGGCGAAGATCGCCTCGCGCGAACTCAGCACCGTCGCGATCACCATCTTCGGCCTGCTACTGATCACCTTCTTCATCGCTCGCGTCATCCCGATCGACCCCGTGCTGGCCGTCGTTGGCGACAATGCGCGGCCGGAGACCTATGAGGCGGCCCGCATCGAACTCGGCCTCGACAAGCCGCTCTGGCAGCAATTCGCGGTTTATGTCGGCAAGGTCTTCACCGGCGATCTCGGCCGTTCGGTGCTGACCTCCAACACCGTCGTCGACGACATCAAGCGCGTCTTCCCGGCCACGCTGGAACTCGCCACGCTGGGCACGCTGATCGGCTGCGTGCTCGGCATTCCGCTCGGCGTGCTGGCCGCCGTGTATCAGGGCCGCTGGCCCGATCAGGTCGCCCGCGTCATCGGCCTCTTCGGCTACTCGATTCCCGTTTTCTGGCTCGGGCTGATGGGGCTGCTGCTGTTCTACGCCAAGCTTGGCTGGGTCGGCGGACCGGGCCGTGCCGGCGTCGCCTTTCAGGACCTGATCACGCCCATCACCGGCATTCTGGTGATCGATGCCGCGATCGAGGGCGATTGGGAGGCGTTCCGCGACGCCTGGTCCCATCTCATCCTGCCGTCTGCCGTGCTCGGCATTCTCAGCGTGGCGTATATCAGCCGCATGACGCGCAGCTTCATGATCACCGAGCTGCAGCAGCAATACGTTATTGCGGCACGGGTGAAGGGGTTGTCGGAGTTCCGCGTCGTCTGGCGCCACGCCATGCACAACGCCTTCGTGCCGCTGGTGACGGTGATTGCCGTCTCCTACATGCATCTGCTCGAAGGCTCGGTCCTGACCGAGACGATCTTCGCCTGGCCGGGCCTAGGGCGATACCTCACCCATTCGCTGCTGAATGCCGACATGAATGCCGTGCTCGGCGGCACGCTGGTGATCGGCGCCGTCTTCATCGCGGTCAACCTGCTGTCCGACATTCTCGGCCGGCTCGTCGATCCCAGGACGCGGTGAGGCCGGCATGACCACCTGGACCGACTATCTCCTCACCGATTCGCCCGAGTCGCGTCGTCAGGCCAAGCTGGGCCAGATCTACCGCAAATGGCTCGCCTTTCCCCGAAACCCCCTCGCCATGGTGGGCCTCGGCATCATCGTCGCGCTCTTGCTGGTCGCCGCCTTCGCGCCGCTGATCGCGACCGCCGATCCGCTGGCGCAAAACCTCGACCGGCGCCTGCTACCGCCCTCGGGGGCGAACTTTTTCGGCACCGATTCACTCGGTCGCGACATCTTCAGCCGCATCGTCTACGGCACCCGCGTCACGCTTGTCATCGTGCTGCTCGTCGTCGTCACCGTAGGGCCGATCGGCCTGCTGATCGGCGCGGCCTCGGGCTATCTCGGCGGCTGGGTCGATCGCCTGCTGATGCGCATGACCGACGTCTTCCTGGCCTTCCCGCGGCTCGTGCTGGCGCTCGCCTTCGTCGCCGCGCTCGGCCCCGGTCTGGAGAACGCCGTCATCGCCATCGCCATCACCGCCTGGCCACCCTATGCCCGCGTCGCCCGCGCCGAGACGCTGATCATCCGCCAGCAGGACTATATCGCAGCGATCCGCCTGCAGGGCGCCTCGCAATGGCGCATCGTCTGGAAGCATGTCGTGCCGATGTGCCTGCCCTCGCTGATCGTGCGCACCACGCTCGACATGGCCGGCATCATCCTGATCGCGGCGGGTCTCGGTTTCCTCGGCCTCGGCGCCCAGCCACCGATCCCCGAATGGGGCGCGATGATTTCGGCCGGCCGCGAGCAGATCTTCGATCAGTGGTGGGTCGCGACCTTCCCGGGCCTGGCGATCTGCGTCGTCGCGCTCGGCTTCAACCTGCTCGGCGACGGCCTGCGCGACGTCATGGATGCCCGATGAGCGTGATCGAACAGCCCCTCCTCGAACTCGACAATCTGCACGTCGATTTCCACACACCGACCGGAATCGTCCAGGCCGTGCGCGGCCTGTCCTTCACGCTCGGACGCGAACGGCTCGGCATTGTCGGCGAATCCGGCTCGGGCAAGTCGATGACCGGCCGCGCCATCCTCGACCTGATCCCCCATCCCGGAGAGGTGCGGGCCGATGCGATGCGCTATCGCGGACAGGACCTGCTGACGATGGACAAGCGCGCGCGCCGCAAGCTGCGCGGTCGCCACATCTCCATGGTGATGCAGGACCCGAAATTCTCGCTCAATCCGGTCCGCACCGTGGGCGACCAGATCGCCGAAGCCTACCGCGTCCATCACAAGGCGAGCGCCCGCGAGGCGAAGCAACGCAGCCTCGCCATGCTGGAGCAGGTCCAGATCCGTGAGCCCGCCCGCGTCTACGAACTTTATCCGCATGAGGTGTCGGGCGGTATGGGCCAGCGCGTCATGATCGCTATGATGCTGATCGCCGAGCCCGATATCCTGATCGCCGACGAGCCGACCTCGGCGCTCGACGTCACCGTGCAACTCCAGATCCTTAAAATCCTCGACGATCTCGTCACCCAGCGCGGCATGGGGCTGATCTTCATCAGCCACGATCTGCATCTGGTGCAGTCCTTCTGCGACCGCGTCATCGTGATGTATGGCGGCAAGGCGATGGAGACGCTGCCGGCCGCCGAACTCGCCGACGAATCCGCCCGTGCTCGGCGCCATCCCTACACGCTGGGCCTGCTCGGCTGCCTGCCCGATCTGGACCATCCGCGCGAGACGCTGGCGACCCTGAACCGCGACCCGGCATGGCTGGCATGACGACGAATTCTGCCATTTCCGTCGAAAAGCTCAATGTCTCCTTCGGAGACTCCCATGTCGTGAAGGATCTCTCCTTCACGGTCGCGCCCGGCGAGAGCTACGGCATCGTCGGCGAATCCGGTTCGGGTAAGTCGACGGTGCTGCGCGTTTTGTCGGGCTTGAACACCGAGTGGAGCGGTAGCGTCGAAATCGCCGGCCAGGTTCAGCCCAAACGCCGCGACAAGGCGTTCTACCGCGCTGTGCAGATGGTCTTCCAGGACCCCTACGGCTCGCTGCATCCCAAGAAGACCGTCGATGACGCGCTGGCCGAGCCTTTGGCGATCCACGGCGTCGCCGATGCCGAAAAACGGATCGCCCGGGCGATGGCGGAGGTCGGTTTACCCTCTTCCTTCCGCTTCCGCTATCCGCATCAGCTCTCCGGCGGCCAGCGCCAGCGTGTCGCGATCGCGCGTGCACTCGTGCTCGAACCCACCATCCTGCTGCTTGACGAGCCGACCTCGGCGCTGGACGTCTCGATCCAGGCCGAGGTGCTCAACCTGCTGCAGGCTCTGCGCCAGGAGAGAAAGCTGACCTACATCCTCGTCAGCCACGATCTCGCGGTCGTGGCCCATATGTGCCAGCGCCTGCTGGTGATGCAGTTCGGGCAGGGCGTCGAAGAGATGACGGCGCAGACCCTGGCGGCCCGAAAGCCGAAGACGGATTATGCCCGGCAATTGCTGACCGCGAGCGAGGGGTTCCGACGCGCCGGCTGAGGAGGTCGCCTCTGCGATCTAAGCGTTTGGCAATCGCGCAGCTTGGTCGCATTCTCGTCGCAAGACCGCGATCCTGATGCATGCGCCTTTTGAATCGCGACCGGGATTTGGAGAGAAAGTCGATATGGATGCCATCGCCGACCGCGCCTCGCGGCCTGAAACCATTCCCGAGCGGACCCCGGTTCCGTCCTTCGATCTGGTGATCTTCGGCGCCGGCGGGGATCTCGCCCTGCGCAAGCTCTTTCCGGCCCTTGCCCAGCGCAGCCGCGAAGGCGTGCTGCCCGGTGAAAGCCGCATCCTCGGCATCGTCCGCAAGACCGAGGACGTCGAGGGGCTGCCCAAGCAGATCGCCAAGCGGCTGGCCGAGGAGGGACTTTCGAAGGACGATATCAAGGCCTTCCTCCAACGCCTCACCGTGGTCCTGCTCGATGCGGTGAAGCCCGAGACCTTCAAGGCGCTGAAGACGGCGCTCGGTGACAATGACCGCGTCCGTTCTTTCTATCTCTCGACGCCGCCGGATCTCTTCATTCCGATCTGCGAGAACCTGGCCGCCGCCGACATCCTGACGCCGACCTCCCGCGTCATCCTGGAGAAACCGTTGGGCCGCGATCTCGCCTCGGCCCGCGAGATCAACGACGCGGTGGCGCGCATCCTGCCCGAGAGCCGGACCTATCGGATTGACCATTATCTCGGCAAGGAAACGGTACAGAACCTGCTCGTTCTGCGCTTCGCCAACACGCTGTTCGAGCGTTCCTGGACCGGCCGCGACATCGATCATGTCCAGATCACCGTCGCCGAGACGGTCGGGCTGGAAAGCCGTGCCGGCTACTACGACAAGGCCGGGCAGATGCGCGACATGGTCCAGAACCATCTCATGCAGCTGCTCACGCTCTTCGCCATAGAGCCGCCCAACCTGCTCGAGGCCGGCGCGGTCCGAGACGAAAAGATAAAAGTTCTCAAGGCCCTGCGCCCGATCGTGGGTCCCGACGTCGAGCGTTATACCGTGCGCGGTCAGTACGGGGCGGGCCAGATCGATGGCCAGCGCGTGCGAGGCTATGCCGACGAACTCGGCCATCTCAGCAACACCGAAACCTTCGTCTCGATCCGCTGCGAACTCGACAACTGGCGCTGGGCCGGCGTGCCGATCTATCTGCGCACCGGAAAGCGCATGGCGCAGCGCTATTCCGAAATCGCCGTCACCTTCAAGCCGGTGCCGCATTCCATCTTCGGCGGCGGTTCCTGCGACAAGCTCTATGCCAACCGCCTGCTGATCCGGCTGCAGCCCAATGACGGCGTTCAGCTCCAGCTGATGATGAAGGTGCCGGGTTCGGGCCGGCTCAAGATCGTGCCGCGCCAGCTCGATCTGCGCTATTCGACCGCCTTCGACGAGCGCACGCCCGACGCCTATGAGCGGCTGCTGACCGACGTCATCCGCGGCGACCAGACGCTGTTCATGCATCGCGACGAGGTCGAGCAGGCCTGGACCTGGGTCGATCCGATCATCGCCGGCTGGCAGGACTACACGCCGCACCCGCATCGCTACGCCGCCGGTTCCTGGGGCCCCTCGCAGGCGATCGGCCTGATCGAGCGCGAGGGCCGCTCCTGGGCCGATCCGGATTTCGAATGATGCAGCCCCCGTCCAAGATCGGCGGACCTGTCGCCTGGCATCGTTTCGCCAACCTGGCCGATGCCTCGGAGGCGCTGGCGGAGGCCGTCGCCATCCGCCTGCGCGCGCTGCTGGCAGAGCAGGGCCGGGCCTCGCTCGCGGTGCCCGGCGGCACGACGCCGGCGCGCTTCCTGGCCGCACTTGGCGACCATGACCTGGACTGGAAGCAGGTCACGCTGATGCCGACCGACGAACGCTTCGTCGCGGCCGATGACGCGGCGTCGAACGAGCGCATGATCTGCGAGCAGTTCGCCCCGCTTCGCGACGGCCGCGTCGGCTATCTCTCCTTCCACGGCCATGGCAGCGACATCGAATCGGCGGCCGCCGTGCTCTGCGCCGAACTGGCGGAGATGCCACCGCTCGACCTGCTCGTCAGCGGCATGGGTACGGACGGCCACATCGCCTCGCTGTTTCCGGGGGGGGAGGCGGGATTCGCCGCAGCCCCCGACAGCGGCATCGTCATCGCGCATCCGCCCGGCCTGCCGCCGCGCCTCTCGCTCTCGCCGGCCCGTCTGACCGGAGCCGGCTGGGCGAGCCTGCTGGTCTCAGGCAAGGTCAAGGAAGCTGTGTTGAGGACCGAAACGGAACGCTCAGCGCGCCTGCCGGTGGACCTATTGCTCGCGCGCCCGCAGGGGCTCGACGTCTACTGGGCGAAAGAGTAGACCGCCCGCACCCGTTCAAAACGATTGAAAGACGCCGACGATGGACGAAACTGCCGCGATTGCTCGGCTCCAGGCCTGTGGCGTGATTCCCGTCGTGGTGATCGAGGACGCCTCGCGCGCCATCGATCTCGCCCATGCGCTGGTTGCCGGCGGGATCGATGTCGTCGAGGTCACGCTGCGCCGCCCGGCCGGTTTGGCCGCTCTAGAAGCCATCGCCAGATCGGTGCCGAAGGCGCTGCCTGTGGCGGGCACCGTGGTGACC
>QBLV01000080.1:12722-18685 GCA_003241815.1 Hyphomicrobiales bacterium | reverse complement strand
CCGCCACGCTCCCTTCGTCGGCGCGTCAGCCTTCGCGACCAAGGCAGGCATCCATGCGTCGGCCGTGCTGAAGGACCCGCGCACCTATGAGCATGTCCCGCCCGAGGCGACTGGCAACCTCCGCAAGGTGCTGATCTCGGACCAGGGCGGCAAGTCGAACCTCGCCGCCGAACTGGAGCGCATCGGTGTCACGCTCGGCCGCGACGACCCCCGCCTTGGCCGGGTGCTGGAAGAGGTCAAGGAGAAGGAGGCGCAGGGCTACGCTTTCGAGGGCGCCGATGCCTCGTTCTACCTGCTGGCCAAGCGGATCATGGGCGAGGTCCCAACCTATTTCGAGGTCGAACGCTTCAAGGTGAATGTCGAGCGCCGCTACAACGCCATCGGCGACCTTGTGACGTTTTCAGAGGCGATCGTGAAGGTCAGGGTCGGCGGTGAAACGCTGATGTCGGCGGCCGAGGGCGCGGCCGGGCCCGTGAACGCGCTCGACGTCGCGCTCCGCAAGGATCTCGGCCATTATCAGTCGCTGATCGAGGGGCTGCACCTCGTCGACTACAAGGTCCGAATCTTCCAGGGCGGCACGGACGCCGTGACGCGCGTCCTGATCGAATCCGCCGATGAGACCGGCGAGCGCTGGACCACTGTTGGGGTGAGTGCCAACATCATCGACGCCTCGTTTCAGGCGCTGGTCGACTCGATCACCTACAAGCTGATGCGGGCCGGCGCGACGGCGTGAGGCATGTTGTTTTGACGAGGAACCACATCGTCATCCCGGGCTTGTCCCGGGATCCATCGTAGAGCGCTGTCGAGCCCTATGATGAATCCCGGATCGGCGCTGCTACGCAGCTTGTCCGGGATGACTCTGCGGATGTAACTCCGTCCGAGCATGACGACCAAAGCCATCGTCACTCCGTCAGGCGGATCACCCTGTCCTTGCAGAGGTCCATGCCCTCGGCGTCGCTTTCGACGGCGTCGTCGAAGCGGGCGAGCACGAAATAGCTGCAGCCGGCCGGCTTGTTCAGCTTCACGGCGATGCTCTTGCCCGGCGCGAGCGGCTTGGCGATCTTGCCGACGAGGCGGGGCTGGTCGCCGCCCGTGGCGATCTCGAACAGCGTCAGCGGCACGCTGCGCATATTTGTGACGGTGATCTGGGCCGGCGGCTTGGCGCCCTGTGCCAAGGCGGGCAGGGGGGCGGAGAGGAGGCCGGCAGACATCGCAAGCAGTCCGGTCACGGCAACGCGTTGAAGTTTCATGGTTGTTTTCCCCCGGTGACGCGCCTTCGGCGCTCCGGAGACAAGATGACACCGGGTATTGGACGTAAGCAAGGCAAAGCCCTGCAAGACAGTACGCGGTGCAAGACAGTGCTCGGCGAGGCGCCCATGCCGCAAGCCCGCCCTGCGCTGTTCCACATGCATTCCCCGCCAAATGCGCCTATATCGGCACCCTAACCTGGAATCGTTTCAAGATGTCTCCGCCTGCCGCGCCGTCTCCGGCGCCAACTTCCCTGCGCCCTGCCTTGCTCCAGCCGGGCTCGGGCTTCGTCGAGACCTTCCGCGCGCTCTGGCCCTATCTCTGGCCGGCGGACCGTGCCGATCTGCGCAAGCGGGTCGTGCTCGCCTTCATCCTGCTGGTGATCGGCCGCGTCGTGCTGATGGGCGTGCCCTTCGCCTTCAAATGGGCGACCGATGCGCTCGCCAACACGCCGTCGAGCCTGCAGAACTGGCTGCCCTGGCTGGTGGGCGCGCCGCTGGCGCTGACGGTGATCTACGGTCTCGCCCGCATCGGCTCAGCGGCCTTCATCCAGGCGCGGGACGCGCTGTTCGCGCCCGTCTTCATGCATGCGGTGCGGACGCTCGCGCTGCAGACCTTCGGCCATCTGCACCATCTCTCGCTGCGCTTCCATCTCGAGCGCAAGACCGGCGGCCTGACGCGCGTCCTGGAGCGCGGCCGCAACGGCATCGAGGAAATGGTGCGGCTGGGCCTGAACCAACTCGTGCCGGTGACGATCGAGCTCGTGCTGATCATCGCCGTGCTGCTGACGATCTTCAACTGGGTCTATGTCGTCGTGCTGGTGGTGATGGTCACCACCTACATGGCCTACACCATCAAGGCGACGGAGTGGCGCATCGCCATCCGCACCCAGATGAACGAGTCCGATACCGACGCCAATTCGAAGGCGATCGATTCGCTGCTCAACTACGAGACAGTGAAGTATTTCGGCGCGGAAGCCCGCGAGACCGCGCGCTACGACGTCTCGATGGCGCGCTATGAGCGCAACTCGATCAAGGCCTACACCTCACTCGCCTGGCTCAATTTCGGCCAGGCCGCGATCTTCGCCACGGGCCTGACGATCTCGATGGTGATGGCCGTGCAGGGCTTCCGCGCCGGCACGTTGACGGTTGGCGACTTCGTTTTGATCAACGCCATGCTGATCCAGCTCTACCAGCCGCTGAACTTCATGGGCACCGTCTATCGCGAGATCAAGCAGGCGACGCTCGACATCGAGCAGATGTTCTCGCTGATCGGCAAGGACCCCGAGATCCAGGACAAGCCGGGCGCAAAGCCCCTCGTCGTGCCGGCTGGCGAGGTCACCTTCGAGAACGTGCATTTCGCCTACATCCCGGAGCGGCCGATCCTGAAGGGCATCTCCTTCACCGTGCCGGCGGGCAAGACGATCGCCATCGTCGGCCCATCCGGGGCCGGCAAGTCGACGATCTCGCGGCTGCTGTTCCGCTTCTACGAGCCGCAGAAGGGCCGCATCCTGATCGACGGACAACCCATCGCCGATGTCCAGCAGGTTTCGTTGCGGGCCGCCATCGGCATGGTCCCGCAGGACACCGTGCTGTTCAACGACACGATCCGGTACAACATCGAATATGGCCGACCCGAGGCGACGGAGGCCGAGGTCGAGGAGGCGGCCCGCCTCGCCCAGATCGACCGCTTCATCAAGTCGCTGCCGGAGGGCTACGCCACCTCGGTCGGCGAACGCGGGCTGAAACTCTCGGGCGGCGAGAAGCAGCGCGTCGCCATCGCCCGCACGATCCTCAAGGGTCCGCCGGTGCTGGTGCTGGACGAGGCGACCTCGGCGCTGGATTCCTTCACCGAGAAGGAGATTCAGGACGCGCTCGATCTGGTCAGCAAGGGCCGCACCACGCTCGTCATCGCCCACCGATTGTCCACCGTGATCAATGCCGACGAGATCATCGTGCTCGACAAGGGGCTGATCGCCGAGCGCGGCAGCCATGGCGAGCTGCTCGCTGCCGAGGGCATCTACGCCTCACTCTGGAACCGCCAGCGCCAGGTCGACGAAGCCAAGGCGACCCTCCAGCGCGCCAGCGCCGAGGAAGAGCCGAGCGTTCGGGTCACGCTGGCGCCGTGACGCTCATGGCTTTTGATCGCGCGCCAGCGCCATCATGGTTTCGGCGATGGCCTGAAGAACGAAGCCGCGGGCATGGTCCCGTCCCGATGGTGAGGGATCGTGAAGAGGCGTCAATGTCGCCTGCAGTTTGACCGCCAGCGCGAAGCCGTGATCGCCACGTCGTTGTGCTTCCTCTCTCGCCAACGCCATCATCTCTTCGGCGTTGGGTGCGTCGGGCAGACTGCCAATCGGCTTGCCCAGGGCGGTCGCCGCGATGAGCCGCTGGCGAAACGCGGCGAAATCGCTCATCCAGACTTGCCGGCGTCCGGCTTTGCGGCCGCTTTCGACGATCATGAGCATGATCCGCTCGCGATAAGCGGGGTCCTGCGCACGCTGCGCCCAACGCAGCAGCCATTGCGCAGGAATGTCGTCGTCGAGAAATGGCTCGAAGACAGCGTCTGTCGGGTCGTCCTCGGCATCCGCATCGATGCGGGCGCGGGCGACGGCGCGGTCGAACCCGCCGGCCATCAGCGTGGCCGACCATGCCGGCCAAAGAGTGCCTTGCCGCAACAGGCGCGCGGCTGTCAGGGCCACATAGGCACGCAGCCGCCCAACCTCGGCGCCTTTGCCAGCCAATGTCGCCAGAACGGCTTTTGCCAGAGGCTCGATCGCCTCGAAGCGTTCGTGACGGGCGAGCCGCTGTATGAGCCTGATCATGGCGCGTGACCGGTCGCCCGCATCTTTAATCATTAGCGCACTGGCACGAGCAGCTGCGATCTCGGTCCTCGTCGGGGTCGCCTCCGGTTCGCCTACCGGCGTCGCCGCCAGCCGCCGGCGCCAATCCTCGCGCACGGCAAGCAGGTGCTCTTGTGTGATTTTGGGATCGAGCCTCATCAGCAGTGCGTCGAGGGCGGGCTCGGCAACGATCGAAAAGGCCGGCTGCGAGGCATGGCGCGCGCCGACGACGTTGCGAAATTCATCGCGCTCGAGGCTGCCGATTGCATCGGACAAAGCCCGCGTCAGGCAGGCTTGCGTGGGAGCCGAAAGGCAGGCTTCGCTCGGCAGCGCGACCGGAACGGGAGCGCGCTCCCCCGCTCCGGCATGGCTTGCGAGCATGAGTGCCAACACCGTGGCGAACTGGAAAGCCGGTCCGATGCGCATCCACATCATCCTTGAAAAGCCGGCCCAGCAACGGCGCGGGACTTCTTGACCGATCCCGATGCCAGATCGATAAGTCGGAATGCCGTTCCGTTGATCGACCGTCTCGCAAGCATAATGATCACGCGTTAAAGCTGCGTCATCACGTATCGAGCGCTTTGTGTGTTAGTCGGCACAGTTGTAGGCGCGGCGCTTTGAGGGGCTGCATCGTCGGACCAGGGGGCTTCCAATGTTTGATCCGACGACATTTGTGGGGTTTCACACCTGGCTTAGCCTGATCGCGATCGCTGCCGGGTTTCCGGTCGCTGCGGGGCTGCTGAACGGTCATATTCGTCCGGGCTGGACGGGTATCTTCCTGTCCACGGCCTTCGCCACCAGCGCGACGGGCTTCGGTTTTCCTTTCAATGGCCTGTTGCCTTCTCACGTCATCGGCGGGGTCGCGCTGGTCATCGTCACGGTGGCCGGCTACGCGCTCTATGCTCGCCGGCTCGGCGGCGTCTGGCGTCGCGCCTACGCCATCACGGCGATGCTGAGCCTCTATCTGCTGCTTTTTGTGCTGGTCGCACAGCTCTTCCAGAAGGTCCCGGCGCTGCGGGCGCTGGCTCCGACCCAATCGGAGCCGCCCTTCGCGATTGCAGAAGGGGTTCTGTTGGTCGTCTTCGTGGCGCTGACCTGGCTGGCGGGTCGCCGCTTTACCACCTATCGCGCGCTGGCCTGACGCCGCTCACGCACGAGCCGTTGCCGTCATCCGCAGCGGCTGCTTCGGCCGCAGCGTGATCTTGAGCGTCGGCTCCGGCGCCTTTGCCGACACGGGTTCGAGTCGCAGCGCCGGCAGCAGCACGGCCAGGATCGCGACCGCCTCCATGGTGGCGAAGGCGCTGCCGATGCAGATGCGCGGCCCCGCTCCGAACGGCAGATAGGCATAGCGATGCCGCCCGCGTGCGGCGTCGCCCATGAATCGCGACGGGTCGAACACGTCCGGCCGTTCCCACAGCCGCTCATGTCGATGCACGGCCTGGATCGGCACATAGAGCACCATGCCCTCCTTGAGCGACACCCCGCCCAGCGTGAAGGGTGCCTCGACCTGTCGCGTGATAACGGGGGCGGGTGGGTAAAGCCGCATCGCCTCCTGGAACACGGCCTTTGTCAGGGGCAGGGCCGCGACATGCTCCGGGAGCAAGGGCCCGCCGCCGGTGACGCCCGCGATCTCCGCCAGCACGGCCGCCTCATGCTCGCGATGCTGCGCCAGCAGATGCAGCGTCCAGGCGAGGCCGAGCGCCGTCGTCTCATGGCCGGCCGTGACGAAGGTCAGGAGATTGTCGACGATCTCGACATCGCTCATCGCCCGGCCGGTCTCGGGGTCGGCACTTGCCAGCAGCATATCGAGCAGATCGCCGCGAGGCTCGTCGCTGGCTCGGCGCTCCGCCACCAGCCCGGCGAGGCTCTCGCG
>QBLV01000080.1:3296-12712 GCA_003241815.1 Hyphomicrobiales bacterium | reverse complement strand
CGTAGATAGCGGGTCGAAGCCCGCGCCTTGCCGCGTCCGGGATAGGGCAGCCAGTCGGGCGCGCCGAACATGTTGTAGACGAACATGAAATTGGTCGGCTCGAGGTAATTCGAGATCGCCTGCTCGACCTTGCCCACATCGAGAGCCTGCGAGCCCGACAGCATCGTCTCGATGATGATGTCGAAGGTGGTGCGCATCATTTCATGGCCGATGTCGAGCGAGCCAGACGCTGCGTGCCAGCGCTCGCGCGTGGCTTCGGCCGCGGCGATCATCGCTGGCAGGAAGCCCAGCAGTTTCTCGTGCTGGAAGCCAGACGCGACCGCCTGACGCTGCCAGCGCCAATGCGCGCCGTCGGCTGTCAGCAGGCCTTCGCCGATCGCCGGCCCCAGCACCTTGCGGATGAGGTCGCCCTTGCCCAGCTTGGCGGCCTGCTTCGTCAGCGCCTCCTGGATCAGCGCGGGATCGCAGACATACAGGCTCGCGCGCCCTCCGGTCTTCGCCAGTACGAGCTTCTCGCGATAAACCTCGGGCGGCATCGCCTGCAACGGATTGCGCAGCAGCGCGGCGATGACGGAGAGCGCCGGCCGCCGGCTCTCGACCAACTCGGCCGCATCCGTCGCATCCAGGGCATCAAGTGTCGTCACGGCGCGGTCTCCTTCGTCATACGCCATGGTCACTGCGCAATGAGGCGCCAATGCGCCCCCATTCCGCCGCCATTGTAGCCGCCGATGATCCGCAGGATCTCGCTGGTGCCGTCAACGCTGGAAGAGCTGATGGATGGGGCGCGGCGATGACGCTCTTCCCCCGGCGCGCTGAACCCCCTAAACAGCGCCATCGACAGTGGCCGCAGCGTTGTCGCAGACCTCAACAGCAGGCGCGGAATTCGCGCCCGCCACACCACGGAACCTGAAACCCATGTCGCTCGTCGATTCCGTCCGCAAGGTGATCGTGCCCATCCACAAGGAGGGCTATGTCTTCATCGCAATCGCGCTGGTCGCGACGATCGTGCTCGCCAATCTCTGGCCGCCCTTCGGCTGGATCGGCGCGATCATCACGCTCTGGATTTGTTATTTCTTCCGTGATCCGATCCGGATCACGCCGCAGCGCGAGGGTCTGGTGATCTCGCCCGCCGATGGTCGCGTCAGCCAGGTCGCTTCGGCCCTGCCGCCGCCGGAGCTGAACCTGCCGCCCGAGCCGATGACGCGCATCTCGATCTTCATGAACGTCTTCGACTGCCATGTGAACCGCGCCCCCGTGCCCGGCCGCATCGTCAAGATGGCCTATACGCCGGGCTTGTTCCTCAACGCCGAACTCGACAAGGCCAGCGACGACAATGAGCGCAATGCGCTGGCGATCGAGACAGTCCACGGTGTCGTCGGCGTCGTCCAGATCGCGGGCCTGATCGCGCGCCGCATCGTGCCCTTCGTCAAGGAGGGCGACGTCATCGGCACCGGCGAGCGCTTCGGCCTGATCCGCTTCGGCTCGCGCGTCGATGTCTATCTGCCGATGGGCGTAACCCCGCTGGTCGGCGAGGGCCAGACGGCTTTCGCGGGCGAGACGGTGCTGGCCGATTTCACCGGCAGCGAGCCGGCTGTGCGGATGTTCAGGGGGATTTGACAACGGGGCCCGTCATTCTCGGGCTTGACCCGAGAATCTCTGTCCGAAAGCGTGCAGGTGCTTCGTCCTCCAGGAGATGCTCGGGTCAAGCCCGAGCATGACGTCTCCTCTCCCGCCTAGCCTCCGCGCCCGAAACCGCGTATTCCCGCTCGCATGAGCGATCTCTTTCCCCCCTTCGAGCCCGAGCGCGTCGAATCCAGGCGCGCCCGTTTCAAGCCGATCCCGTTCCGCCTGATCGCGCCCAACGTCATCACCTTGCTGGCGCTGTGCCTGGGGCTGACCGCGATGCGGCTCGTCGTCGAGGGCAAGCTCGACACGGCGACGATCTGCATTCTGATCGCGGCCGCGCTCGACGGTGTCGATGGCCGCCTCGCGCGCATGCTCAAGGGCACATCGCGATTCGGCGCCGAGCTCGATTCGCTCTCGGATTTCGTCAATTTCGGCGTCGCCACCGGCTATGTGCTGTGGATCTTCGTGCTGCACGATCTGAAATCATTCGGCTGGATCATCGTGCTGACGCTGGCCTGCGCCATGGCGCTGCGGCTGGCGCGCTTCAACGTCATGATCGACGATCCCCACCGGCCGGAATGGCAGAAGAACTTCTTCGTCGGTATGCCGGCCCCCGCCGGCGCGATCACGGCGATGCTGCCGCTCTATCTGCATTTCATCGGCGTGCCGGTGCAGGATTACGGCGCGGTTCCGGTCGGCCTCTACATCCTCTTCATCGCCTTCCTGACGATCTCGCGCATCCCCTGCTATGCCGGCAAGACCCTGGGCACGCGTATCCCGCGCGACCGGGTGCTGCCGATCTTCGTCGCCGTGGTGGTGGTCGCGGGCCTGCTTTTCGCCTACCCCTTCGAGATGCTGGCCCTGGTCGTCATCGCCTATCTCGCCTTGATCCCGCTCAGCGTCGCGCGCTACCGCAAGCTCGAGCGCGAACATGCGGCGGCAATGGCGCCGCAGCCCGAGACGCCGGTCGAAACGGTCTGATCGGAGCTGCGGTCGAGGCTGGAAGCCTCAGCGCTTGCGCCCGGTCAACCGCGTCGCATTGGCGCTCGTGCGCTTCGAGAACGGCTCCAGCGTGCTGTTGGCGACCTTGGCAGCCTCCTCGGCGAAATCCACTGCTGCCAGAGGGTTGAGTGCCACGCCCCACCAGAACAGCACGGCCGCCTGACTCGCGGCGAGCCCGCTCTCCATCACGGCCGAGACCTTCTCGCTGACGGCCTTGGCCGCCTCGCGCTGACCATGGCTGTCGCCGAGAGCGCCGCGCATCAGGATCGGCATGCGCATGGCAATGGTCATGCCGGCATCGGCGTGCAGCGTCGCCATGCGGGTGGCCAGGGTCTGCGCCTCGACGCCCGCAGCGGTTGCGGAAGGCCGTTTTCTGATCGATCGCGTCATCGGGTGAGCAACTCCGGAGCTTCGGGCGGGATGTCCGGAGGCTGGCAGGACGCCCGCGCCATCAAGCGGCCCATAAGGTGGGCCTTCCCACATCATTGTGCAACGCGATATGAATGATGGCGCTGCCCTAATTATGCGCAGGGTGAATGGCGCAGGTCGTCGTTTGGGTCTGAGCTGCGTGTGAGGCATGAGCGGGGCAGTGGATTTATCCGCCACGAAAAATGCTCTAGAGCCTGTGGATGCAGCGCGGCGCCCCGCCCGTGCTCGGATCATATCGGGCTGCCCTTGAGCTTCTTTGCCTCCCCCAAACAACCCGGCTGGCGGCCGATGCTGGTGCTGGCCTCGGCCTCGCCGCGCAGGCTGGCACTGCTCGAACAGGCGGGGCTGAGACCCGACGCCATGCTGCCGGCCGATCTCGACGAGACGCCGCTGAAGGGCGAGCGCCCGCGCGATCTCTCCCGCCGCCTCGCCCGCGAAAAGGCGCAGGCCGCGAAGGTCGGCGCCGCCAGTCGGCCCGACCTCGAAGGCTGCTACATCGTCGCCGCCGACACGGTCGTGGCGGTCGGCAGGCGCATCCTGCCCAAGGCCGAGATCGTCGACGAGGCCGCCGCCTGCCTGCGCCTGCTCTCGGGCCGGGCGCACCGCGTCTATACCTCGGTCGCGCTCGTGACGCCGGGTGGGGCGATCCGTGAGCGCGTGGTCGAGACCAGGCTGCGCTTCAAGCGGCTCTCGACCGAGGACATCGAGACCTATCTCGCCTCGGGCGAATGGCGCGGCAAGGCCGGCGGCTACGCCATCCAGGGCATTGCCGGCTCCTTTGTCGTCAAGCTCGTCGGCTCCTACACCGCCGTCGTCGGCCTGCCTCTGCATGAGACGGTGAATTTGCTCGGCGGGGAGGGCTTCCCGGTGCGGTTCGGCTGGATGAATGTGGGGTGAGGGGGAGGCCTCTGCCGGAGGCCGAAAAACGTTCTGCGGGTCGAACCCGGCTTGCGCGTGGGACTGGAGACTGTATGTCGATTTGCGCTAGCGACGGCCTGGAGCGTTCCCTTTTCCAAGGACTGTCTCCGAGCTGACTTTAGACTGTGTTGTGCGGAGCTATGCGGTCGGTTAATCACCACGGCACGGCATTCCAAAAATCACGCGTGGGCACCACACGCGAAGGATAATGACCATGCAGGGCTTTCTCAAAATCAGCCGTGTCATCGACGCGATCAACGAGCAGATCGGCAAGAAGGTCGCCTGGCTGATTCTGGTGGCGGTGACGGTGGCGGCGGTGAATGCCATCATCCGCAAGGTGTTCAACGTCTCGTCGAATGCCTGGCTCGAATTGCAGTGGATGCTGTTTGGCGCGGTCTTCCTGATGTGTGCCGCCTGGACGCTGAAGGTGAAGGAACACATCCGCATCGACATCGTGAACAGCCTGCTCCCGAAGCGCGTGCAGCGCTGGATCGACCTGATCGGCCACAGCCTGTTCCTGATGCCGTTCTGCCTGCTGATGATCTATCACTCCTGGCCGTTCTTCACGCGCTCCTATGCGATCAACGAGCAGTCGCTGTCAGCGGGCGGCTTGCCGCAATGGCCGGCAAAGGGCCTCGTCATCATCGGCTTCATCATGCTGGCGGTCCAGGGCGTCTCCGAGATCATCAAGCAGATCGCGATCATGCGCGGCCATCTCGAGGATGACGAGACGCTGCGCGGCCACGCCGCAGCAGCCGAAGCCGAAGCGCACCGCCTGCTCGAGCAGGCCCGGCAACAGGGTCTTGCCTCGTGAGCCCTTCGAGAGACGTTCGGACCCCCGCCATGACCGCCACACGCCTGTCCCGCATCGCCGGGCTGCTGCTCGCGCTGACGCTGATCGCCTTCTTCGGCCTCCACACCGGGGACGCGCATGCCGCCGGTCTCGGCGATTTCCTGCGCGTCAACATGGCGCCGGTGATGTTTGCCGCCCTCGTCGCGTTCCTTTTGCTCGGCTATCCCGTCGCCTTCGCGCTGGCGGCCAATGGCCTGCTCTTCGCGCTCGTCGGCATCGAACTCGGGCTGTTCCAGGAGAATTTCCTGCAGGCACTGCCCGAGCGCATCTACGGCACGATGAACAACGACGTCCTGCTGGCGATCCCGTTCTTCACCTTCATGGGTCTCATCCTCGAGCGTTCCGGCATGGCGGAAGACCTGCTCGATACGATCGGCCAGCTCTTCGGCCCCGTGCGCGGTGGTCTCGCCTATGCCGTGATCTTCGTGGGCGCGCTGCTTGCCGCCACCACCGGCGTGGTCGCGGCGTCGGTGATCTCGATGGGCCTGATCTCGCTGCCGATCATGCTGCGCTACGGCTATGACCGGCGTCTTGCCACGGGCGTCATCGCCGCGTCGGGCACGCTGGCGCAGATCATCCCGCCCTCGCTGGTCCTGATCGTGCTGGCCGACCAACTCGGCCGCTCGGTCGGCGACATGTATGAGGGCGCCTTCATTCCCGGCCTCGTGCTGTCGTCGATGTATGCCGGCTACGTCTTCCTCGTGACGATGGTCTATCCGAAGCGTGCTCCCGGCCTGCCGCCCGAGGCGCAGACGCTGCGCGATGCCGACGGGCAGACGCGGCGCCGTTCGCTGCTGGTGGTCACGATCATCTCGTTCGGGCTCGCCTATGCCTGCATGAAGCTGTTCACCAAGGTCCAAGCGGGTGCCGATTTCGTCATCCTGACGATGTCGATCGCAGTCGCCGTGTCCTTCGTCATCGCCATCGTCAACAAGCTGCTCGGTCTCAACCTGTTGTCACGCATGGCCGAGCAGGTCGTGTTCGTGATGGTGCCGCCCCTGGCGCTGATCTTCCTTGTGCTCGGCACGATCTTCATCGGTGTCGCGACGCCGACCGAAGGCGGCGCGATGGGTGCGGCCGGCGCGATCCTGCTGGCCTATGGCAAGAAGCGAATGACCTTCGACCTGCTCAAGCAGGCGGTGGAATCGACCGCCAAGCTTTCGGCCTTCGTGCTGTTCATCCTGGTCGGCGCGCGCGTGTTCTCGCTGACGTTCTATGGCGTCAACGGCCATCTCTGGGTCGAGCATCTGCTGGTCGGGCTGCCGGGCGGGGCGACGGGCTTCCTGATCGTCGTCAACATCATGGTGTTCCTGCTCGCCTTCTTCCTCGATTTCTTCGAGCTCGCCTTCATCATCGTGCCGCTGCTGGGGCCTGCGGCCGACAAGCTCGGAATCGATCTGATCTGGTTCGGCATCATCCTGGGCGTGAACATGCAGACGAGCTTCATGCATCCGCCCTTCGGCTTCGCGCTGTTCTTCCTGCGCTCGGTCGCGCCCAAGGACCCCTATCGCGACAAGGTGACGGGCGACATGATGGAGCCGGTGACGACCGCGCAGATCTACTGGGGCGCCGTGCCCTTCGTGGTGATCCAATGCATCATGGTCGCGCTGGTGGTGACGTTCCCGCAGATGGTGATGCACTACAAGGCGTCTGCCGTTCAGCTCGACCAGAAGGCGATCGACAAGCAGTTCGACTCGATCCAGATCCCCGGTCTCGGCGGGGGCCTGCCAGGGTTCGATCTGAACGAGCCGCCCAAGCTCAACCTGAACTGATGGTCTCGCGGCGCCAAGGGTCCGGCTGGCTGCGGCTAGCTGCCGGCGTCGTCTCGCTCTGCGCCAGCGCGACCGCCGCGCAGGCCGCCACCGACATCGGCGGCGCTTCCATGGGCGCGCTCTGGGCGCTGCCGTTTGCGGGCATGCTCCTGTCGATCGCGCTGGGCCCGATCCTGTTCCCGCATTTTTGGGAACTGAACTACGGCAAGTTCGCCGCGTTCTGGGCAGCCCTCGTGCTCGTGCCCCTGGTGCTGCTGCGCGGCTTCGAGCCGGCGCTGGCGGCGCTGTCGCACACGGCCCTGCTTGAATATATCCCGTTCATCATCCTGCTGTTTGCGCTGTTCACGATCGCTGGCGGCATCCTGATCATGGGCAATCTGCACGGCACGCCCGCGACCAACACTGCCCTGCTGGCGATCGGCACGCTGATGGCGAGCTTTGTCGGCACCACCGGCGCCTCGATCATCATGATTCGCCCGGTGCTGCGCGCCAATGACAGCCGGCGTCACAATGTCCACGTCGTCGTGTTCTTCATCTTCCTGGTGTCCAACATCGGCGGCTCGCTGACGCCGCTGGGCGATCCGCCGCTCTTTCTCGGATTTCTGCGCGGGGTCTCTTTCTTCTGGACGACGACGCATCTCCTGCCCGAGACGCTGATGGCCGTCGCGATCCTGCTCACCTTGTTCTTCGCCCTCGACAACTGGTTCTATAAAAAAGAAGCGGGTATGCCCTCGCTGAAGGACCCGACGCCCGACCGCGAGATCAAGCTTTACGGCAAGGTCAATTTCATCCTGCTCGGCGGCGTCATCGCGGCGATCCTGATGTCGGCGAGCTGGAAGCCCGGCATCGTGTTCGACATCGCGGGCTCGAAGGTCGAGCTGCAGAATATCGTGCGCGACGTCATTCTGCTCGCTCTCGCAGGTCTCTCGCTCAAGCTGACGCCGAAGCCCGTGCGGGCCGGCAACGAGTTCACTTGGGGCCCCATCCTCGAAGTCGCCAAGCTCTTCGCCGGCATCTTCGTCTGCATCATCCCGGTGCTGGCGATGCTGCAGGCCGGCCGCGACGGCGCCTTCTCGGGTCTCGTCGCGCTGGTCAGCCACGCCGATGGCAGCCACAACACGCTCGCCTATTTCTGGCTGACCGGCCTCCTGTCGTCCTTCCTCGACAATGCGCCGACCTATCTCGTCTTCTTCGAGCTGGCGGGCGGCAACCCGCAGACGCTGATGACGACCGGGGCGTTGACACTGGCCGCAATCTCGGCCGGTGCGGTGTTCATGGGCGCCAACACCTATATCGGCAACGCACCCAACTTCATGGTCTACGCCATCGCCAAGGACCGGAAGGTCGCGATGCCGAGCTTCTTCGGCTACATGCTCTGGTCCGGCGCGATCCTGATCCCATTGTTCCTGCTGCAGACCGTGATTTTCTTCCGATAGGCGCAAGGCATGCAAACCGAGCGGAGCGGGCTGCGCTGCGCCGCGATCGCCAGGTGCTCTTGTCGAGGGCAGGCGGGAGAAGGCCGTGGCGTCTCAACCGCCTTGCGCCCAACCCCATAACCCCCGATCCTGCACCCCGCGACCGCACCAGCCTCACAAGGTGCGCGCAACGGAGGACTAGGCATGACGGGACGTCTCAGGGGCAAGGTCGCGATCGTGGCCGGCGCGGGGTCGATCGGACCGGGCTGGGGCAATGGCAAGGCCACCGCCACGGTCTTCGCCCGCGAAGGCGCCAAGGTGATCTGCGCCGACATCGACTTTGCCGCCGCCGAGGCGACTGCGGCGATCATCCAGAACGAGGGCGGCCAGGCCTTCGCGGTGCAGACCGATGTCACCAGCAACGAGGCGATGGCCGATCTGGTCGGCCGCACGCTCGGACGTTATGGCCGCATCGACATCCTCGACAACAATGTCGGCATCGCCGAGGTCGGCGGTGTCGTCGAACTCTCCGAAGAGGTCTGGGACCGCGTCTTCAAGGTCAATCTCACCGGCGCCTTCCTGGCGATGAAGCATGTCATCCCGGTGATGCTGCGCCAGTTCGAGGAGAGCGGGGAGGGGGGCTCGATCATCAACATCTCGTCGATCGCCTCGATCCGCTATACCGGTGTGCCCTATGCGAGCTATTCGGCCACCAAGGCGGCGTTGAACCAGCTCACCCGCACCACGGCGGTGCAATATGCGGCCCAGAAGATCCGTGTGAACGCGATCCTGCCCGGGCTGATGAAGACGCCCATGGTCGAACATTCCGCCGGCCTCGCCCAGGTCTACGGCCAGGGCGACATCGACGCGATGTGGGCCGCGCGTGACGCGCAGGTCCCGATGGGCCATATGGGCGAGGCTTGGGATGTCGCCTATGCCGCGCTGTTCCTGGCGAGCGACGAGGCGCGCTATGTCACGGGGCTCGAAATGGTGGTCGATGGAGGAATCACGCTCAAATATGGCTGACAACGAGAATACGCCGCCGGCCAGCGAACTGCCGGTTGCCGCCAAGCCGCTGAAACCCTGTGCGAATTGCGGCAAACCGGCGGTGGCCCGCTACAAGCCCTTCTGCTCGTCGCGCTGCGCCGACATCGATCTCGGCCGCTGGCTCAAGGGCAGTTATGTGATTCCCGGCGAGGCGGTCGAGGAGACAGAGACCGGCGTGCCGGGCCGCGAGCGCGACGAGGACGGGTAAGGAATGCGGGTGAAGCCGGTTCGGGCGTTTCACCCGCCATTCATCGGCGCTCTGCAAATTGGAACATCACACGCTCTCCGGGCATTGGTCGAAGCCGGACGGCACCAGGGAGAAGGGTTTGCATGATGTTCCGTAAATTGACGCTC
>QBLV01000080.1:0-3286 GCA_003241815.1 Hyphomicrobiales bacterium | reverse complement strand
GAACTATCAGGTCGCGCCGGATGCCTCCTCTGGCCCGCGGCCTCCTGGCTTCGGGCGCCAGGCCCCGCCTCCTCCTCCGGGGGTCCCGCCGCAGCAGCGCCAGCGTCAGCAGCTGCCGGTCCAGACCCAGCCGTCCTTTGACCGCGGCTTCGACCGGGGCGGTGATCGTGACCGGGGCGGTGATCGTGGTCGGGGATATGATCGCGGCCGGGGATATGACCGCGGCTATGATCGCCGTCCGCGCTACGGCTATGACGAGCCGGCCCCCTATCGGCCGCACGGTCGCTTTGGCGACTATTGCGCGACCTCGCGCGGCGCCTGCCAGACGCGGCCGCAGCCGGTCGGCTCCTCCTGCCGCTGCGATATCGACGGTTTGACCAAGCGCGGCATCATCCAGTAGCGCACTGCCGCGTCAGGAGGCCCGAGGCGGCAGCACCCTGCCGCCTCGTTTTGTTCTGAGCTATACCTCGCATGGTCGCCTGGGATCGTGTCGGGCGGGGCAGGTGAAGCGATGGCTTATACCGACGAACTCGAAGCGGTCATGGACGCCGAACAGGCCCTGCGGCGCAGGATTGCGCTGCGCATCGCCGCAGAGCGGGCCATGCCGGACGCCGAAGGCCGGCTCGAGCATCACCTGCGCGCCGCGGATGAGGCGATCGAGGCCTGGAGCGACGAGGCGCAGGACGAGCATGACGACCGCGCCTTTCGCCCTTTGACGCCGCTTCAACAGCTTCTCGCCGAGCATCGCGCGATCTGCGAACGCATCTACGACATCCGCGATCGCCGTCTGTCCTGACGGGCGGCCACACTGCGGCCCCCTCACACGGTTGCGGGCACGACATTTGGCGCTGGCAACAGACCCGCCCAGATGAACGCCGGGCGTGGCGAGCGCTCGATCGCTTTTGAATTTCGGCCGCTTTTGGATCTTGAAAAGGAGTGGTGCCCAGACCTGGATTCGAACCAGGGACACTGCGATTTTCAGTCGCATGCTCTACCAACTGAGCTATCTGGGCGCCGGGGGAGCGCGAGGCCGCGTTCCTGTTGGTGGGCGCGGTATAGTCGGTGGCGGCCGGGCTGTCCAGTCGCTTTGACAGCTTTGCAACGAAGCTGTGGCGTGCCCGGAGTTTGCCTTCCCAAACCCTCCCGCTGCGCAGGCTGCGGCAGGCATTCCGCAGCGCCCAGGGACGCGATGACGGCACCTGATGAGGTCGCTCGCGGCATTCGTGCGATGGCGCAGGACGAATCGCTCGCCATGCCGAGGTTCGCGAGGCCTCGGCTAGGAAAACACAGACAGGCGCCGGCGCGCCGGATTGCGCGGGGTCATCCAGCGCCCTGCGGTAGCAGACGCAAAAAGCCCTGCCAGCGCGCCGTGAAACGGACCTTTGCGGAAACAGGCGGGATTGTCCGTTCGATGGCTTGTCAAAGCGCGCACCAATCGGGCATAGAGCATCTCAACGGAGACGTGGCCGAGAGGCTGAAGGCACTCGTTTGCTAAATGAGCATACCCCACAAGGGTATCGAGGGTTCGAATCCCTCCGTCTCCGCCACTCCTAAGTCCTTGATTCTATTGGTCAAAAAGCTGTCCGCACGGGGATTGTACCCACTCGTGTACCCGGACGCGCGCCATGCATCTGACCTATCGCCCGTGCGGCTGGCGATTCCAAATCAGGATACCCCGCGATCTTGAGGCGCTCATCGGCACCTCGCCGATTCGTTTGAACATTGGCCCCCTCGCCAAGCGCCGTGCAGCCCGCGTCGCGCGTTTACTGGCGGGTCATGCCGAGGCGCTATTTGTCGCGTGCCACACGGGAGCACGCATGACGAAAGACGAGCTGATCGCAGAGCTACAGCGCATGCTGATCAGCGCACTGGACGCTGTCGACCACGTTGCATTGCAGGCAGATCGGCGGCAAGCGCGGGAATTGAATGCCCTCACCCTCGCCACAGCATCCGAGAGACTAACCGGTCAGATGGAGGTGGACGCCCGGCTTCAGGCCATTGGAACGGGCATCAGCGCTCTGCATGGCAGGATATCGGCCTTGCCAAAGGACCAGCGCGGCACCATCGGCGAGCAGCTCGCCGAGCTATCCGCCCTTGTGAAGACATCACTGGACGGTGGCCCGGAGCGCCCCCTGCTTCTGGACGAGCTGGACAGGTGGATTGAGCTACGTGCCGGCCACGCGGCGGACAAGAAGATCAAGACCGACCGAGCCAGAATTCTGGATTTCGTCGCCTTCGCGGGTAACAGGCCGGTCAATCGCTACCGCCATTCCGATTTTCAGGCTTTTGCGAACTTGTTGGCCCGTGTGCCCGCTGGCTACACGAAGGACGCGCGTCTTCGCCACATGACGAGGCAGGAAGTGGCAGATTACAACGATAGCCTCGCCCCTGCCCGCCGTCTGCCAACGCTCGCGGCAACGGCGATCGAAGCCAACTACATCTCGCCTCTTGCCGTTTTCTTCAGGGCAATGGCGGCCGATCATGACTTCCGCTCTCCAATGGCCGATGTGGGCGTGACAATTCCCAGCACGGCGAAAGCCTCGGTGCAGCGTTCCCCCTTCTCCGTATCGGACCTGAACGTCTGGTTTGCCGCTGCCGCGAGCGAACGGCGCCCGGACCTTAAGTGGCTGCCCCTCCTGGCCACTCTGACGGGCGCGCGCGTTGGTGAGCTGATTCACCTGCAAGGCAAGGACGTGTACCAGCTCGACACCGGGCTATGGGTCGCGAGCCTGTTGACCGATATCACTGCCGCTGACGGCAGCACCAGCAGACGGCAGATCAAGAACAAGCCCAGCCGGCGCCTGTTCGCCCTACATGGCGTCTTGGAACAGACCGATTTCTTCGCCTACTGCGCATCGCGGAAGCCGGAAGACTGGCTATTTCCCCATGCGTTCAGACACGGCAAGTCCCTAGTGGCCGATCCGGCAGACGCTGCTTCAAAGAGGATGAACCGACAGCTAAGGACGGTTGGCATTCACAGGCCTCTCGAAGCTACCTTCCACTCGACGCGACATACGGCAAAGGACCTCATGCGCGTGGCCAAGGTCGATCCCAGGACAGCCGATCGGCAGACGGGCCATGCTCCCAAAACGGTGGCCGATAGCTACGGATCAAAGACGCTGCTGCCGGAAGAGGTGGAGGTTTTGGCCGCTCTCGCCCTACCGGAGGGATTAGACCTCGCGCCATATTTCGTGAAACGAGATCGCAGCGGTTCAGATGGGAAATCGTGAGTGTGTAGGGCGGTGACAAAACCATCCAATGAAGCGCCGCGTTTTGTTGCAGCGCG
>QBLV01000007.1:66551-70992 GCA_003241815.1 Hyphomicrobiales bacterium | reverse complement strand
GTCCGTGGCTATCGCGTCCCGGCGGATCGGGGAAGGGCCTTCCGCTCGCATCGAGGATGTGCCGGGCGACGACCAGGGCTGCGAGCGCATCGAGTGCATCGTCGGCGCCGGCACCTCTCGGTGGAGGCTCGTGCAGGGTGTCCGGCGGAATGCCTGCTGCGAGCAGCAGGGCCCGTCGCTCGTCCATGCCGGCGGGGTTGATCCTGCCCTTGATCTTCTTGGGGGGGGTCAGGGGTTCGCCGCACATGGTCGCGAAGGCGAGTTCGGGATGGACCTCGAACACGCTGTCGCGCAAGGCGGGAGCGGCCCTGAGCAGAGCGTCGATCTCGCGGATGCGCGGAAACAGGTGAAAGCCCTGTTTCGAGACCTTGCGCGGTGGCTGCGAGGTCGCCAGCGCCAGCCGGCAGACCTCGCGATAGTCGAGCGCCTCGACGGCCGTCCGGGACGGGATGGAGAAAACGGATGATTGGCGCTGGCCGAGCATTGGCCGCACCGCTTGTTCGGGGCCGCGCCCGGAGCCGTCGATTCGATCGGGCAAGCCGATCGGCATGTCGATCGCGATCAATGCCGGAGCCTGCGTCTCTGCAAGCAGATCGGCGAGTCGCGGCACGACGCGAAAGGTTGGCGGGGCACTTCCGGCGAGGTCGAGGATGGCTGCGATCCACCCCGCCTTGCAGCCATCCACCCCCGCGATCCAGCTCATTGCCGCCGTCCTTCATTCGCCTTTCGCAGCACTGACGTTGCATCAACACCACGTCTAGTGTGCAGTGCAATGAAGCTTGGCCACCGAGCGTGACCACTGGCGTCAGGAGAGACCCCATGCCGACGATCCGTCCGCGCCGCAGCGCGCTCTACATGCCGGGCTCGAATGCGCGCGCGCTCGAAAAGGCGCGCGAGATCGCGGCCGACGCATTGATCCTCGATCTCGAGGATGCGGTCGCCCCGGAGGCGAAGGCCTCGGCGCGCGATCAGGTCTGCGCGGCGGTAAAGGCCGGCGGCTATGGCCGGCGCGAAATCGTCATTCGCACCAATGGGGTCGGCACGCCCTGGTTCGCCGACGATCTCGCGGCCGCCGTCGAAGCCAATCCCGATGCGATCCTGATCCCGAAGGTCTCGGCGCCGGAGACGCTGCATCAGATCGGCGCGCAGTTGAACGGGCTCTGGGCCGAGCCGACCTTGCGCGTCTGGGCGATGATCGAGACGCCGCTCGCCATCCTCGACATCGAAAAGATCGCGCGCGCCGCGCAGGACCCCCGGGCGCGGCTGGCCTGCTTCGTGATGGGCACCAATGACCTCGCCAAGGAGACGCGCGCGCGCTTCGTGCCCGGCCGGGCGCCCATGCTGCCCTGGCTGACCAGCGCCATCCTGGCAGCGCGCGCCTATGGCATCGACATTCTCGACGGCGTCTATAACGACATCAAGAACGAGGACGGATTCCGGGCCGAATGCGAGCAGGGCCGCGATCTCGGCTTCGACGGCAAGACGCTGATCCATCCGGGCCAGGTCGCGCCCACTAACGCCGTCTTTGCGCCCGACGAGGCGGAGCTAGACCACGCGCGGGCGATCATCGCCGCGTTCGAGGAGCCGCAGAACCAGGGCAAGGGCGCGATCCAGCTCGGCGGGCGCATGGTCGAGCTGCTCCATGCCGAGATGGCCAAGCGGGTGGTGGCGTTGAGCGAGGCGATTGGGGTTTAAGATTGGCTCGTCATGGTCGGGCTTGACCCGACCATCTCAGGACGAGACCGGTGACAGCGCCTCGTCTTGTATGAGATTCTCGGGTCCGCGCAGGCGCGGCCCGAGAATGACGCTCGACGCAGGCCTCGGCCTTTACGCCTTCGCCGCCTTGGCCCGATCCATCGCCTCGACGATCAATTGCTTGGCCCTGGTGGCGTCGCCCCAGCCCATCAGCTTGACCCATTTGCCGGGCTCGAGATCCTTGTAGTGCTCGAAGAAGTGCTGGATCTGGTCGAGGGTGATCTTCGGCAGGTCGGTGTAGTTGTGGACGTTCTCGTAGCGCTTGGTCAGCTTGGGAACCGGGACCGCGATGATCTTCTCGTCACCGCCGCCCTCGTCTTCCATCATCATCACGCCGATCGGCCGGACCGCGATGTAGGAGCCGGGAATCAGCGGGCGGGTGTTGGCGACCAGCACGTCGCAAGGGTCGCCGTCCTCCGACAGCGTGTGCGGAATGAAGCCGTAGTTTCCGGGATAGCGCATCGGCGTATAAAGGAAGCGATCGACGAAGAGCGTGCCGGCCTCCTTGTCCATCTCGTATTTGATCGGCTCGCCGCCGATCGCCACCTCGATGACAACATTGACTTCGTCGGGGGGATTCTTGCCGATGGAGATGGCGTCGAGGCGCATGTCTGGAATACCTGTCAGATTGGAAACGGGCGTCTTATGCGGGTTTGCGCGGGAAACGCCAAGCCCGACATTAGCACCAGGGTGACCTCGCCGATTTGCGCTGGTCCCGCAGCACTGGTATCGGCGAGGCATGACATCTTATTCGAGCGGCGTCTGCCGCACCTGCCGCGCATTGCGCAGGAGCCGCCCGTGCTGAACCGCCTGCGCCCCGACGAGGAGCGCTATGCGCGGCGCATGGCCCGCATCGCACGCTGGGACCGGCCGATCGAGAGCCGTGGCCAGCGCCTGCGCGCCTGGGCCAACATGCTGCTGGTCGATCACGGCATCTTCCGGCTGGCCTATCTCAACGCGCACAAGGTCACGCCGCGGTTGTGGCGGGCGGCGCAGCCGGCACCGGGGCAGATCGCCTGGTTCGCCGGTCAGGGCATCAAGACCATCGTCAATCTGCGCGGCGGGCGCGAGCACGGTTCCTGGCCGCTTCAGCGCGAGGCCTGTGAGCGCCACGGCATCGCACTGGTCGATTTCGTGCTGCGATCGCGAGGCGCGCCCGAGCGCGAGACCATCCTGGGCGCCGGGGATTTCTTCGCGACATTGAAGGAGCCGGCGCTGGTCCACTGCAAGTCGGGCGCGGACAGGGCCGGGTTCTTCTCGGCGCTCTATCTGCTGATTCACGAGGGGCGCCCGCTCGACGAGGCCATGCGGCAATTGTCGCTGCGCTATGGGCATTTTCGCTTCGCCAAGACCGGCATCCTCGACGCCTTCTTCGACGCTTACCGGGTTGAGGGCGAATCGAAGGGCATCGCCTTCCTCGACTGGGCGCGGGACATCTACGATCCGCAACGGCTCGAGGGAAGCTTCAGGCCGGGTTTCTTCTCGTCGCTGCTGGCCGACCGACTGATCCGGCGGGAGTAGGGCGCGGTTCAGGGCGCAGCCTGGTAGCCTTTGGCGATCCCGTTATCCCGGGTTGGGAGCTCGTCCTGACTGATCCAGACGAACAGAACATAGGCTGCGGCGCGCGCAGCCGAAATGATTCCGACAGCGTACAGCAACTCCCGTGACAAGGCGCCGAACCACAGGATCGCGAAGACGATCGAGAGGAAGGCGACGACATGGGCGGCCAGTTGCGAGGCGGTGTTGCGAGAGAGCGCGGCGATCTCGTTGAGCGGGTTGAACAAGGCGATGCCGCCATAGAACAGCGCCATCACGGCAACGGTCTCGCCAAGGCCTTCCCATTGACTGCCGTCGAACACGTCGCCCATGACATGCGCGCCGATCGCAATCGGCGCGAACAGGCCGATGCTGCCGATGACGAGGCCGATCGCGGCCCATCGCCCCCAGAACAGCCGCTCTGGCCCCGACTGCGCGCGCAGCCGGTTCAGTAAAAGAGGCCCCGATACCGTTCCGAACATCTGCGTCGGCATCTCGAGCAGGCGCATGGCGAGCGCTACATGGGCGGCCAGCAGTGGATTGCTGGCATAGGGCAGGGCCAGCAGCGGCGCGATGCTGAAGCCGAAGGAGAGCAGCGCGGAGGGCAGAAGGATGCGCGGCGCATCGCGCCAGCGCCTTGCCCCCCAGGCAAGTCCGCGCACCGACCAGAGCTGCAGTCGGGCCAGCGCGAACAGATTTTCGCGGCGTCGGAGCAGAACATAGGCCGCCGCGATGACATGGCCCAGCGCATCCGCCAGGAACAGCGCGAGGGCCTTGGGGCCGAAAGCCGCGATCAGCAGCAGCATGAGAACGGGCTGGACCAGAGCCTGCAGCACATTGCCATTGCCGATCGCCCGGAAATCGCCCTCCGCCGTCGCTTCGGCCCAGAGCAGGCGCTGCGCGGCGCGCGCCGAGAGCGAGACGAAGAAGATCAGGGCGACGGCAGGTGCCACCAACTCCAAGCTGGCGAAAACAAGCAGGGCGGCGGCGACGAGGCCGAGAAACGCAGCCGCACTGGTCAAGGCGAGCCGGAAGGCCAGGCCGAGCTGATCTCGGTCACTGTTGCGAAAGAAGACGGCCTCGAGCCGCATCAAGGCGGGGATGGAGACGAAGGCCGCCGCTGCCGAGAACACGGCAAAGGCGGTGAAGA
>QBLV01000007.1:64325-66541 GCA_003241815.1 Hyphomicrobiales bacterium | reverse complement strand
GAAGATGTGCGGCGGACAGAAAAACGCCGCGACCAGCAGTCCCCAGACAGAGATCAGCCGCGCTTGAACGAAGCGCAGGCCCAGCATCGCCGCCGAGCCGACGCTTTGCCGCAGCGCCGGGAAGCGTCCCGCCACGAAGCGACGACCCTGTGCCAGGGCGACGGCGGGCTGGCTGGGTGGAAAGCTCGCCCGCTCCAAAACAACATGTGCGACCATATCGACATCCATGGCTGGACGATCGGGCAGGCCGTCATCCCGAGGGTCGCGATGGCTGCCCGACGAGGCATCGACAATCGCATTCAAGATGGCTCGGCCCTGAAGCGTCGACGCTGCGCCGATATGGTTAATGAAGTATGTAGATGGGGCATGACGAACCGGTGATGGGGATCTGCGCCCGCTCAGTAAGGCGCGCGAGCCAACCCCACGAATCGGGCCGCGCCGTGGCCGTTTAGCTGAATTTTGTTTTCAGTGCCTCGAAGCGCTCCAGCTGATCGGCAAGCAGCACCCGCTGGGCGTCGCGCCTCACGAAGACCTTGAACATCACCTCGCCGGCGCGGTTGAAGAACTGCACCGAGCAGACCCGGCGGCTTGGGAGCTGGCGGTCGACGATGAAGATCGCGGCGCAGTTCGACGCCTTGATGTGCCCGCCGATCGGGCTGTCGCCATGGATGTTGTAATAGCCATGGCCAAAGGAGCCGACCGGCAGCGAGCCCTCGCATTCCAGCACGACGTCCGGCGTGTGGACGAGGAACAGCACGGTTCCCCACGTCGCGAGCTCCTGCCAGAGTGCCTCGAAACGCTCCGCGGCGACCAGGGTGCGGCCTTCCGCAGGGGTGAGCTCGAGCACGGCGCGGGTGGAGACGCCGGCCTCCTTCGCCACCGACTCGACCATGGCGTCGGGCTTTTCGGCCAGCATCTGCCTGGCTCGCTCGATTCCGCCCTGCGTGATCGGGGCTTTGTCGATCGTCTGCGTGTCCGACATCGACCGAGCCCTTACTCTGCCGCCTGAAGGGGGCGGTTCGGATTGGTCTCGCTCAGCACCGTCTCGAAGCCCTCGAACTCGGGATGGCCGAGGAACAGCGGCTTCTCGCGCTTCTCACCGGCATTGCGATGCGAGTCGCGGAACTGCTCCGACTTCGTCCAGGCGGTGAAGTCCGCCTTCGAGGCCCAGGTGGTGTGGGAGGAATACAGCGTGTGATCCTCCTTCTCCGGGCCCTTCAGCAGGTGAAAGGCGAGGAAGCCCGGCATCTCGTCGAGGCGGGTCTTGCGAGTCGACCAGACGGTCTCGAAAGCGGCCTCCTCGCCCTTGGCGACCTTGAAGCGGTTCATGGCGATGAACATCGGAATCGTCCTGTGCTGGCTTTTGGCTTGTGGGCAGGTTGTGTTGTGGTCGTCGTCTTGAAGCAGTCGTCGCAGGCGAGGCGCAATCAGTCTCCTGACGTGAACGGTCAGAGTGCCGTTGGGCGCGGGACGCAATGTCGCAACATCGCCTTGCCCTTGACCGCTTCTAGTAAAGCTGAATATCAACGTCAATAACGCTGACGTAGTTCTTAGTTTTGAATAATTAAAAACTAGAAACTACTTGGCGAAATGGCAACAACACCGCTGACGTCGCAAGCCATCGTCCCTTCGGACGGGCATCCACGCCGGCGTTCAGGAGATCGGCTCATGTTCCGCCGCCCCGACCTTCCGGCAGACCGGCCGCGCCAGCCAGACCGGCGCGAGCTCTCGGCCGCCATCGGCCTGACTTTGCTCGCGGCTGTCAGCCTCATGCTCCCGACGGGGTTCGCAGGCCCGGCGCTCGGCCAGGCGCAGGAGCGCATCGTCGCGGTCGGCGGCGTCATCACCGAGGTGATCTATGCGCTGGGCCTGCAAGATCGGCTCGTCGGCGTCGATTCCACCAGCCAGTTTCCGGCCGAGGCCCTGCGCGACAAGGCCAATATCGGCTATGTCCGGGCGCTGTCGGCCGAGGGCGTGCTGTCGCTGAAGCCCTCGCTGATCATCGCCATCGAAGGCGCCGGCCCGCCGGATGCGGTCTCCCTGCTGAACGAATCCGGCGTGAAGCTGGTTCGGATCACAGACGGGATGTCGGCTGAGGGCGTCACCAGCAAGATCGAGGCGATCGGCGCGGTCGTGGGCGCGGCAGAGCCGGCGCGCCGGCTCGCGGCCCAGACCAAGGAGCGCTTCGACGAACTCGCCACGCTGCGCAGCCGGGT
>QBLV01000007.1:63271-64315 GCA_003241815.1 Hyphomicrobiales bacterium | reverse complement strand
GCCGGGTTCCGGCCAAGCGTAGGGTGCTTTTCGTGCTGTCGCTGCAGAACGGCCGCGTCATGGTTGGTGGACGCAACAGCTCGGCGGACGCGATCATCGGCCATGCCGGCGGCGTCAACGTCGCCAGCGAGATCGAGGGCTACAAGCCGATGACGGACGAGGCGATCCTTGCTGCCGCCCCCGACGTCATCCTGATGATGCGCAACAGTGGCGCTGCGAATGTCACGCCGGCCGAGCTCTTCGCGATGCCGTCCTTCTCGCAGACCCCTGCCGCGACCGGCCAGCGGCTGATCCAGATGGATGGGCTTTATCTGCTGGGCTTCGGGCCACGCACACCTCTGGCAGCGCGAGACCTGATGGCCGCGATCTATCCCGAGGCCGCGATTCCGTCCCTGAAGACCGCGGCCGCGCCGTGACGCTGGCCACGCCTCCGGCCCGTTCCCTGGCGCTGCCGTCGCTCGTGGCTTTCGTCGACGGGCGGCGACGCACGGCCATCGTCACAGTCGTCGGTCTGACGCTCGCCTGCCTGGCGCTGACCATCGTGGCGATCGGCCAGGGCGCGATCGCGATTCCGCCGGGCCGCGTTGCCGAGATCCTGATGGCGCGGCTCTCGGGCGACGACGCGCTGCTGCAGGGCCGCGACGTCCTCGTCGTGCTCAACATCCGGCTGCCGCGCGTGCTGATCGGCCTGCTGATCGGTGCGGCGCTGGCGGTCTCGGGCGCGCTGATGCAGGGCCTGTTCCGCAATCCGCTGGCCGATCCGGGGCTCGTCGGTGTCTCGGCGGGGGCCGGACTCGCCGCTGCCGCCACGATCGTGCTCGGGGACCGTTTTCTCAGCGGAATGGCGATGAAGCTGCCTTTCGCGGTTCTGCCCTTCGGGGCCTTCTGCGGCGGCCTGATCTCGACCCTGGCGCTTTACCTCATCGCAACGCGGGACGGACGCACCTCGGTCGCGACCATGCTGCTGGCCGGCGTGGCGCTCGGTGCCTTGGCCGGCGCGCTGACCGGCCTGCTGGCCTATCTCTCGGATGACCGCCAGTTGCG
>QBLV01000007.1:39679-63261 GCA_003241815.1 Hyphomicrobiales bacterium | reverse complement strand
CTGACGTTCTGGTCGCTCGGGAGCCTCGGCGGCGCGAGCTGGACCAAGCTCTCGGCCGTCGCGCCGATCGTACTGCCGCTCCTGCTGACTATGCCGCTGCTGGCGCGCGGCCTCAACGGGCTGATGCTGGGGGAGGCCGAGGCCTATCATCTCGGCATCCCGGTCCAGAAGGTCAAGGCGCTGGCGATCATCCTGGTGGCGCTGGCGGTGGGAGCCAGCGTCGCCACGGCGGGGATGATCGGCTTTATCGGCATCGTGGTGCCGCATCTCGTCCGGCTCGCCACCGGGCCCGACCATCGCCTGCTGCTGCCGCTGTCGGCGTTGGGCGGCGCGATGCTGCTGGTGGGTGCCGATATCGTCGCCCGGCTGATCGTGGCTCCCGCCGAGCTGCCGATCGGCATCGTCACCGCCGCGATCGGGGCGCCGTTCTTCCTGTGGCTGCTGCTGCGTCGGTCGAGTGTGATTGATGTCTGAGGCCGTCGCTGCCCCAACTGTTGCGCCCCGGTTCATCGTGTCTGCACAGGGCGTCTGCTTCGCGGCCGGCGGCCGGCAGCTCGTCCGCGAGGCGTCGCTCGCGCTGGAGCCGGGCACGACCACGATCCTGATCGGCCCCAACGGCGCCGGAAAATCGACCCTGCTCAAGCTCCTGACCGGCGAGCTCAAGCCGTCGGCCGGCTCCGTGCTTGTCGATGGCGAGGCGTTGCCGTCGATTCCGGGCTGGCGGCTGGCCTGCCAGCGCGCGGTGATGGCGCAGCATGCGCGGTTGGTCTTTCCCTTCAGCGTCTATGAGGTGGCGCGGCTGGGTGCGGACGGCGTCGGCCGGGCGCTGTCGCGCCAGCGCCGCGAGGCCCTGATCGGCGAGTGCCTGCAGGCGGCAGGTGTGCTCGAACTGGCCAGCCGACGCTACCAGACCCTGTCGGGCGGCGAGCAGCAGCGCGTCCAGTTCGCCCGCGCTTTGTGCCAGATGGAGGCCGGCCGCAGCGTCTGCGAGCGGCAGGTGCTGTTCCTCGACGAACCGATCGCCAGCCTCGATCTGTGTCATCAGCTCGCACTGCTCGACATGGCGCGGACCATCGCGGCACGTGGCGTCGCGGTGCTGGTCGTGCTGCACGACCTCAACCTGGCCGTGACCTATGCCGATCATCTTGTGGTGATGGATCAGGGTGCGATCATCGCTCAGGGCGCGCCGGCGAAGACGCTGGACGACGCGCTGCTGCGACAGGTCTTCAAGGTCGATCTGTCGCTCAGCCGCGCGCCCGCGCCGGGACTGCCCTTCCTGCTGCCGCAACAGCACCGCCTCAGTCCCGCCGCCTGAGCAGGGTTTGCCGGTTGACGGCCGATTCATCCTGAATCGAGGCTTTACCATATCGCTCAACCCGCGATTCAGAGGATAGGCGTCACATCTTCCGCCTGTTGTCCGCGCGGGAGATGTGGTCATGACCAGGCGCCAAGCTTCGATCGACATCCTGCTGGCGGGAGCGATCGCTTTCTTGCTGTCGGTCATGGTTGGGCAGGCGGCGATGGCGCGCGAGGTCGTCCAGGTGCCTGACGCGCGCTATCAGCCCGGCACGATCGTGATCCGCACAGCTGAGCGGCGGCTCTATCTCGTCACCGGTCGTGGCGAGGCGATCGCCTACACCATCGCCGTCGGCAAGGCCGGCAAGCAGTGGCGCGGCGTCAAATATGTCGAGGAAATGCAGGTCGATCCGGCCTGGAGCCCGCCGGCTTCGGTGAAGCGCGACAATCCACGACTGCCCGACGTCATTCCCGGCGGCTCACCGCGCAACCCGATGGGCGCCCGGGTGATCGGACTTGGACCGGGCGGCGAATACGCCATTCACGGCACCAACATGCCCGGCACGATCGGCACGGCGGCCTCCTATGGCTGCTTCCGCATGCACAACCGTGACGTATCCGATCTCTACGCCCGTGTCCGCATGGGCACGCCGGTCGTCGTCCTGCCCTGACGGCGCGTCTTCAAAGCGGCACGCCGGAGGGCAGGGGCTGTCCGGCGAAGAAGGCGTCGAGGTTGCGCAGAAGAAGCTCCTGCTGGGCAGCCTGGGCGCTGTCGGCCATGGCGGCGATGTGAGGCGTCAACACGACGTTGTCGATCGCCTTGAGCCGGTCGGGCACGTTGGGCTCATGCTCGAACACGTCGAGGCCGGCCCCGGCGATCGTGCCGGTCTCCAGCGCCTTGCACAGCGCCTCCTCATCGACGGCGATGCCGCGCGAGATGTTGACGAGGTGGCCTCTCGGCCCCAGCGCCTGGAGCACCTGCGCATTCACGGCGTGGCGGGTTTCGGCGCTCGCCCTGACGGCAACCATCAGCACGTCCGACCATTGGGCGAGGCCGATCAGCGTGTCCTGATAGAGATAGGGCAGTTCGGGACGCCGCGAGCGGTTGTGATAGCCGATCTCCATGCCGAAGGCGGTCGCCATCGCCGCAATCCGGGCGCCGATGGAGCCCAGCCCGTAGATGCCGAGCCTGCGACCGGCGAGGCCGGGCACGATCGGCATGCGCTCGATCGCATTGCCTTTCCAGCGGCCGGCCCGGATGAAGCGGTCGCCCTTGCCGATCTGGCGCACGCTGGCGATCATCAGGCCCATGGCGAATTCGGCGACCGCGTCGGCATTCGCATCGCCGCCATTGCTGAGCAGAATGCCGCGCGCCTTGGCGTGGGCCTGATCGACGCCTTCGATTCCTGTGCCATAACAGGCGACGAGGCCAAGCTTCGGCAGGGCGTCCATCAGAGCGGCATCCGTGCGCCAGCCGCCGACCGTCAGCAGAACGCGCGCTTCGGCTGCTCCCGGAGGCAAGGCATCGGGTGTCGGGGTTTCCATGGGCCCCAGCAGTTCATAACTTTCGTGCAGCCGTGCGACGAGTGCCGCCGGCATCTTGGGAGCCATCAGAATCGTCGGTTTCATCGATCGGGTCGCTTTCGTTCTGGATGTTGCATCGCAGCATCTTGCGGCGAGGGGCTCAACCCGCGCGCCCGCAGAGGCGTCATCCTCCCGGCGCATCGCAAACGACGTTCGGCGCCCTTCCGGAAAAAGCAGACCTGCTGCCGCTGGCCCCTCGCCTGCGGCAAAAAAGCGCGTTAACGTTTGTGGCGCGACAACTGGCATGCCGGAGGCGCCGCCGCCGGCTCAAGAGGGGCTATCGATGGATCATCTCGCCGACGTCAAGAAATTCGCCAAGAAGCCGCTCAACGAAGCGGCCTTCGCGGGCATGTCAAAATCCTATGCGCTCGTCATGGGCAAGCCGGACACCCGCTACGTCGCCTGCTCGGACGCGGCGGAGCTGGAGCGCGTACGCGAGAATTTCCTGAAGAAGAAGCTCGGCCTGAAGACTGCCGCCCTCGACGCCTCGGTGAAGGCGATCTGCGAGCACATGAAGGCCGACAAGACCAAGTCGCGCCTGACCTTCTATTATCTGCTCGCCGAGCATTACGGGAAGCTCGATTTGTTTGTGAAGAAGTAAGTCTGGACGTCATTCTCGGGCGAAGCGAAGCGCGGACCCGAGAATTTCTGGCAGGAGATGCTCGGGTCAAGCCCGAGCATGACGTTGGTGGCCGCTCTATCGGTACAGGTCTTCCCGCGTCAGCGGCAGGCCCGAGGCGCCCTTGCGGCGCTTCGAGACCAGCGTCTGGTTGACCAGCGCGCCGCCGCGCTCGAAGGCGAGCGAGCAGCCTGCGAGATAGAGCAGCCACATCCGCGTGCGCTCGGGGCCGATCTCGGCCTCGGCCTCCGCCTTGCGAGCGTCCAGCCGTTCCCACCACAGCCGCGTCGTGCGCTGGTAGTGTTCGCGCCAGCCCTCGACGTCGTGAACCTCGAAACCATGGCGTTCGAGATTGGCGATCGACATGCCCAGATGGTCGAGTTCGCCACCCGGGAAGATGTAGCGCACCAGCGCGCGGTACTCGGCCGGCATCCGGTTGAAGGCCTTGTCGGTTTTCTTGGCGCGCCGTGAAATGGTGTGGTGCAGGTAAAGGCCGCGCGGCCGCAGCAGCCGGTTCACGGCGCGGAAGTAATCCGGGTGGTTGCGGATGCCGACCTGTTCGAACATGCCGATGGACGAGATCTTGTCGAACTCGCCTTCCATCTGGGTGTAGTCGCGCAGATGAAGCGTGACCTTGCCGGTCAGCCCGAGTCGTTCGACCTTCTCCTGGGCGAGCTTGAGCTGTTCCTCGGCCAGCGTCACGCCATGGGCCTCGACGCCGTAATGCTGCGCGGCGTGGCAGACCAGCGCGCCCCAGCCGCAGCCGATGTCGAGGAAGCGATCGCCGGGCCTGAGGCGCAGTTTGCGGCAGATCATGTCGAGCTTGTCGCGCTGGGCGCGGCCGATATCGCCATGGTCTTCGGTGAAATAGGCGCAGGTGTAGACCATCTCCTCATCGAGGAAGAGCCGGTAGAAGGCGTTCGAGACGTCGTAGTGATAGGCGACATTGGCCTTGTTGGTCGCGGGCGCGCCGTCGCGGACGATCTCGTCGCCCTTGCGATGCAAGACCGCGCTCGGGGCCGCGCCGGGCGCAAAGACGAATCGGCGCAGCACGTCGAGGACGGCACCCTTGGGAATCGTGCGGGCGAGCCGCCCGATCTTGCCCTCGGGCCGCGCCGTGGCGAGATCGAAGATCGAGCCGTTGAGCAGGGCGATGCGGTCGCCGATGTGCAGGTTCAGCAGCGTGTCGAGCTTCGGCCTGCGGATGAGCGCGGCAACCGCGCCGGAATCGCGGATGGCGATGGCAAGCCCATCCTCCGGCCAGTCGGCCGGGACGCTGCTGCCGTCCCAAAGCCGGAAGCCGAGCTTCAGCCCGAGTTTGTCATGCGCCTCCGCGAGGAGCCGCCGCAGCGAGGAGAGGCGTTTCTGGTCGCTGTCCATGTTCTTACCATTGGGTATCCTGAGCGCGACGTGTTTGGCCGGGTGCGACGCGATTGGCAACCGCCGGCCCTGGCGAGGGGTGCGCGGTGCCCCGGCGCGACCGGGCATTCATTCCGCCCCTGCGACCGCTTGGGAGATGCCAGGCTGCGATTGACAGCCTTTGGCGCCGGCTTCCTTATGGTCGGGTTCCTCAAGGGCAGGTCGGCATGGCCGGCCTGTGGATTCGAACGGGCTCAAGCTTGCCGCCCCATGGAAGTCGTGCTGATATATGAGACGCAATGGGCATGGCGCTTCCATCGTGCCGCTTTTGGCGATTGGGGCGCTGCTCAAGGTGTTTATATCGCGGGTTGGCTCGTTCTTTGCGTGCCGATGCCGTGCCCGGCGGTGCCGGGCTTGGAAGACGATATATGACGGTCCCCTTCGCATCCTTGGCGACGCCGCTTCATCGGCGGCTGCGGAAGGCGGGTGGGGCCGTGAGGAGCGGGGGAAAACGGGAGCCGCGATGGGAAGCCATCGACGGGGCCTGCGACGAGATGCTTCCGCTGAAATCGCGCGCCGCCAGACAAGGCGGATCGGCCGACGCGCGGATGTCGACAGGGCCGCAACAGAGGGAAAGGCTAACACCATGTCCGGATTCAAGACCGTCGCCGCCGCGCTCGCCATGGCAGCGAGCGTTTCGCTCGGCGCACAGCAGGCGTCAGCTCAGAACAAGATGGAACTCAACATGGCCACGCCCTGGGCGGGCGGCCACTGGCTCGACATCGGCGCCAAGAAATACGCCGAGAACGTCGAAAAAATGACCGAGGGCCGGATCAAGATTAACGTCTTCCCGGCCGGCGCGCTCGGCCCCGCGCTGAAGGTCACAGAGACGGTCCAGAAGGGCGTCGCCGATATGGGCCATAGCTGGCCGGGTTACGACTGGGCGGTCGATCGCACGGGCGCCATCTTCTCCGGCTGGTCGGCAGGGCCGAACCCCGAAGAGATGATGATGTGGCTCTACAATGGCGGTGGTGCCGAGCTGTGGAAGCAGTGGCGCAAGGAGAAGTTCGACGTCGTCGCTTTCCCCTGCGGCGTTCTGGAAACCGAGTTCTTCATGCACTCGCACAAGCCGATCCGCACGGTGGAGGACATGAAGGGCCTCAAGCTGCGCACCTCGTCCTCCTGGGCCGAGATCGCGCCGATGCTGGGCGCCTCGACCGTCGTCCTGCCGGGCTCGGAAGTGTTCAGCGCGCTGGAGCGCAAGGTGGTGGACGCGATCGAATGGGGCGGCCCCGGCAGCAATCTGTCGGAGGGTTTCCACAAGGTCGCCAAGTACATCATCATGCCGGGCCTGCATGCGCCGTCGGGCGCGCATGACTGCGTCTTCAACAATGCGACCTGGGCCAAGATCGGCGACAAGGACAAGCAGTTGCTGGAGCTTGCCGGCCGCCTGACGGTGCTCGACACTTATCTCGGCTACGCCAAGAGCGACCTCGACGCCTACAAGCAGATCAAGGCGTCGAACATCGAGGTCGTGCAGGTCGATCCGAGCCTGACGGCCGCCGTCGTGAAGGCTTCCGGCGAGTGGGCCGACAAGCAGGCTGCGACGAACCCCTGGTTCAAGAAGGCTTATGACAGCCAGAAGGCCTTTATGGCCAGCGTCAAGCCGCTCAGCGAATTCCGCTTCGCCGTCGGCTCGCGCTGACCCTTCGCCCGTCGCCGGCGGCCTGCGGGCTGCCGGCGACGGGCCTCCGGCTCGAGGTCGTCATGCCCATCGTCCGTTTCATCAACCAGCTCTCGTTATGGTCGGGCCGGATCGGTGCGCTCGTCGTCGTTCCGCTCGTGCTCGCCATGGTCTACGAGGTGGTCAGCCGATACGCCTTCGCGGCGCCGACGCAATGGGCCTTCGAGCTCAGCTACATGATGATGGGAACGATCTTTCTGCTCGGCCTGTCCTACGCCGTGCTGATGGATCAGCACGTCAATGTCGATTTCATCCATCAGGCGCTGCCGCGGCGCGCTGTCGCGACGATCGACGCCATCGGATACATTTTGATGGCGGGCATGCTGGCCTGGCTGACCAATGCGCTGATCAGCAATGTGATCAGCGTCTACCGGACCGGGGAGGGGACCGGCCTCTCGGCCTGGAACCCGCCGATCTGGCCCTATCGCGCGATCTACGTCGTCGGCTTCGCGCTGTTTGCCCTGCAATGCGCCGCCAAGGCGATCGAGAACCTGCTGGTCGTCTTCGGCCGCCCGAGCGAAGGGCCGACCCGATGACAGCGCAGACCGTCCTGTGGATGTTCCCGGCCCTGCTGGGGCTGATCTTCCTCGGCTTTCCCGTCGCCTTCTCGATGATGATCGCTGCACTCGGCTTCGGCCTGATGCGCTTCGGTGGCACGCTCGTTCATCAGTTCGCTCAGCGCATCGACGACATCGCCACGAACTACGTTCTGGGCGCGATCCCGCTCTTCATCTTCATGGGCTCGATCCTGGAGCGGGCCGGCATCGCCGAGCGGCTGTTCGACGCGCTCTACATGTGGACGCGCAGGCTGCCCGGCGGTCTGGCGATCGCCGCGCTGCTGATGTGCACGATCTTCGCGGCTGCCAGTGGCGTCGTCGGCGCAACCGAGACGCTGGTCGGCATGCTCGCGATCCCCGCCATGATGAAGCGCCATTACGACAACAAGCTCATCTCGGGTACCATCTGCGCCGGCGGTTCGCTGGGCACGATCATTCCGCCGTCTATCCCCGTCGTCGTGCTGGCTCCGATCGCGACCCTGCCGATCGGCGACCTGCTGGCCGGGATCCTGTTTCCCGGTTTTCTGATGTCGGGGCTGTTCATCCTCTACATCCTCGCCGCTTGCGCTTTGAAGCCATCACTGGCGCCGCCTGATCCGGAGCCCGATCCGCGCAGCCTCGGCGAAAAGATTCGCTTCACCCTGAGCGCGCTGGTGCCGCCCGCCTTCCTGATCTTCACCGTGCTCGGCACGCTGTTCATGGGGCTGGCGACGCCAACCGAGGCTGCGGCCTGCGGCTCGTTCGGCGTGCTGCTTCTGGCGCTGCTCTACCGGCGCCTGACATGGTCGCTGCTGTTCCAGGCGTGCAAGCAGACGGTGTCGTTGACGGCGATGATCCTGGCGATCGTGCTCGCCGGCGGCATGTTCTCCGGCGTCTTCTTCGCCTCGGGCGGCATGACCGCGACCAAGAGCGTCCTCGATGCCTTCGGGCTCTCGCCCTGGTCGATCATGGCGGTGATCCTGATCGTCACCTTCATCCTCGGCTTCATCGTGGATTCGATCTCTCTCATCCTGATCATCGTGCCGATCGCGATCCCGCTGATCAAAGGGTTCGGCATCGATCCACTCTGGTTTGCGGTTGTAATGCTCGTGGTGTTGCAAACGAGCTATCTGACGCCGCCGATGTCGCCCTCGATCTTCTACCTGCGGGCGATCGCGCCGCCGAGCATCCGGCTGAGGGACATGTATTGGGGCGTGATCCCCTTCATCGTCTGCCAACTTGTGGTGTTGACGCTGCTGTTGTTCTTCCCGGCGCTGGCGACATGGATGCCGAAGGTTATGTATGGCTAGCGGCCGAGCCCCGGCCGCCTTCCTCGGGGAAGGTCCCCGCGGATCGCGTGGTGCCGGCCTGCTGGCGCGAAGAATGAGCGAGACGAACCATGATCTATGAAGAGCGTGACTACCGGATCAAGGCCGGCAAGCTGGCTGAGTTCGTGAAGATCTATGGCGAGCACGGGCTGCCGCTCCAGAAGGAGCATCTGGGCACTTTCATCGCCTATTTCACCACGGAAATCGGCGAACTGAACCATGTCGTCGCGCTGTGGAGCTACAACAGCCTCGACGAACGCGCCGCCAAGCGAAAGGCGATGCTGGCCGATCCTCGCTGGCAGGACTACCTCAAGCGCGTCGATGGGCTGATCGACATCCAGGACACGCGCATCCTGACGCCCGTATCCTACTCGCCGCTGCAATGAGCGCCGTTTCCGTATCGGCGTCGTCCGGCGCCTTCACCGTGGAGACGACGGACGGCGCGGTCCTGCGGGCCTTTTCCGAGGGGCAGGGGCCGGTGCTTCTGCTCGTCAGCGGTCTCGGCGGCACTGCCGGCTTCTGGAAATCCAATGCCGCGACGCTGGCGCGGTCCTTCCGCGTCATCCGCTTCGACCAGCGCGGTATCGGAGCCAGCACGCGCGGCATGGCGCCCTGCACCATCGCCCAGCTCGCGCGCGACTGCCTCGACGTGCTCGATGCCGCAGGCGTCGAACGGGCGGTGCTGCTGGGCCATTCGACCGGGGGGTGCATCGGCCAGGCGCTAGGCGCAATCGCGCCCGAGCGGCTCGACGGGTTGATCCTCAGCGCGACCTGGCTGAAGCCGAGCCATTACATGAACGCACTGTTCGGTGCGCGACGTTCGATCCTCGACGAAAACCCGCAGGCCTATGCCGCGACCGCCGTGCTGATTTCCTACCCCCCGGCATGGCTGGAGGCGAACTGGGGCGTCTATGAAGCGGCGCTGGCAGCCGCGCCGGCCTCGGTCGAAGCCCGGCAGGTGGTGCGCGAGCGCATCGACGCGCTGCTCTCCTTCGACGGTTCGGCCGAGATCGCGACACTTCCGATACCGACGCTGGTTCTGGGCGCGCGCGACGACATGATCGTGCCCTCATTCCTGCAGGAGGATCTGGCGACGGCCCTGCCTGGCTGCCGCAAGATACTGCTCGACTCCGGCGGGCATTTCTTCCCGGTGTCGCGACCCGATGCCTTCACGGCAAAGGTCGTGGAATGGATCGGAGAGCTGGGATGAGCGCGCGCCGCGTCGTCCTGATCGGCTATGGCGCGATCGCCGGCGACATCGTGTCGGCGCTGCTCGCGGCGGATGAGCCCGGCTATGCGCTGGGCGTGCTGCTGCGTCCCGGCTCGCCTTCTCGGGCGCGTGTGCCGACGGATGTCGCGGTTTTGTCGGGGCTCGACGACGTCGTGGCCTTCGCGCCCGATCTGGTGATCGAGGCGGCCGGACACGAGGCGGTGAGGGTCAGCGTGCCGGGCTGCCTCGAACGCGGCCTTCCGGTGTTGATCTCGTCGATCGGCGCGCTGCATGACGAGGCCTTTTTCAAGGAGCTCGTCGCCACCGCGCGCAAGGGGGGAGGGCGGCTCCTGCTCGCCTCGGGTGCGCTCGGCGGGCTCGACTATGTCCGCGCCGTACGTCATGCCAAGCAGCTCGACCTGCGCTATGAATCGCGCAAGCCACCCGCCGCGTGGAGCGGCGAACTGCGTGCGCTCGGCCATGATCCCGCTGCACTGACGGAGCCCGTGACGCTGTTTTCGGGCACGGCGCGCGAGGCGGCTGCGCTTTATCCGCAGAACCTCAATGTCGCGGCGGCGCTGGCACTGGCGGGGCCAGGGTTCGAAGCCACAGGCGTCGATGTCGTCTGCGACCCGGCCGCGTCCGGCAACACCCATGTCGTCAGGTCGGCGAGCGAATTCGGGACGATGTCGCTGACGATCGTGAACCGGCCCTCGCCCGTTAATCCGAAATCCTCCTGGATTGTCGGGCAGGCCCTGCTGGCGGCTGTCGAACAGCATTTCTCGCCCGTGGTGATGTTGTGATCGCGCGTCACGGCACGAATGGATGGAAGGCAAGGTCATGAAGCTTGAAGGCAGGATCGCGATCATCACCGGGGGCGGCTCCGGCATCGGCCATGAGGCCTGCAAGCTGTTCGCCCGCGAAGGCGCGACGGTCATTGTCGCCGATCGCGACCTTGCGGCTGCCGAGCGGGTCGCCGAAGAGATCACGGGGCGGGGAGGCAAGGTGGTTGCGCATCAGGTGGATGTCAGCAAGGAGACCGAGATCGAGGCGATGATCGCCAAGACGGTCGCCGATCACCGCCGGCTCGACATCCTCGTCAACAATGCAGGCTACGGCATCGCCGGCACGGTCGTCGAGACCTCGGAGATCGACTGGAACGCGCTGATGTCGGTCAACGTCAACGGCGTCTTCCTCGGCTGCAAACACGCGATTCCCGTGATGGAAAACCAGGGGGGCGGTGCCATCGTCAACACGGCCTCGGCCGTCGCGAATGTCGGCATTCACGGACGGGCGGCCTATGTCGCCTCGAAAGGCGCGGTCGCGGCGCTGACGCGCGCCATGGCGATCGACCATGTCGATGCGAAGATCCGAATCAATGCGGTCGCGCCGGGCACGATCGAGTCGCCCTATTTCACCAGGATCCTGAGCGGACCAGACGGGGCCGAACTGCGCCGTGGCCTCGAAGAACGCCAGGCGATGGAGCGCCTCGGCCAGCCCATCGAGATCGCCCAGGCGATGCTCTGGCTCGCCAGCGACGACGCCTCGTTTTGCACTGGCACCGTCATGGTCGTCGATGGCGGCTGGACCGCGCGCGGCGACCGCAAGCCCAAAACCGACGACAAACCCAACATCAAGGCCTGACACATGTATGGACTCAACGGCCGCAAGGCGATCGTCACCGGTGCGGCGCATGGCATCGGCCGGGCCATCGCGGCACGGCTGCTGGCGGAAGGCTGCGATGTCGGCATCTTCGATCTCGATCTCGCGGCGGCGCAGGTAGCGGCCGAGGAACTCGGCAAGGACGGCGGCAAGGTCGTCGTTGCGGCTGGCGACGTCTCGTCCAAGGCCGATGTCGAGGAGGGCATCGGCTCGCTCATGGCCGAACTCGGACCGGTCGACATCCTCGTCAACAATGCCGGCATCTGCAAGGTGGGCAAGCTGCTGGAAGCCAGCGAGGCCGACTGGCACGCGACCTTCGGCATCAATGTCGACGGCTTCTTCTATGTGACCCGCAAGGTCGCGCCGCAGATGGTCGCACGGGGCTCCGGCTCGATCGTCAACCTCGCCTCCTGGATGGGAAAATCTGGCGTCGCGGCCTATGGCGCCTATTGCGCCTCGAAATTCGCGATCGTCGGGCTGACCCAGTCGCTCGCGATGGAACTCGGCGAACACGGCATCCGCGTCAACGCCGTCGGCCCCGGCCTGATCGTCGAGACCAAGATGCGCGACGAATCCGAGCTCAAGCGCGCGGCCGAGGGGTTGCCGACGGCGCAGGACCGGGCCAAGTCGATTCCGCTGCGCCGCGCCGGCCTGCCGTCCGACATCGCCAAGACGGTGGCCTTCCTGGCCTCGGACGAGGCAGACTACATCACCGGCGAAACCATCAGCGTGACCGGCGGAATCTGGAACGACTGATCGCGCGACAAAGCACGGGAGACGGCCATGCCTCGCTTCAAGGACTTCCGGCCCGCCGGCGTGATCCCGGCGACGGTGCTCGCGCTCCATGACGACATGAGCATCGACGAGCGCCAGACGCGCCGGCATCTGCGCGACTGTGCGCTGGTCGACGGAGTCAGCGCCGTCACCGTCAACGGCCATGCCTCCGAGGTCCACGCCTGCTCCTTCGCGGAGCAGCAGCAGATTCTGGCCGCCTCACTGGCCGAGGTGGGCGATCGGGTGCCTCTGATCAACGGCATCTATGCGGATGGTTCGATGGAGGCGGCGCGGCTGGCGGGGATGGCCGACCGCGAGGGCGCCTCGGCACTGCTCGTGTTCCCGCCCAACAGCATGGCGATGGGCGGGCAGCTGCGGCCCGAGATGGCGCTGGCGCACTACCGGCGAATCGCCGACGCCACCGATCTGCCGATCATCGCCTTCCAGTATCCGATGGGCGGCGGGCTCGGATTTCCCTTCGAGACGTTGCTGGCGCTGTTCGAGGCGGTGCCGACGATCGCCGCAATCAAGGACTGGTCGAACGATCCGATGCTGCATGAGAAGCACATCCGGACCTTCCAGGCTCTCGCCCGTCCGGTGAATGTCCTTACCACCCATTCCTCCTGGCTGATGGCCTCGCTGACTTTGGGCTGCAACGGCCTGCTCTCGGGCTCGGACAGCGTCATCGCCGATCTGCAGGTGGCGCTGTGGCGAGCTGTTCAAGCCGGCGATCTGAAGGCAGCGCAGGCGGTCAATGACCGGATCGTGCCGCTGTCGCAGGCGTTCTACGCAGCCCCCTTCCTCGACATGCACAACCGCATGAAGGAGGCGCTGGTGCTGCTCGGCCGGCTCGACAAGGCGGTGGTGCGCCCGCCGCTGATGAAGCTGCCGGAGGCCGAGATCGAGCGTATCCGACAGGCGCTCGACTCAGCCGGCATCAAGCGCGAGGGCGCGCTGCCGCTCGCCGCCTGAGGCGCAGCTCCGCCGGAGCTTTACTTGGCGCCGGCGCTTACGAAGTTCAGCATCTCGGGCGTCTGGGGATTGGCGAAGACCTCCTTCGAGGCACCGCTCTCCCAGATCTTGCCCTGATGCATGAAGATGGTCGTGCTCGCGACATTGCGGGCGAAGGCCATCTCATGCGTGACCAGCAGCATGGTCATGCCGTCCTTGGCGAGCTTCTCCATCACCAGCAGCACCTCGCCGGTCAGCTCCGGGTCGAGCGCCGAGGTCACCTCGTCGAACAGCATCACCTTGGGCTGCATCGCCAGCGAACGGGCGATCGCGACGCGCTGCTGCTGGCCGCCTGAGAGGTTGTCGGGATAGCTGTCGAACTTCTCCGAGAGCCCGACCTGCGCCAGCACGTCCTTGGCGAGCTTCTCCGCCTGCGCGGTCGGCACGTTCTGGGTGATGCGCGGCGAGAGCATGATGTTCTGGCCGACCGTCAGATGCGGGAACAGATTGTAGCTCTGGAAGACGATGCCGACATCCTTGCGCAGCTCCCGCAGACGCTTCTGGTCCTGGTCGACGACATGGCCGGCGACCTCGATGCGGCCGGAATTGATCGCCTCCAGACCGTTGATGCAGCGCAGCAGCGTGCTCTTGCCCGAGCCGGAGCGGCCGATGAGCGCGACGACCTGGCCCGATTCGACGGTGACGGAGACGCCTTTCAGCACCTCCAGATCGCCGAAGCTCTTGTGGACGTTTTCAATGAGAACGGCTGGCATTCATCACCTTTTCGAGATGGCGGCTGAGCCGGGACAGCGGGAAGCAGATCGCAAAATAGATCGCACCCACCAAAGTGAAGATCTGGAAGGCCTGATAGGTCGCGTTGTTGACCAGCATGCCGGCTCGCATCAGATCGACGAAGCCGACGACCTGAACGATCGACGTGTTCTTCACGAGCTGGACGAGGAAGCCGACCGTCGGTGGCAGCGAAATCCGGATGGCCTGTGGCAGGATGATGTAGCGGTACTGCTGGGGCGTGGTCAGCGCCAGCGAGGCCGAGGCCTCCCATTGCTGGCGCGGGACGGATTCGATCGAGCCGCGCCAGATTTCGGCGAGATAGGCCGAGGCATAGATCGCCAGCGAGGCCGAGGCCGCCAGGAACGGCGGCAGCTCGATGCCGGCTGCGGAGAGTCCGTAATAGCTCATGAACAGCACCATGAGCACGGGGATCGACTGGATCACCAGGATGTATCCGGCGGCGATGCGGCGCAGCAGCTTGGATCGTGACAGGCGCATGATCGCGAAAACGCCGCCGATGAGGCCGCCGATGACGAAGGCGATGACCGTAAGCGCGATTGTCCAGCTCGCGCCGCGCAGGATGAAATAGGCCTCTGGCCAACCGAACGTGGTCATCAGGCGGCCTCCGCCTTGGTGTCCAGCCGGGCCAGCCCGGAGACCTGCGGGAAGATCCTATGTCCGAGCCAGTTCAGGAACAGCTTCAGCGAGAGCGCGAGAACGAGGTAGATCAGCGTGACGACGATGTAGGTCTCGAAACTGCGAAACGTATCCGCCTCGATGATCGCAGCCGTCCCCGAGAGCTCCTGCACCGAGACGAAGGAACAGATGCTGGAGGCCAACATCATCAGCACGAACTGGCTCGACAGCGCCGGCCAGACGCGGGCGAAGGCAGGCTGCAGCACGACGTATTGCAGAACCTGGCGCTTGCTCATCGCCAGCGCCAGACCGGCCTCGATCTGCGATTTGTGGATCGAATCGACGCCCGCGCGGATGATCTCGGTCGAGTAGGCGGCGAGGTTGAGCGTCATCGCCAGCAAGGAGGCTTCAAGGCCGTTCATGCGGATGCCGATCTGCGGCAGGCCGAAGAAGATCATGAAAAGCTGCACGAGGAAGGGCGTGTTGCGCATCAGCTCGACATAGGCATCGACGATGTAGCCGGCCCAGGCGCCTGCCAGGCTGCGCAATCCAGTCAGCAGCGTTGCCAGCACGATACCCAGCCCGATCGCGACAAAGGACAGGGTGAGCGTCAGCATGACCCCGTTCAGGATCATCGGCCATCGGGAAATGACGTCTTGGAAGAGCAACGGAGCGCTCCTTCGGCCTTCGAGGTCGAGAGGGGGGCGCCGGCGCGTTCGAAGGCGCGCCGGCTCCTCGGCAAGTCTGATCGGACAGTCGGATCAGAAGGTGGGCAGCGGAGGCAGCGGGCTGCCGACCCACTTCTGCGAGATCGCGTCGAGCTCGCCGTTCTGCTTGATGTAGTAGATGAAATTGTTGAGCCACTGGCGCAGCTCATAGGCATCCTTGCGCATGGTCATCGAGTTCGGCTGGATACCGAATACGAATTTCAGCTCGGTCTCGGTTTCGCCGCGCGCCTTCATGGCCGCGTTGGCCTGGGCATCGGGCCCGGCGATGGCTTCGACCTGTCCTGAGAACAATGCCTGCATCACAGTGGCGTCGTCTTCGAAGCGCAGGATCGTCAGGTTCAGTTCCTTCTCACGGCTGGTGAACTCGCGCTCGACGCTGGAGCCGCGGTTGACGCCGACCTTCTTGCCCTTGAGATCGGCCCAGGTTTTGACCTGGAGGTTTTTCTTGGCGTAAATTCCGGTCTGGAAGGCGCTGTAGGGAATCGAGAACATCACCGCCTTGGCGCGCTCGGGCGTGGGGGCCAACGTTGCCACGAGGAAATCGACCTTGTTGGCTTCGAGCGCCGGGATACGCGCCGGCGGGGTGAGCTGGACCATCTCGACCTTCACGCCGAGATATTTGCCGACCAGAGCGATCACGTCGGCATCATAGCCGATCGCATTGCCCTGAGAATCGACGGAGCCATAGGGCGGAGCGCCGATCAGCACGCCGATCTTGACCGAGCCGCGCTTGATGATGTCGGTCACCGACTGGGCAGAAGCCTGGCCCGCAGTGAGCATGCCGGCGCCGAGGGCGAGCAGCGTGCCGGCGATCTTGAGATGTTTCATCAGTGTCATGGTGCCGTTTCCTCGATTTGACGTAGGGTCATGATTGTTGCCCCGGCTTCGTTCGGCCGGTTTGCGGTCGGTCAGGCGCTAGGGATGCCTTCTCGCACGACGTTGGTGAGAGCGGCGCCTTCGAGGCACCGCTTGATGTTGTTCGCCATGGTGTGCTGGCGTCTGCGGATGGTTCCGCTCGTCCAACCCGACATGTGCGGTGTCATTAAAACGTTTGAAAGCTCATGGAAAGCCAGTTTGGATGGTAAAATAGTAGACTCCGCCGGATTGGGGTAGCGGTACCAGGTGTCGATGATCGCGCCGCCGATCCGGCCGGCCTCAAGGGCCTCGAACAGGGCCGCTTCGTCGATGGTGGCCCCGCGGCCGACATTGACGATGACGGCATCGCGCTTCATCGCGGCGAGTGCTGCAGCGTCGATGATGCCCGTGGTGTCGGGTGTCAGCGGCACGGAGACGACGATGACATCGACCGAGCCGCAGAACGCGGTGAGTTCGTCGAGGGTGAAGGCGCGGTCGACGAGATCGGAGGTCGCGACCGGGCTGCGATTGGCGACATGCACCTTCATCTCGAACGCCTTGGCGCGGCGCGCGATCGCCTTGCCGATATGGCCGAAGCCGAGCAAGCCGATGGTCTGGCCGGCAATTTCGCCATGGACGCGGTCGGGCGAACCGGCCCAATAGGCCCAATCGCCCCGCCGGAGCTTCTGATCCGCGTCCGCGAGGGGGATGGCACGCGCCAGCAGCGCGCTCATCACATATTCCGAGATCGCCTGCTCATGGCCGAAGCAGTTGCAGACGCTCGTCTGGGCGGGCAGCAAGGAGAGATCGACGGCGTCATAACCCGCGCCGGGGACATGGAAGAGCTTCAGCTCTTTCGGCATCGGCAGGCCGGCGTCGAACTTCACGCCGATGATCGCCTCTGCCTGCGCATAGGCCTCTTGGTCGGCTGGTGTCGCGAGCACATCGGGGAGGATGGCGACCTGCGCATCCGACCCGACGAGATCGGCGAAGCCCTGGCTGAAGGAGGCGGCGTTGTCGCCGTGGAAGATGATGCGCATGATCGGCGGTTCTCGTGGTCGTGTGTGTCGGATTCTGAGACGTCAGGTGGTCAGCAGCGGCTCGACGCTGCAATCGAGCAGGGACGGGTCGATACGCGTCTCCATCTCGTCGAACATGCCATCGACGAAGGCGATCAGCGCGTCCGACGCCGCGACGGCGCGATCGGCATTGCGCGTGGCGATCGCGTTCAGCACGGCGATGTGGTGGTCGATCGAGCCTTCGAGGCTGGGCTTTTCCGCCATATGGGCGTGGTAGATGAAGCCGATGCGCCGGAAGATCGTGTGCAGCGGCCGCAGCGTGTGTTCGAGGAAGGGCTCGCCTGCGGCAGCGAGCACCATCTGGTCGATGCGACGGTCGAGCGTGTTGAATTCGGCCAGGGTCAGCCCGTCGCGCTTCTCGCGCAACAGCCGCTCCATATGCAGCATCTGGTTGCGGTGCGAGGGGCCGGCGCGCTCGGCGGCGAGCCTGATGACGAAGCGTTCGATATCGCGGCGCAGATGCAGCAGCACGCGCTCGCGGGCGAGGTCGATCGGCGCGATCTGCAGGCCATGGCGCGGGCGGATCACGATCAGCGTGTCGGCGGCCAGCCGGTTGACGGCATGGTGGACAGGCGTGCGGCCGAAGCCGGTGATGTCCTGGAGGTCCTGCATGGCGAGAAAGCGCCCGGGAGCGAGCTCGCAGCGGACCAGCAATTCCTCGATGCGCTGATAGGCCAGCTCGAACAGGTTGACGCGGTTGCGGCGCGGCTGTGCCGCATCATCCGCTTTTACTACTGTCAGCAGGTCTGCGCGCCGCGCCATCTCGTTCCTCCGTCGCAGAGCTCGTTCAAGCGGCTCCAGTCTTGAGAGGCAGCCTAAACATATTGTGATATTTTACAAGCGCCCCTATGCTCTGATCCGTTCTGTCGGTTCGGCAACTGCGCCGTCGCCACCGAGGAACCGCTATCAACCACAGCGTTCCATGGCCGGACGGCCGTCGAAGAACGCGTGCCGCCAGGGAGGCAGGCCATGAAGATCACCGCCATCGAGACGCTGCGGACGGCCGAGTTCGCCAATGTGCTGTGGGTGCGCGTCCACACCGATGCCGGGATCATCGGGCTGGGCGAGACCTTCTATGGCGCCGGCGCGGTCGAGGCGCATCTGCACGACACGCTCGCGATGCGACTGCTGGGCAAGAACCCCCTGCATATCGAGGCGTTGCACAAGGAGATGACCAATCTGCCGATGGCGCAGGCCTCGACCGGCGTCGAATCCCGCGCGACCTCGGCGGTCGACATCGCGCTCTGGGACGTGTTCGGCAAGGTCTGCGGCCAGCCGGTGCATCAGATGCTCGGCGGCCTGTGCCGCGACAAGCAGCGCATCTACAATACCTGTGCCGGCTACAATTATGTCCGCACGAACAATATCAAGCCGGTCTCGACCTGGAATCTCGGCGAGACCGAAGGCCCCTATGAGGACCTCGACGGCTTCATGAACCGCGCCGACGCCGTGGCCGAAAGCCTGCTGGAAAGCGGCATTACGGCGATGAAAATCTGGCCGTTCGACCCCGCCGGAATCGAGAATCAGGGTCTCCACATCACGCCCGACCAGATGCGCAAAGCCTGCGAGCCCTTCGAGAAGATCCGCAAGGCCGTCGGCGACAAGATCGAGATCATGGTCGAGATGCATTCGCTCTGGAACCTGCCGACCGCGATCAAGATCGCCCGTGTGCTCGAGCAGTACGAGCCGACCTGGTACGAGGATCCGATCCGGATGAACTCGCCGCAGGCGCTGGCCGAATTCGCGCGTTCGACGACCGTCTCGGTCTGCGCCAGCGAGACGCTGGGCTCGCGCTTTCCCTACAAGGACATGCTCGACCGCGACGCCATGCACATCGTCATGGCCGATCTCTGCTGGACCGGGGGCCTCACCGAGGGCCGCAAGATCGCGGCGATGGCGGAAACCTATCACCGCCCCTTCGCGCCGCATGACTGCATCGGCCCGGTCGGCTTCATCGCGGCGATCCACGCCTCGTTCAGCCAGCCCAACACGCTGATCCAGGAATCCGTTCGCGCCTTCTACACCGGCTGGTACAATGAACTCGTCACCACCATGCCGGTGATCAAGGACGGCTATGTCCTGCCCATGGAAGGCGTCGGTCTCGGCGTCGAATTGCTGCCGGCGGTGTTCGAACGCTCGGACCTGACCGTTCGTCGCTCCAGCCTGTGAGGATCTGACATGACCAACCCCCTCTTCGATCTCTCGGGCAAGACCGCCCTCGTTACCGGCTCATCGCGCGGCCTCGGCCGGGCGATGGCGGAAGGGCTGGCGGTGGCCGGCGCGCGCATCCTGATCAACGGCACCGATCCGGCGCGTGTCGACGAGGCGGTGGCGGCGTTCCGCACTGCGGGCCACCAGGCAGAGCCTGCGCCCTTCAACGTCACCGACGAGGCGGCGATCGTGAGCGCCTTCGAGGGCTTCGACGCGGCTGGCATCGCGGTCGATATCCTCGTCAACAATGCCGGCATCCAGTTCCGCAAGCCGATGGTCGAACTCGCCACGGCCGACTGGCAGCGCGTCATCGACACCAATCTGACCTCGGCCTTCATGATCGGGCGCGAGGCGGCCAAGCGGATGATCGCGCGCGGGCACGGCAAGGTCATCAATATCGGCTCGCTGACCAGCGAACTCGCGCGGGCGACGGTGGCGCCCTACACGGTCGCCAAGGGCGGCATCAAGATGCTGACGCGGGCGATGGCGGCCGAATGGGCCGAGGCCGGCATCCAGGCCAATGCGATCGGTCCGGGCTACATGATCACCGACATGAACCAGGCGCTGATCGACAACCCGACCTTCGACGCCTGGGTGAAGGGCCGCACGCCCGCGCGGCGCTGGGGCAAGCCCGACGAACTGATCGGCACGGCGGTATTCCTGGCGTCTTCCGCCTCGAACTACGTCAATGGCCAGATCATCTATGTCGATGGCGGGATGTCGTCTGTGTTGTGAGGGATGGCGGCTGAGCGCGGCGCTGCATGCCAGGCTGTGAGCCTGGCTCGGCGTCACGAATCTACTGGACGAATAAGAACCAAACGCAAAAACGCCGGGAAGCCGACGCCTGCGTGCTTCTTTGGCGCGCAGGGCCTAGTTGGGCGCCTGCACTGTCTATCGGTGTCCGCGCATTGCTCCGTCGCAACTGATGCGCATCGGAACAAAATAAGAACAATAAGCTTTCGTTTACCATGCATCCTGCATATGTAGCGAAGGGAGATTGAGATGGCAGAGACCTCCATCGAGTGGACAGATGCAACATGGAACCCCGTCGCCGGGTGCTCCGTGATCACGGCCGGCTGCACGAACTGTTATGCGATGCGCATGGCAGCTCGATTGGATGCTATGGGCGTAGAGAAATACCGGGGCCTCACCCGAAAGAGCGGCGGGCGCAGCGTCTGGACGGGGAATCTCTATCTTGATGAGGCTTCACTCGGTGTCCCGGCCCAATGGAAGCGCCCGCGGATGATCTTCGTGAACTCTATGTCAGACCTCTTTCACGAAGGCGTTCCCATTGAATTTATAGCCAAGGTGTGGACCGCGATGGCAGCAGCTCCGCAGCACACTTTTCAGATTTTGACCAAACGCCCGGACCGGATGAGCACCGTGCTAAGCGATCGGTGGTTTCCGATTTTGCCCAACGTCTGGCTCGGAACAAGCGTCGAAAATGCTGCCGTGGTGCATCGTCTCGACGATCTTCGCCGAGCGCCGTCAGCGATCCGCTTCGTTTCATTTGAGCCATTGATTGGCTCAGTCGCTGGCGCCGACCTGAGCAATATCCATTGGGCGATCGTCGGCGGCGAATCTGGTCCAAAGGCCCGGCCTATGGAGGAAGCGTGGCTCGACGAGATCCACCGCATGTGCCGGCGATCTAACGCCGCGTTCTTCTTCAAGCAGTGGGGTGGACGAAACAAAAAAGCCGCCGGCAGATCTTATCAGGGCCGAACTTGGGATGAATTGCCCACCTTGAGCATGTGACCCGCAATCTTTTGGGCCAATCCTATTGCCTTTGGATGCGGATTTGAGACTGCGAAGAACAGCGAGAAAACCGGCACTCCGCGTCCATTATCAAGCCGCAGTGGCTTCAGGACTTTTGGGAACAACTCCGATAGACGCTTCATTGCATACGCTTCGATCGCGTTGACGTCAGCGATCCTCTGGTGCTGCTCGTCTACCTGACCAAACAGGTCGGTTTTCTCCGTTCGCTGGTACCACTCGGCATCCCAGGCATCTGTCCCGAACATCCGCGTTATAGCCGCGCGCTTCGTATCGTCGAGCGCGCGGCCATCGCGTGCTGCTTGCCGGAACAGTCCCGAGAGCGAAACCAAATACCAAACGTCGATAGCTTTGGTGGCTTGGATCATCTCCAGCGTTCGCCAAGATACGCTCATACCGTAGGGATCCAGCAGAACGACCGCTCGCTTGGAGGCCCAAGACCGTCCTTGTATTAACTTGCGAAGCTCGTCCTCTGCTGAACCGCGCATGATCTCGATATTGCGTCCGGGGAATTCGGATCCTAGCGCTTCCAGAGCCTGGCAGTGACGAGCATTCTTCTCGATAAACGTTACTTGATCAAAATGGGGGGCCACCTCGAGAGCGATGCGGGCGGACCCTCGTCGTCGTTCGATGCGCTCTGGCGAAGCCGCGTCAAAAAGGCTCCCCAGCTGCGCCTCGACTCGCTCAGTGCGCTCGCCGGTGCCGGCGTATGCGTCGATGTACCAAAGATGATTGAAGTGCGGCCGCAGGGCCTGTGTGAAGGCCTGCAGATAACCTTCAACGACGGCTAGTTTGATATCTGTCGATGAACTTCCGAACTCATGCTCCGCAATCGACATCAGCCATCCCCCCGAACGAATCTGCCGCGCTTTGATCTGAACAGGCCGCACAGGGAACTTGCAAGCCTAAGAGCAGACGACGTCCGATGAGGGCGTGTCGATATAGCCTGTCTAAGGCCGATTTGGGCTGGTTGCGGCAGGTAGCGTTGGGGTAGCATGGCACCCGAAACGACGAAGGGCCGCTTGCGCGGCCCTCGAACGTCTCTAAAGCTGTCCTGGAGCGGGAGAAGGGATTCGAACCCTCGACCCCAACCTTGGCAAGGTTGTGCTCTACCCCTGAGCTACTCCCGCATCAGGACATGGCCGCGTCGTTTCCGCCGCGGAGGCCGGCTTATTGCCCCAAAGCGGCGCGCAGTGCAAGCGCCTTGTTGCGCAACTTGCATCTTTTGCCGAATGACGTTCCAGGCCATCGCTTTGTAGGCCCGACGGCGTCGCAAACGCCGCTTGTGGCGGCCGTATTCGGGCGTTACGCATCGCGACGAACCCTGCAAAAGCGATCCTGCAAAGCCGAACCCGACACAAGGCCGATGTCCCAGACGCTTGCGACTACCGCTCCGCTGACGCCCGACGAACTCTGCGCCCATCTGAGCGCGCAGGGATTAGCCTTTGCGCGCATCGATCATGAGGCCGTCTTCACGGTGGCCGAGTCGCAGAGCCTGCGCGGCACGCTGCCGGGCCTGCATTCGAAGAACCTGTTCGTGAAGGACAAGAAGGGCCGGCTGTTCCTGGTCTCGGCGCGCGAGAATGCGCGCATCGACCTGAAGCGTCTGCACGAAACGCTGGGCGCCAGCGGGCGGCTCTCCTTTTGCTCGGCCGAGGTGCTGATGGAGAGGCTCGGCGTCACGCCGGGCTCGGTGACGGCCTTTGCTGTGATCAACGATCGCGATGGGGCTGTGACGATGGTGCTCGATCGCAATCTCGTCACCGGCGAGGACATGAACTTCCACCCGCTGGTCAACACCGCGACGCTGCGGATTGGCCGCGACGACATGCTGGCCTTCCTGCGCGGGACGGGCCATGACCCGATGATCGTCGATTTGCCGGTTCCCGACGATGGACAGAACGGCTGATCCTCCCCATCTATGGGTCGGCCGTCGGCGGCGGCCGCACCCGACCACAGTTCAAGATCCGAGCGCGACGAAGGACGACCGATGCTGGTCAATAGCGATGCGGCCGAACAGCCCGGCCTGATCAAGGATACGACGACGCAAGCGTTTCGGCAGGATGTCATCGCCGAGTCGATGAACCAGCCCGTGCTGGTCGATTTCTGGGCGCCTTGGTGCGGGCCGTGCAAGCAGTTGACCCCCGTGATCGAGAAGGTGGTCAAGGCGGCGCGCGGCAAGGTCCGGCTCGTCAAGATGAACATCGACGAGTTCCCGGAGATTCCGGGTCAGCTCGGCATCCAGTCGATTCCCGCCGTGATCGCCTTCAAACAAGGCCAGCCGATCGACGGCTTCATGGGCGCGCAGCCCGAAAGCCAGATCAAGGCCTTCATCGAGAAGCTCGTCGGCAAGATGGGTCCAGGCGCGACCGAGGAACTGATCGAGGCAGCGAAGGCCGCCGTCGAGGCGGGGGATGCCGCCGGCGCCAGCGAACTCTATGCCGG
>QBLV01000007.1:37077-39669 GCA_003241815.1 Hyphomicrobiales bacterium | reverse complement strand
CTATGCCGGCGTGCTCGAACTGGAGCCTGACAACGTCGCGGCCATCGCCGGGCTGGCGCGGCTTCATCTCGATATGGGCGATCTCGAAGGTGCCCGCGGCATCCTGAGCATGGTTCCCGAGGTGAAGGTGGCGGACCCCGCCATCGCGGCTGTGCGCGCTGCCATCGAGCTCGCCGAGCAGGCGGCGGCGCTGGGCGACACCACCGAGCTGGAAGCGAAGGTCGCGGCCAACCCACGGGATCATCAGGCCCGCTTCGATCTGGCGCTGGCGCTGAACGGGCGAGATCGCCGCGAGGAGGCGGTCGACCATCTGGTCGCCATCATCAAGGCCGATCGCGCCTGGAACGAGGACGGCGCCCGCAAGCAGCTGCTGCAGTTCTTCGAGGCCTGGGGGCCGATGGACGAGCACAGCATGGCGGGCCGCCGCAAGCTCTCCACCCTGTTGTTCTCTTAATTGCCAAGGAGCTGCCACCGATGGGCATGAACGCCGTCTACCAGGGGCCCGAAGATTGCCCGTCGGTGATCCCGGTCTTCCCGCTGGGCGGCGCGCTCCTGCTGCCGCGTGGGCAGATGCCGCTCAACATCTTCGAGCCGCGCTACATCGCGATGATCGACGATGCGATCCGGACGCACCGCGTCGTCGGCGTGATTCAACCGGAACCTGAGAGCGGCCGCCAGTCGGCGACGCCGCCGCTGCTGCAGGTCGGCTGCCTCGGGCGCATCACGCAGTTCGCAGAGACCGGTGACGACCGCTACATCCTGACGCTGACGGGCATCGGCCGCTTCCGTATCGCGGAGGAGCTTCCGGTGACGACGCCTTACCGGCAGTGCCGGGTCACCTATGACGACTTCATCCTCGATTTCATGGCCCGCGCGGGTGAGGACGAGGTCGATCGCAACGGCCTGCTCAAGGCGCTGCGGGCCTTCGCCAAGGCGAGCGATCTCAAGATCGACTGGAAGGGCGTCAACGAGGCACCCAACGAGGCGCTGGTCAACGCGCTGTCGATGATGTGTCCCTTCGGCCCGCGCGAGAAGCAGGCTTTGCTTGAGGCACCGAGCCTGAAGGAGCGCGCCGAGGTGCTGGTGGCGATCACCGAGATCGAACTGGCGCGCAATGGCGCCGACCCCGAGACCACGCTGCAGTGAGTTTGATATGCTCAGCCCTCATCCTGAGGAGCCGCGAAGCGGCGTCTCGAAGGATGATCCAGAAGGTGCCGGAAACATCTGGAGCATCCTTCGAGACGCAAGGCTTGCGCCTTGCTCCTCAGGATGAGGGCTAAGCGGTGCAGCCGACATCGTATCCGCCTCGCCGCGCGGTCACCGCCTGGCTGTTCTTCGACTGGGCAGCGCAGCCCTTCTTCACGCTGATCACGACCTTCGTCTTCGCGCCGTTCTTCGCCGCGACGCTGGCGTCGGACCCGGCATCGGGGCAGGCTCTCTGGGGCTATGCGACGGGGTTTGCCGGGCTGTGCATCGCGCTGCTGTCGCCGCTGCTGGGCGGGATCGCAGACCGGACGGGGCCGCGCAAGCCCTGGATTGCCGTGTTCGGGGCGCTGCTGGTCGTGGGCTCGGGCGCGCTCTGGTTTGCCGCGCCAGGCTCGCCCTGGGCGGTGCCGATCGCACTGTCGGGCTTTATCCTGGCGACGATCGGCGCGGAATTCGCGACCACATTCAACAATGCGATGATGACGCGGCTGGTGCCGCCCGAGCGTCTCGGCTGGCTTTCGGGCACGGGATGGGCGATCGGCTATCTCGGGGGGCTGATGTCGCTGGCGATCGTGCTGGCGCTGCTGGCGGCCGATCCCATCACCGGCAAGACGCTGGTGGGCCTGACGCCGATCCTGGGTCTCGATGCGGCGGCTCGCGAGGGCGACCGCTTCTCGGGGCCGCTCACGGCGTTGTGGTTCGTGGTCTTCGTGGCGCCGATGTTCCTGCTGACGCCGGATTCGGTGCGCACCGGGATGGGACTCGGCGAAGCCGCCAGGGGCGGCGTCGGCCGCCTGATGGCGACGCTGCGCGAACTGCCGCGTCTGCCCTCGCTCGGGCGCTTCCTGCTTGCCAACATGGTCTATCAGGATGCGTTGGTGGCGCTGTTTGCCTTCGGGGGCATCTATGCCGCGGGCGTCTTCGGCTGGCAGACGATCGAGATCGGCATCTTCGGCATCATGCTGACGATCACCGGCACGCTCGGCGCCTGGCTTGGCGGACGCATTGACGATCGGATCGGCGGCAAGGCCGTTGTGCTGGGGGCGATCGGCTGTCTGCTCTTCGCCTGTCTCGGCATTCTTTCGCTGGCGCCCAACCGAATCCTCTTCGTGGTCGAGGCCGTGCCGGCCACGCCGGGCGACGGGCTCTTCGCCTCGCTGCCGGAAAAGGTCTATCTCGGCCTGGGCTTGCTGATCGGGCTGGTGGCGGGGCCGCTGCAGGCCTCCTCGCGCAGCCTGATGGCGCGGCTGGCGCCGGAGGGGCGCGTCGGCGAGTTCTTTGGGCTGTTCGCGTTGTCGGGGAAGGTCACGTCCTTCCTGGGGCCGACGCTGGTGGCGCTGGCGACGACAATCTTCGCCAGCCAGCGGGCGGGGCTGGCGGTGCTGA
>QBLV01000007.1:30700-37067 GCA_003241815.1 Hyphomicrobiales bacterium | reverse complement strand
TTCCTCACCGGCGGGGCGCTGCTGGCGGGCATTAAAGTGAAGCGGGCGCCGTAGCGCCCGTTCGATCCGGATCGTCATGCTCGGGCTTGACCCGAGCATCTCGGAAACCAGTGCCTCTTTCGTCATGAGGTTCTCGGGTCGATGCTGCGCATCGCCCGAGAATGACGCTGTTCACCGCACCAGAATGTTCCGGAACTGCCAGGGGTCGCTTTCGTCGATGTCTTCCGGGAAGAGGCCCGGGCGACCGTCGAGCGGGGTCCAGTCGGTGTAGTAGCCCTTCACCGGTCCGAGATAAGGCATCTGGATCTCGAGGCAGCGGTCGAGGTCCATCTCTTCGACCTCGACGATACCGGCGGTCGGGTTTTCCAGCGCCCAGACCATGCCGGCGAGCACGGCCGAGGTCACCTGCAGGCCGGTCGCGGTCTGGTAGGGGGCGAGCTTGCGGGTCTCCTCGGTCGAGAGCTGCGAGCCGAACCAGTAGGCGCCCTTCTCGTGCCCGTAGAGCAGCACGCCGAGCTCGTCGATGCCGTCGATGACCTCTTCCTCGTCGAGGATGTGGTGCTTCTCCTGCGGGCGGCCGGCATTGCCGAACATCTCATGCAGCGAGAGCACCGCGTCGTTGGCGGGGTGATAGGCGTAGTGGCAGGTCGGGCGATAGATCGCCTTGCCGCTGTCGTCGCGGACGGTGAAATAGTCGGCGATCGAGATCGACTCGTTGTGGGTGACCAAGAAGCCGTATTGCGGCCCCGGGGTCGGGCACCAGCTCCGAACTTTTGTCTCGGCGCCGGGCTGCATCAGATAGATTGCAGCCTGCGAGCCGGTCTCGTGGGTGCGGGCATTCTCCGGCATCCACTTCTCATGGGTGCCCCAGCCGAGTTCGGCCGGCTGGACGCCCTCGGAGATGAAGCCCTCGACCGACCAGGTGTTGACGAAGACGCCCGGCGGCTTGGGGTTCTTCGAGCGCTGGGTGTCGCGCTCGGCGATATGGATGCCCTTGACGCCAACCTGCTTCATCAGACCGGCCCATTCCTCGCGGGTGGTCGGCTGGGGCACGTTGAGGCGCATGTCGGAGGCGATGTTCAGCAGCGCCTTCTTGGCCAGCCAGGAGGCCATGCCGGGATTGGCGCCGCAGCAGGAGACGGCCGTGGTCGAACCCGGGGCGCGGGCGCGCTTGGCGGCGAGCGTCATCTCGCGCAGCGCATAGTTCGAACGCTCGCCCGGGCCCTTGGTCTCGTCGAAATAGAAACCGAGCCAGGGCTCGTTGACCGTGTCGATATAGAGCGCGCCAAGGCTGGAGCAGAATTCCATGATGTCGCGCGAGCCGGTGTCGCAGGACAGGTTTACGCAGAAGCCCTGGCCGCCGCCGGCCGTCAGCAACGGCTCGAGCATCGTCTTGTAATTGTCGATGGTGATGGCTTCCTGGATGAAACGGATGCCGCGCTCGTCGAGCAGGTGGCGGTTCTCGTCATCGGGCGCGATCACCACGAACCGGCTCTTGTCATAGGTCAGATGCCGCTCGATCATCGGCAGCGTGCCGCGGCCGATCGAACCGAAGCCGATCATCACGATCGGGCCGGTAATCTCTCCATAGACGGGCCAGTTGCTCATTCTCGGGTTGTCTCCTTGGGAAAGGCGCTGTTGGTGCGGTGGCCGCGCAGAGCCACCCCCGGCTGGTATGGGGCAAGCGCCCTTTGAGTCAAATTTCAACTGCGCTTCGCATCATGACGATCTAATGGCCGCCGGGATAATCGGCATCCAGCATGAAGGGATAGGGACCCGGGAAGCGCTCGACACAGGCCGTGTGCGTCACGAAGCCAGCATCTTCGAGGAAGGAATGGAGCAGATAGGCCGGCGGTTCCATATGGAAGGTCGCGTCGCTGGTTTCCGCGAGGTCGAGCGTGACCTGATGCGTCACGCTGGGCGCGATCTGCGCGATCGTACCGGCAAAGCGCGTCACGATCGGACGGTGGTGGTGGCCACAGAGGATGCGCTCGACGTTGGGATGGCGCGCGATGATCGCGGCGAATCCGTCGGCGCCCTCCATCAGCCGGATCGCATCCATATGGGCGATGCCGCAATCGAAGGGCGGGTGGTGCATGAAGATCGCGACCGGCTTGCCGTCGGCCTCGCTCAACGCCTTTTCGAGGAAGGCCAGCCGCGTGGCGCAGAGCGCGCCGGCGCTCTTGCCCGGCAGCAGCGTGTCGAGGCCGATCAGACGCATCGGCCCGCAATCGGCGACGAACTGGACGAAGCCATTGTCCAGGACCTGACGCGGATCGAGCGCGAGGCCTTCGGTCAGCGTCTCCCTGCGGTCGTGATTGCCCGGGACGACCAGGACGGGAATGCCGAGGCCGTCGAGCATCGCGCGCAGGACCGCATATTCCTCCGGGAGGCCGCAATCGGTGAGATCGCCGGTGATGACGAGCAGATCGGGGCGGGGCGAGAGCCGCGCCACGACATCGAGCGCGCGCTCGCTCAGCGCATTGGTCTCGGAGACGCGATAGGCGGGTTTGCCGCGCGGGCGGATGTGCAGGTCGGTGATCTGGGCGATGAGCATTGAATGGTGTCCGGCAGGCCGTCATGGCCGGGCTTGCCCCGGCCATCTCAGGCAGAAGAGTGATGAGGAGATGCCCGGCTCAAGGCCGGGCATGACGTCGTTTGGAGGCGTCAGTTCGTCGGCAACTTCAGCGCGGTTTGCTCGACATAGGGGCGCATGATCTCGTCGGCCTGCTTCTGCGCTGCGACCAGCGCCTCCTTCGGCGTCTTCTTGGCCGAGAGCACGGCGGCGAGTTCGTCCTCGATCGCCTTGCGGACGGGGACGGTCTTGTAAGTGGCGAACCACGGCTTGGCGAAGGCGAGCTGGCTGACCGCGATGCCGGCGTCGGGGTTCTTGGCGAGGAACTCCTTCATTTCGGGCAGATCGTAGGCGGCCTTGTTGGGGGCGAAATAGCCGGTGGCGCGGCTCCACCAGCCGGACTTCTCGGGCGCGGTCATCCAGTTGATCAGGGTCCAGGCAGCCTTGCGGCGCTCGCCTTCGACGCCGGCCGGGATGACGAGCGAAGCGCCGCCGATCGGAACTTCGTTCTTCACGTTCTTCGGCACGAAGGCGACCTTGTAGGGGAACTTCGCATTGTTGCGGATATGGGTCAGCGAGCCGGTCGAGAGCAGCATCATCGAGGCCTGGCCGGAGAGGAAGGCCGAGGACACCGCGCCGCCGGCCTGCACGCCGGCCGGGTGAACCTTGTGCCTGGAGACGAGGTCGGACCAGAAAGTCAGCGCGCCGAGCATGGAAGGCGTGTCGTAATAGACCTCGCCGCCGTAATCGACGTTGAACCACTGGCCGCCATTTGAATGGGTCAGGGCCTGGAGGATCCAGCCGCCATAATCATAGTTGGAGGGCATCATCATGCCCCAGCGGGTGACGCGGTCACCCTCGCGCTTGGTCAGCTTTTTGGCGGTGGTGACCAGCTCTTCCCAGTTGGCGGGCAGCTTGTCGGGGTCGAGGCCGGCTTCCTTGAGATGGTCGGTGTTGACGTAGAGCAGCGGCGTCGAGTTGTGGAAGGGCACGCCATAGACCTGACGGTCGAGGACGGCATTGCCGTGCAGCGCGTCGAAGAACTGGCCCATGAACTGGTCGTTTGACTTGCCGTCGGCCTTGATCAGGGCGTCCATCGACTGGATCTCGCCCTCGATCTTGAGATCGAGCAGGAAGTTGGCGGACATGATCACGGCGGCCGGCGGCTTGCCGGCCTTCATCGCGGCGCGCGTCTTGATCAGGGTCTCGTCATAGGAGCCGGTATAGACCGGCGTCGCCTTGATGGCGGGATGTGCGGTGTTGAACTCCTTGATCAGCGCCGCCATGTCGCGGGCGAGCTGGCCGTCGACGGGGACGGGGAAGAACAGCTCGATCTCGGTGGGGGCCTGCGCGAAGGCGGGCGACAGCGCGAAGCTCGTGGCAAATGCAGCGCCTGCGAGCAGGCTGCGTCTGGTGGTCGTCATGATGGCTTCCCTTACTTGATGCCGGAGGAGACGAAGGAGTTGACGAAGGCGCGCTGGAACAGCGCGAACGCGATCAGCAGGGGCGCGCTGACCAGCAGGGTTCCCGCCGCGATGACGCCCCAGGCCTGCGCGCCTTCCGCACCGCGGGTGAAGGAGGCGAGGCCGACGGTGAGCGGGCGCAGATCGGGCGAGTTGATCACCATCAGCGGCCAGAGGAATTCGTTCCAATGGGCGGTGACGGAGACGATCGAGAAGGCGACGAGCGAGGGCTTGGCCAGCGGCAGATAGATGAAGCCGATGCGCTGGAAGACGCTGGCGCCGTCGATCAGGGCTGCGTCCTCGAGTTCGCGCGGGATCGCCCGGAAGGCCTGCCGCATCAGGAAGGTGCCGAAGGCCGAGGCGAAATAGGGCGCCATCACGCCCATCAGGCTGTCATAAAGGCCGAGCTTCGCGATCGTCGTCAGGTTGGGGACGATCAGCACGACCGGCGCCAGCATGAGCTGCAGCAGGAAGAGGTAGAAGCAGAGTGTGCGGCCGGGAAACTCCAGGCGCGCGAAGGCGTAGCCGGCGAGCGTGATCGTGACGATCTGCACCGCGAGGATGCCGAGCGTGATGATGAGCGTGTTCAGGCCGTAGCGCGGGAAATCGGCCGAGGCCCAGGCCTCGTGGAAATTGGCGAGCGTCGGGATATAGGACGGCACCAGCGAAGCCATGCCGGCGCCGATGCTCTCGGGGTTGAAGGCCGCGACCAGCATCCAGATGAAGGGCACCATCCAGAGCGCCGCGATCAGCAGCGTCGCGGCATAGCCGAGCTTGGGCGAGATTTCGCCGGTCGAGACGCCGGTGCTCAGGGTTGCGGCGCTCATGCGTCCTTCTCCCCGAAGGACCGTTCCAGCGTGCGCAGCGAGGAGGCGGTGACGACGAGCAGAAGCGCCAGCATCACCAGCGTGCCGGCGGCGGCGCGGCCGGCGTCGTAGTTCTCCACCGCCTGCTGGTAGACATAGAACAGCAGGAGATTGGTGGAATCGGACGGGCCGCCCTTGGTCAGGACGAAGACATGGTCGACCTGGGTGACGACGTTCAGCAGGCCGATGACCAGGACGAAGCCGATGGTCGGCTTGAGATAGGGCAGGGTGACGTAGCGCAGCCGCTGCCAGGGGCCGGCGCCGTCGAGGATTGCCGCCTCATAGGCATCCGCCGGCACGGCCTGCAGGCCGGCGAGGAAGAACAGCATGTAGTAGCCGGCGTTCTTCCAGATCGTCAGCGCCATGATCGACCAGAGCGCGATGTCGGGATCGCCGAGCCAGTTGGGGCCGGAGATCGCGAGCTTGGCGAGGTGGTAGTCGAGCAGCCCGACATTGGGCAGGAACAGGAACAGGAAGATCGAGGCCGCCGCGACCAGTGGGATCAGCACCGGCAGGAAGAACAACGCCCGAAACAGCGCGTTCACCCGGCTCGACCGCGCCAGGGCCATGGCGAAGCCGAGTGCCAGCACGAGGCTCGGGATCACCGTGCCGAGCGCATAGACGAGGTTGTTGGCCAGCGCCTTGCGGAAGGCGGGATCGGCGAAGAGCTTGAGGAAATTGTCGAACCCGACATAGGCCTGCGGGCCACCGACACGGATCTGTCCGTGGAACGACTGCCACAGCACCTGCACCACCGGCCAGTAGGTGAACAGCGCCAGAAACAGCAGCGACGGCGCCAGCATCGCAAAGGCGAGCACGGTCGACCGGCGCGGCCGCCAGCGCGGCGCGCTCCACTCTCTCGCCTCGTTTGCCGTGAAAACCGCCTGCGCCATGGACCCCACCTTCGGGCGGGGTCATGGCGGGCGGTGACGACGGAGCGGCTACGTTTCGATGACGGATGCGTGACGACCCCGGCGAATCGCCGGGGTCGTCGGGGTTATCCTCAGGCAGCCTTGCGTGCGGGCTCCGCGTCCGGCGCGGCAGCGTCCGGACGGCCCGTGGCGACGAGGACGCCGCTGGCGCCCGACAGCGCGCCGTCGCGCAGTTCAAGGCCAAGGAAACGCTCGCGCTCGACCGGGCCGGGCATGGCGAGATCGCGGGTCAGGTAGCCGGAGAAGCCGAAGCGCTCGTAATAGGTGGCGTCGCCGACGAGCAGCACGGCGCCATGGCCGCGGCAGGCCGCACGCCAGATCACTTCGCGCATCATCGCGCGGCCGAGGCCTTCGCCCTGAAGCTCCGGCGAGACGGCGAGCGGGCCGAGCAGGAGCGCGGGTTTGCCGTTAGCCTCGACATGCCAGAGCCGCACCGTTGCGACGACGGTGCCGTCGCGCTCGGCGGTCAAGGCAAGGCCTTCAGCCGGCAAACGACCTTCACGAAGGCGCTCGCTCGACTTGGCAGTGCGA
>QBLV01000007.1:22078-30690 GCA_003241815.1 Hyphomicrobiales bacterium | reverse complement strand
TGCCCGGCCCGGTCGAGCAGCGCCTCGCGGGCGGGGACATCGGCGGCGACTTCGTCGCGGATCGTGATCATGACGCACCTCCGGCCGGAGCGTCCGCGAGCCCGCGAACCTTCCCGGCGCCGCGCGCGAGCGCGGCCACAAGACTAGGGGATGTGAGGAAGAGGGTCCGGCGGGAGCCACGTCCGTGCTTCCATTGTGGGAAGGCGCGGACGCTCCGCCCGAAACCGCCGGGCGGCCTGCCGACTTATGGCAGGGCGCTTCGCCGGACCCGATTGGTCACCGGGGGCGGAGTGCCCCCGGAATTCACGTCAGATGACGTACTGCCTCAGCGGCGGGAAGCCGTTGAAGGCGACAGCCGAATAGGTCGTCGTATAGGCGCCCGTACCCTCGATCAGCAGCTTGTCGCCGATCTCCAGGCTGAACGGCAGCATGTACGGGGTCTTCTCGTACATGACGTCAACCGAATCGCAGGTCGGGCCGGCCAGGATGCAGGGCACCGTCGCGTCGCCGTCGCGGCCGCTGCGGATCGGGTAGCGGATCGCCTCGTCCATGGTCTCGGCGAGACCGTTGAACTTGCCGATGTCGAGATAGACCCAGGCGACCTGATCGTCCTTGGCCTTCTTCGAGATCAGGACGACCTCGGTCTCGATCAGGCCCGCATTGCCGACCATGCCGCGACCCGGCTCGATGATGGTCTCCGGGAGCTGGTTGCCGAAATGCTTCGACAGTGCCTGGAAGATCGCATCGCCATAGGACGGCACGCCGGGGATCGGCTTCAGGTAACGCGCCGGGAAGCCGCCGCCGAGATTGACCATCGACAGCGAAAGCCCACGGGTGGCGCATTCCTTGAACACCGCCGAGGCAGAGCCCAGAGCGGAATCCCACGCGTTGACGTTGGCCTGCTGCGAACCGACATGGAACGAAATTCCATGAGCCGTCAGGCCCAGGCGATGACCGTGCTCGAGCACGTCGGCCGCCATGTCCGGCTCGCAGCCGAACTTGCGCGACAGCGGCCAGTCGGCGCCGGCACCGTCGCAGAGGATGCGGCAAAAGATGCGCACATCCGATGCGCCGGTCTTGTCGGCGGAGCGTGCGACCTTCTCGACTTCCGCCGTGCAATCGACCGCGAAGAGGCGCACGCCGAGCTCCATGGCGCGGGCGACGTCGCGCTCCTTCTTGATGGTGTTGCCGAAGGAGATGCGGTCCGCCGTGGCGCCGGCCGCGAGCGCGAGCTCGATCTCGACGACCGAGGCGCAATCGAAGCAGGAGCCGAGCTTGGCCAGCAGGCCCAGCACTTCCGGCGCAGGATTCGCCTTCACGGCGTAGAAGACGCGCGTGTCGGGAAGAGCCCGCGAGAAGGCATGATAGTTCTGGCCGACGACATCGAGGTCGATGACGACGCAAGGACCGTCGTCGCGACGGGTGCGAAGGAACTCACGGATACGGTCGGTCATGAGACACGACTCCCTCCGGCGCTGGTGGCGCCGATGCGACATGAAGCCGGCTTGAGTCGACCGGGCAATTCACGACGCGTTGGAAACGCCGCGAGTCGCCGAACGAATAAGTCCGGACTCTGGTAACCGTCGCTTGGGGAAGCCCCCGCACGCCCGGCAATGAAGGACAAGCCTCTTCGGTGCTGGTCTTTGGAGGACCAGCGAGACCAAAAAAAGCCCGTTCCGTCGTTGCTTTAAGCTGCGTCCCCCGTGGAGATTCGGGGTTTGCCGGTTTCGCCTCCGGCTGCCAGTCGCTGTTCGGTGACAGTCCTCCTTGGGAGAGAACCGGGAGCGTGACTCGAGGGGATGTCCATCCCCCTCCGTCCGTCTCCAACACCTGGCGGCTGTCCGGCCTCTTGTCCGGATGCCCACCGACTGACACGCGGCCACAGGCACGTGCGAATTGGGTAAGCGGCATATACGGACGATGCCCCCCGGCTACAAGGAGTTTTTGAGGCTAGAGGCCAAAAATTGCGCAGGGGTCCAGCGATGTGTATCATCCGGCCGGTTCATACACACGAGGCGAGCCATGCGCACGAATATCGAGATCGACGATGCGCTTCTCAAGGAGGCGATGGCGGTGACGGGCCTGACCACGAAGAGGGCAACCGTCGAGGAAGCGTTGCGTCGGCTCCTGAAGGACACCGAACTGCGTCAGGTGATCAAGGATATGCGCGGTCTCGGTTGGGAGGGTGATCTCGACGAGATGCGCACGGACCGCGCTTTCGACCATCAGACATGATCGTGGTCGATAGCTCGGTCTGGATCGCGCAGCTTCGTTCGCAAAGCAGTCCGGCTGTTGCAGTGCTTGCCGCGATGCAGTCGCCCTCGCGGATCATCGTCGGCGATCTGGTTTTGATGGAGGTTCTGCGTGGGGCGCGCGACGAGCGCCACGCAGAAAGCCTCGAGCGCGCGATGCGGCGCTTCAAAGTCGGACGGATGGTCGATGAGGCGCTCGCACTCGCCGCGGCCCGTCATTCGCGCTTTCTCAGAGGGCGGGGCGTAACGGTGCGAAAGACGATCGACCTTCTGATCGCCACCTATTGCATCGCGCGCGGCCATACCCTTCTCCATCAGGACCGTGACTTCGACATGATCGCTCGTCACCTTCCACTGAAGATCGGCTGATCCTTGTTCCCGCGCCTGGCTGAACCGAACCCGGTTCCGAACGGACCCGGCAACTCCCACGTACGTCCGCAGGGCCGTCCTCCCGGCCCGACTCCTGGCTGACGCCGGCGGCTTCACCAAAGCCTTGCGGGCGCGAGCGGCTGGCTGCATCCCGCCAGAACCAAACACAAAAAAGCGCTGCCGCCGCCTGTCAAGAGACCGGCTCGGGCCAGCCGTCATGTCGCATCGCGAGATGCAGCCCTAGACCAGCCCCAATTCCTCGCCTAAGTCACTGGCAGGCAAGCCTTTGATGGACCGCCTGCGCTGCGGCCAAGACGAGACGACGGACCCACATGACCTTTACGAACCGCCGCCGTGTTCTGGCCGGGCTTTCAGCCGCGCTTTGCCTGTCGGCGGCGCCGTCCGTTCTGCTGGCGCAGCAGCCCGCGCCGCGGCCGGACGCTTCTGCCGAGCCGCCGCAACCACGCTTCGGCTTCGAGGAGGTGGTGCGCCGCGCCCGCGAGATCGCAGCGGTTCCCTACGAGCCCGGCGCGAACCTGCCCGAGCCGCTGGCGCGGCTGGATTTCGATTCATGGCGCGACATCCGCTTCCGGCCGGAGCGGGCGCTGCTTGCGCAGAACGGTTCGCCGTTCCGGATGCAGATGTTCCATCCGGGCTTCCTGTTCACGCGTCCCGTCGTGGTCAACGTCATCAGGGACGGTGTGCCCACTCCGGTGCCCTATTCGGCCAATCTGTTCGACTACGGCCGCGTCAAATTCGAGAAGCCGCTGCCTGTCAATCTCGGCTTCGCCGGCTTCCGGCTGCACTATCCGCTGAACGATCCGCGCGTTTACGACGAGCTGATCTCCTTCATCGGCGCGAGCTATTTCCGGGTGCTGGGCCGCGAGCAGCGCTATGGCCTGTCGGCGCGAGGGCTTTCGATCGGTGCCGGCGTCCCGGGCGGCGAGGAGTTTCCGATGTTCCGGGAGTTCTGGGTCGAGGCGCCCCAGCCCAATGCGGAGCGCGTGACGGTCTATGCACTGCTCGATTCGGCGTCCGTCACCGGCGCCTATCGCTTCCACATCTATCCGGACGTCGATGCGGTGGTGGATGTCGGGGCGACTTTGTTCCCGCGCAAGCCGATCGAGAAGCTGGGCCTCGCGCCGCTGACCTCAATGTTCTTCACCGGCGAGAATGACCGGCGTTTCCATGACGATTTCCGCACCGAGTTGCATGATTCCGACGGGCTGATGATTCATTCGGGCACCGGCGAATGGATCTGGCGGCCCCTGCGCAATCCACGGCAGCAGGCGGTCTCCTCCTTCGTCGAGCGCAATGTTCGCGGCTTCGGGCTGATGCAGCGCGATCGCGTGTTCGAGCATTATCAGGATCTCGACCTGAGCTATGAGCTGCGACCGTCCTACTGGATCGAGCCGCAGGGCGACTGGGGCGAGGGCAGCGTCGAACTGATCGAGATGCCGACGACGGACGAAACCAACGACAACATCGTCGCGTTGTGGGCGCCGAAAACTCCCCTGGAGCCCGGCCGCGAGTTCTCCTTCGGCTACAAGCTGACGGCGATGCTGGATTCGAACGATCTGCATCCCGGCGGGCGCATCATCAACACCTATCAGGCCAAGCCGAAGGCGCTGGGCTCGGGCGAACCGGTCAACGCCGGCGCACGGCGCTTCATCGTCGATTTCGCCGGCGGCGACCTCGACTATCACCTGCGCCAGCCGGAAAAGGTCGAGATCGTGCCCTCGATCGCCTATGGCCGGATCGACCGGGCCTTCATCGTGCCCAACCCGAAGACGCAAGGGTTCCGCGCCTTCATCGATATCGTCGTCGAGCCCGGTCAACTCGCCGAAATGCGCGCCTTTCTGCGGAGCGGCGAGAAGACACTGACCGAGACCTGGAGCTATCCCTGGCGGGCCGACAGCTGACGACGGGGCGCTGCGTCCTTGCGCCGCCGGAACGCCACGCCTTCACAAAGGTTCCTGCTGCGAGCTGGCCTTTGTGTCGGCTCAGCGGGCTGCTCTTGGTCTGCAGGCGAATCAACCGCTGATCGGCCGTTCCAGGCCCGGAGGATATCAAATGGGCCTTCTCGTCGATGGGCAGTGGCAAGACCAATGGTACGACACCGCCAAGAGCGGTGGGCGTTTCGTTCGCCAGGACAGCGCCTTCCGAAACTGGGTCACCGCTGACGGCTCGGCCGGTCCCAGCGGAGAGGGTGGCTTTGCCGCAGAAGCGGGGCGTTATCACCTTTATGTCTCGCTCGCCTGCCCCTGGGCGCATCGCGCCCTGATCGTTCGGGCCCTCAAGGGCCTTGAGGCGATGATCGACATATCCGTCGTGAACTGGCTGATGCGCGACCAGGGCTGGACCTTTGCCGAAGGACAAGGCGTCGTGCCCGATCCCATCGGTGGCGCGCATTATCTCCACCAAGTCTATACGCGGGCCGATGCGAACTACAGCGGGCGCGTGACCGTGCCTGTGCTGTGGGACAAACGGACGGGGACCATCGTCAACAACGAATCCTCCGAGATCATCCGGATGTTCAACACGGCGTTTGACGATATCGGCGCGAAGCCTGGCGACTTCTATCCTTCGGCGCTTCGGGCGGAGATCGACGGGTTGAACGAGCGCATCTACGCGACCGTCAACAACGGCGTCTACAAATCCGGTTTCGCGACGACCCAAGAGGCCTATGAGGAGGCGGTCGGGCCGCTGTTTGAAACGCTCGACTGGCTGGAGGAACGGCTGAAATCACGCCGTTTCCTGACCGGGGATGCGATCACCGAGGCCGACTGGCGACTGTTCACCACGCTGATCCGGTTCGATGCGGTCTATGTCGGGCATTTCAAATGCAACTTGCGTCGGATTGCGGACTATCCGCGGCTGAGCGCTTATCTGCGGGCCTTATTCCATGTCGAGGGCGTCGCCGGGACGGTCGATTTCGACCACATCAAGCGGCACTATTACGAGAGCCATGCCACCATCAATCCGAGCGGAATCGTGCCGGTCGGGCCAGATCTGGCTGAATTGCTCGGCAGCTAGCCCTTCTTGCCGCGCGTCCCGGGCGGCTTCTTGCGCCCGTAAAGTTCCAGGCGGTGGCGCACCAGTTCGTAGCCGAGTTCGGCGGCGATCCGGCGCTGCAACTCCTCGATCGCGTCGGAGGAGAATTCGATGACCTCGCCGCTGTCGATGTCGATCAGGTGATCGTGATGCTCCTGGTCGGCATGCTCATAGCGCGAGACGCCGTCCTCGAAGGCGTGGCGCTCGATCGCGCCTTGCGTCTCAAGCACCTTCATGGTGCGATAGACCGTGGAGAGCGAGAGCGTCGGATCATGCGCGAAGGCGCGGGTGAAGATGCCCTTCGCGTCGGGATGATCATCGGCTTCCGCCAGCACGCGCAGGATGAGCCGGCGCTGCTGCGTCATCCGCAGCCCGGCCTCCCTGAGCTGGCCCTCGAATCCGGCCACGCGGCGTTCCGTTCCCGTCATCTGGCCGGCATAGCAATTCTGCGTCGCATGTGCAAAAGCGCTTTATTGCAAATGGCTCGCAACTGCATTGACAGCTGCAAGTGATTTGCAATAACGTGATCGCATGAATGGACATCCGACAGGAGACCCTATGCGTTCGCGTCGATCTATCATCAGCTTGAGCGCGGTCGCGCTTCTGGCAGGCAGCATCGCAATGGGGCCGGGCGCTGTCATGGCGCAGGGCAAGAAGCTGCGCGTCGTGACCACCTTCACGGTGATCCAGGATATCGCCCAGAACGTCGCCGGCGATGCGGCGATCGTCGAATCGATCACCAAGCCCGGTGCCGAAATCCACGACTACCAGCCCACCCCGCTCGATGTGGTGAAGGCGCAGTCGGCCGATCTCGTGCTCTGGAACGGGATGAACCTCGAACGCTGGTTCGAGCGCTTCTTCGAGAACGTCAAGGACGTCAGGAGCGCGGTGGTGACCGACGGCATCGTCCCGATGGGCATCAACGAGGGCCCCTATGAGGGCAAGCCGAACCCGCATGCCTGGATGTCGACGGCCAGTGCGCTGATCTATGTCGAGAACATCCGCAAGGCGATGAGCGAGGCCGATCCGGCACAGGCGCCGATCTATGCCGCGAATGCCAAGGCCTATTCCGACCGAATCAAGGCCCTCGACGCGCCGCTGAGGGCGCGGCTCGACAAGGTCCCGGCCGCGCAGCGCTGGCTCGTCACCAGCGAGGGCGCCTTCTCCTATCTCGCCCGCGATTATGGTTGGCGCGAGGCTTATCTCTGGCCGATCAATGCGGACCAGCAGGGCACGCCGCAGCAGGTGCGCCGGCTGATCGATCTCGTCCGCAAGAACAAGATCCCGGCCCTGTTCAGCGAAAGCACGATCTCCGACAAGGCGTCGAGGCAAGTCGCCCGCGAAACCGGCGCGACCTATGGCGGCGTGCTTTATGTGGATTCGCTCTCGACTGAGGGTGGTCCCGTGCCGACATATCTGAAGCTGCTCGAGGTGACGGTGGACACGATCGCAAAGGGCTTCGGCCAGTGAACGCTCCGGCGGCCGGCCTGCATCACGGCACGGCTTCGATCGCGGTCGAGGGCGTCACCGTCCGCTACGGCAATGGCGTCACGGCCGTGAACGATGCCTCCTTCGCTTTGCGGGCCGGGACGATCTGCGCGCTTGTCGGCATCAATGGATCCGGCAAGTCGACGCTGTTCAAGACGCTGATGGGCTTTCTGAAACCCGCGCGCGGATCGGTCTCCATCGCCGGACTGCCTGTGCGCCAGGCGTTGAAGCGCGGTCTCGTCGCCTATGTGCCGCAGGCCGAGGAGGTCGACTGGACCTTCCCCGTCCTGGTCGAGGACGTGGTGATGATGGGGCGCTACGGCCATATGGGCTTCCTGCGCATCGCACGCGCCGCCGATCGCGACGCGGTCGAGCAGGCGCTGTCGCGCGTCAACATGCTGGAATTCCGTACCCGCCAGATCGGCGAATTGTCGGGCGGGCAGCGAAAGCGGGTTTTCCTGGCACGCGCCCTGGCACAGGGCGGGCAGGTCATCCTGCTCGACGAGCCCTTCACCGGCGTCGACGTCAAGACGGAGGATGCGATCGTCGCGCTGATGCGAGAATTGCGCGACGAGGGTCGGCTGATGCTGGTCTCAACGCATAATCTCGGCTCGATTCCGGATTTCTGCGACCAGGTTGTGATCATCAACAAGACGGTGCTGGCGGCCGGGCCGACCACGACGACCTTCACCCATGACAATCTCCAGCGTGCCTTTGGGGGGGCGCTGCGGCATTTCCGGCTCGGCGGCGCCGATCTGCATGACGATGAGGACGAAAGGCGCGTCACCGTCATCACCGACGACGAGCGGCCGCTGGTGCTTTATGGTCGACAGGACAGCGAGCGCATGGCCGGCGGCAAGACGACCGGCGAGATGGCGGACCGCGCCAAGAATCTGGCGCCATGATCGAGCTGCTGCTGGAGCCGTTCGGCTATCAATACATGGTCCGGGCGATCTGGGTCTCGGCGCTGGTCGGCGGGGTCTGCGCCTTCCTGTCCTGCTTCCTGATGCTGAAGGGCTGGTCGCTGATGGGCGATGCGCTGGCCCATGCGATCGTGCCGGGCGTGGCGCTCGCCTATCTGCTCAAGGTGCCCTATGCCGCCGGCGCGTTCTTTTCGGGGATGCTGGCGGCATTGGCGATGGCGCTGGTCCGGGTGCGCACGCAACTGCGTGAGGATGCCGTGATCGGCATCGTCTTCACGACGTTCTTCGCGGCAGGGCTGCTGATCGTCTCGATCAACCCGACATCGGTCAACGTCCAGTCGATCGTGCTCGGCAACATCCTCGGCATTTCGGACGAGGATGTCATCCAGGTCGCGATCATCGCCGCTGTCTCGCTCGTGGTGCTGATCGCGCGCTGGCGCGACCTGATGCTGGTCTTCTTCGACGAGAACCAGGCGCGTGCGGTGGGCTTGTCGCCGACGCGCATGAAGATCCTGTTCTTCGTGCT
>QBLV01000007.1:10002-22068 GCA_003241815.1 Hyphomicrobiales bacterium | reverse complement strand
TCGGGGCGGTGCTGGTGATCGCGATGGTGATCACGCCCGGCGCCACCGCCTATCTGCTCTGCGACCGCTTCGGCCGGTTGATCTGCATCGCCGTGGCGCTGGGCGTCGTCACCAGCGCGGCCGGCGCCTATGCGAGCTATTTCCTCGACGGCTCGACCGGCGGGCTGATTGTGGTGTTCCAGACCATCCTGTTCCTGCTCGCCTTCGTCTTCGCGCCCAAGCATGGCCGGCTGGCCGCCGTCCGTGCGGCGCGCGCCGTGTCGGAGCCGGCCCCATGAGCCTGATCGACACCTCGCTCCATTCCTGGCTGATCGCGCCGCTCTCGCATGAGTTCATGCAGCGCGGCCTCGTCGTGGCGGTGATCGTCGGCGTGGTTTGCGCTGTTCTCTCCTGCTTCCTGATCCTCAAGGGCTGGTCGCTGATGGGCGACGCCGTCTCGCATGCGGTTCTGCCAGGCATCGTTCTGGCGCAGATCGCCGGCCTGCCGCTGGCTGCGGGCGCCTTCGTCGCCGGCCTCGGCTGCGCGCTCGGCATCGGCTATCTCAAGGAAAACAGCCGGGTGAAGGAGGATACGGTGATGGGCATCGTCTTCTCCGGCATGTTCGCGCTGGGACTCGTGATGTTCGTCAAGGTCGACTCAGACCAGCACCTGCTGCATGTCCTGTTCGGCAACATGCTCGGCGTGCGCTGGGCCGACATCGCCGAGACGGCGGCGATCGCGGTTCCGACGGTCGCGATCATGCTGGCCAAGCGGCGGGATTTCCTGCTCGTCGCCTTCGATCCCGCCCATGCCAGGGCGATCGGTCTGCCGGTCCGCTGGCTGAATTTCGGGCTGCTGATGCTGCTCGCGCTGACCATCGTGGCGGCGCTGAAGGCCGTCGGCATCATCCTCGTCGTCGCCATGCTGATCGCGCCGGGCGCCATCGGCTTTCTGACGACGCGGCGCTTCGATGCCATGCTGGCGGTAGCGATCACGGCCGCGACGCTCTCCAGCGTGATCGGCACGATTGTGAGCTTCCATCTCGACGGAGCGACCGGGCCCTGCATCGTCGTGGTGCAGGCGTTGTTCTTCCTGATGGCGCTGGGGCTCAATCTGCGCCGCTCGGCGAGACGCGCCGCGGCCGTCTGATCGCGCTCACGCATCCGTGATGGACCCTGATGGAATAATCCCCCCGCGCCTGCGTTCTGCTGTCGCCGGCTCTCTTGAGAGGCCCGGGATCGAGGCGCCGAAGACACTGAACCCTTCGCGCCGCAATCAAGGAGTCAGAATGACACTCGATGCGGATCAGAATCGCCGCGGCTTGTTGCGAATGCTCTTGGGGCTGCCGATCGCGGCTGTTCTTGGGGTCGCGACGACCACGGCGGTACGCGCGGACGACGATGACGATGACGACCGCCCCAGTCGGCGATCCCGCCGCAGAAGGCGTGACGATGACGACGACGATGATCGCCGTTCCCGCAGGCGCCGTTCGCGCCGCCGGGACGATGATGACGACGACGATTGAGCCTTAAATGGCTTGAAGATGCTGGCCCCGCGCTCGTCCGAGCGGCGGGGCCTTAGTGTTTTATGCTGCCTGCTGTTTACGCCGCCTGCTGCCCGGAATCGTCCTGCGCGCGAGAGACGGTGATCGTCTGGGCCAGGCACTGGCAATTGAACTGGCTGGTCAGGAAGGCGATGTCGGCGGCGTCGCGTCCGCTGGCGATGCGGACCATGCCCTCGATGAGGGCAAGCCGCGTCGGATCGACCAGCCACCAGCGCCCCTCGAGATAGACCTCGACGATCGCGTGGAAATCCGGCGGGTCGAGGTCGAGCGCATAGGCGCTGACCGCGCGCGCCGGAATGTTGAGCGCACGTGTCAGCGAGATGCCGAGATGGGTGAAATCGCGGCAGACGCCGGCGCGGTCGATGAAGGTCTGTTCGGCCGTGGTCTGGGCGTGGCTGACGCCGTGGACGTAGTCGAGATGCTCGTGCAGCCAGTCCAGCACGGCCAGGATGCGGGCTCCGCCGCCTTGAATCGCGCAGAACTCGCGCTGGGCGAAGCGCATGAACTCGTCGGAGGGCGAGAAGCGGCTGGGCAGCAGATAGGGCAGCACGTCCTGCGGGAGCTCCGACCAGTCGTGCTGGCGCGCGCTCGGTCCCAATGGGTTGCGCTCGCCATTGTCGACCAGCGCCTGATATCTGATCTCGACCTGGCCCGAGAGCGCGGTACGGAATCGTCGCTCGCCCGTCATCGGGTCCTGGTCGCGCACCAGAGTGGCGTCTGGCGAAATCACCAGGCTTTCGGAGATGATCGTCTGATCGGGCGAATGCGCCGCCTCGATCGCCGCGATCACCTGCGTGTCGCTGTCGAAGCCATAGGTCAGCGTCGCCGCCACGTTGAGTTTCATCGGTCGCCCCGAACAGAATTAGCCTGGAAACCCCGCCAACGCCACTGAGGGGGGAAGTTCCGCCGATCTCAGGCGGCCTTTGCCACCCCGATGTCCGGTGCGATGCTGGCGAGAATTTCGAATGATCGTTTTCGCGCCGCATGGTCGAAGATCGGCGCGGTCGCCATGATCTCATCGGCCTGTGTCGCTGCGATGAAGGCGCCGAGATTGCGCTTCAACGTCTCCGGCGAGCCGATGAAAGCGTAGCGCAGCATCCCGGCGACATGGGTCTTCTCGGCCGGCGACCAATAGGTGTCGATGTCGTCGATCGGTGGCTGGAGCTTGCCGCGCACGCCTCTGACCATGCCGACGAAGCGCTGCTGCAGCGACGTCGCGAGATAGCGGGCCTCGGCGTCGGTCTCGGCTGCGATGACGTTGATGCCGGGCATCGCATAGGGGGTGTCGAGCTGCTCGGAGGGTTTGAAGCGCTCGCGATAGACCGCCAGCGCCGGCATCAGGGCGTCGGGCGCGAAATGCGAGGCGAAGGCATAGGGCAGGCCGAGTTCGGCAGCGAGCTGCGCGCCGAACAGGCTGGAGCCCAGGATCCAGAGCGGCACGTTCAGCCCGGCACCCGGCACGGCCTGGATCGCCTGGTTAGGCCCGGCCGGAGCGAAGAAGGCCTGCACCTCCAGAACATCCTGCGGAAACTGGTCGGAGGCCATCGGGCTGCGCCGCATCGCCCGCATGGTCATCTGGTCAGTGCCGGGCGCGCGTCCCAGCCCGAGATCGATGCGTCCCGGGAAGAGAGCCTCCAGCGTGCCGAACTGCTCGGCGATGATCAGCGGCGCGTGGTTGGGCAGCATGATGCCGCCGGCGCCGACGCGAATCGTCCTGGTCGCGGCCGCGAGCTGGCCGATCACCACGGCAGTGGCGGCGCTGGCGATGCCGGTCATGTTGTGGTGCTCGGCGACCCAGTAACGCGTGTAGCCGAGCGCCTCGGCATGGCGGGCGAGATCCATCGAGGCCCGGAGCGCATCGCCTGCCTCCTGGCCTTCGCGGACGGGAACGAGGTCGAGGACGGAAATGGCGACCATGATGGCCTCTGCTTGGGCTCCCTGCGGGGCCGGTGGCGTTGGGCATCAGATGGGGAGGAGAACGCGGCCGGTCCAGAGGCGGCGCCGATCCGTCATGGCGCTCCTGCGTCAGCGTTCTGACGGGTGGCCGGGGGCGGGCTCTTGGCGGCGATCGCTGCGCAGAGCGTCGGTGCGATGCGGCCATAGGCACGCTGGTAATCGGCGTCGGCAAGATGCAAGCCGTCCGTCAGGGTGTCGTCCGCGCTGAAGCTCCTGGCGACGCGGCAGGAGGCCTCCTTGCGGCAGGAGGTTTCGGCTGTCGCGCCGATGGCGGCGGCGGCCTCCGCCGAGAACCCTCCGACCTGCCTGATATCGATATGCGGCACGCCGGTGACGATGACGAGATCGGCCTTGTGGGACAGCCGCCTCAAAAGCGGTCGAAAGGCCTGACCGAAGCGGGTCACGGCCTGCGGAGGGTCGCGAAAGCGTTTCCGGTTCGCGTCATTGGTCCCAACCGTCAGGATGATCGCGCGCGGCGGACGCGGCAAGGCGAGTTGTGTCAGAATGCCGTCGGTGTCTGCGGCGGTCGCGCCGTCGACGCCGGCATTGACCACGGGCAGTCCGCAGAACTGCCGGACGCGCCAGCGCACGACATGGGAATCGCCCGAGGCGAGCAGGTAGTCGCCGTCGATGTGGCGGAGTTCGGCGGCGATCTCGGCAAGGCGCTGGTCGCGATAGGAGGTCGGCGGGGCAGCGATGCGGCCGATCGCGAAACCCGCCAGCGAGCCGAAGGTCAAAGCGAGGGGCAGGACGAGGATGATCGCCAGCAGAAATCGCGGCGAGGAGGCCGTGTGCGTCCGTGGCGACGGGGTGTTTTGCGGCAGGACGAGGCGGCTTGCGGTCACGGCCGATCTCCCGCTGCGGTCCGGCAGGCGTCCGGCGCAACGACCCGGACACCGGGTGCCGCAAAGAGCCGACCTGTGACGGGGTCGCGGTAGGCTTGCCGGCAGGGTTCGCCATTGCGTGGGCCGAAGCCGTCGCGCGGCAGCAGGGCCGGCAGCGCCCAGAGCCAGAGCGCAACCGCGCCGACAAAAGCGATGCCGCCGCAGATGCGCCGGAACGTCTGCTTGAGGGTCGAGGCGGTTTTGGCCTCGGCTGATGGGAATGCGAACATGACGGTATCGGGCGCTTGCGCCCGACCGGTTCTGTGGCGGGTATTTTTCTGGATGACGTCGATCGGGAAGCTTCTGGTATCCTTGCTTTTCCATGCCCGGGGCTGGAAACGATTGGAAACAAGTCCGGCCACGACCTTGCCGTGAGCCGACGTTAGAGCCGGCCCATGACTCGAACCCCGCATATCCTCATCGTCGAGGACGACCGCGAGATCGCGACACTGGTGTCGCGCTTCCTGCGCAACAATGATTTCCGCATCAAAGCCGTCGCGAACGGGCGCGAGATGGACGTCGCGCTGCGCGACGGTCGCTTCGACCTGATCGTCCTCGACCTGATGCTGCCGGGCGAGGACGGCCTGAGCCTGTGCCGCCGCTTGCGCAATGACCGCTCGATTCCGATCATCATGCTCACCGCCAAGGGCGAGGACATCGACCGCATCCTCGGCCTCGAAATGGGAGCGGACGACTATCTGGTGAAGCCGTTCAATCCGCGCGAACTGCTCGCCCGAATCCGCGCGGTTTTGCGGCGGGCCGGCAGTGTTGCCGAGCCCGAAATCGGCGAGAGCGCCATTCTCGGCTTCGCGGGCTGGCAACTCGACAAGGCGGTGCGGCGGCTCTTCAATCCGCAGGGCGAGCGCGTCGCACTGACCGGGGCGGAACTCGATCTGCTGCTGGCCTTCTGCGAGCGGCCGCGCCGCGTCTTGTCGCGGGACCAGCTCCTCGACCTTACCCAGGGCCGGGCGGCGGCGCCGTTCGAGCGTTCGATCGATGTGCTCGTCAGCCGTCTGCGCCAGAAGATGGAGCGCAATCCGCGCGAACCCGAACTGATCCAGACCATTCGCTCGGGCGGCTACATGTTTTCGCCCGAGATTCAGTCTCCGCCGGAGACTGCGCGCTGATGAAGTGTCTTCTGCTACGGCTTCTCCCGGCACGGGCGGCAGCGCAGATCGCCGTCATCGTGATCGGCTCGCTCGTGCTCGCGAATCTCGTGACGATCGGGGTGCTGATCGTGCTGCTGCCGCCCGAACTCAAGCGCCTGCCGAACCTGCCTTATGTGACCGAGCTCGTCGCGCTGGCCCGGCAGGTTCAGGTCGCGCCGACGCCTGAAGCGCGGCAGATCATCATCGAGACGACGCTTTCCGCCAATCCTCGGCTGTCGCGGCTGCCGGCCGATGCGCGCTCCACGGACCGAAGCCTGTCCAGGCCAGATCGGGATTTGCTGAGCGATCTGCAGGAAAAGGTCGCCGGCGTCGCACAGGTGCTGGTGCTCGATTCTCCCGGAGATCAGCGAGGGCCGCCACCGGTGGCCTTACGTTTTTTGGACGGTTCTGGCCTTGCCATGGCGCCATCGCCGATGACGCCGCCCCCGCGCGGAACGGCGTTCATCGTCTATCTGATCGTGATGCTGGCCTGCCTGGCAACTCTCGTCGGTCTGCTCTCGCTCTGGGCCGCACGTGCGGTGGCTTCGCCGCTGTCGCGCCTGGCCGAGGCGGTCGACCGCTTCGACCCGGACCGTGACGATATCGCCGCGCCGGAACAGGGGCCGATCGAGGTCAAACGGCTCGCCGGAGCCTTTGGCAGCATGGCGGCTCGCATCCGGCGGCTCGTCGAAGACCGCACGAGGATGCTGGCCGCGGTCAGCCACGATCTGCGCACGCCGATCACGCGGCTGCGCCTGCGGGTCGAGGAGATCGGGGATGGCCAGCAGCGCCGCGCCATTCTGGCCGACCTCGCCTTGATGGAGCGCATGGTGGGCGGTGCCCTCTCCTATCTGCGCGGGGGGCGAGCCTCGGGCAGCATGGCGGCGACGGACATGCCGGCATTGCTCCAGACGATCTGCGACGACTTCGCCGATCTCGGCCATATCGTCGTCTTCGAGGGGCCGATGCGGGCCTCGGCATTATGCGACTCCGACCAGATGACGCGCGCCGTCACCAACCTCGTCGACAACGCGATCAAGTTCGGAGGCAAGGTGGTCGTCCGGCTGGACGACAGCGATTCCGCCGTCATCGCCATCCGTGTCGAGGATGATGGCCCAGGCATCGCACCTGAAGAGCGGGACAAGGTGTTCGAGCCGTTTTACCGAACCGATCTCGCGCGGACCTTAAAGGCCGATAGTGGTTTCGGGCTCGGTCTTTCGATCGTGCGCGCCATTGCGGAGGCGCATCGCGGCGAACTGGTTCTGGCGGAGCGCGAGGGTGGAGGCCTGGCGGCTCGGATCTCGTGGCCGCGACGACGTTGAAGGAACGCTCCTGGGCTCGCTGCGTTGATCGTGAAGTCCGTGCGCCGGACGCATCTTCATACAGGGGGCGATATGAGCCATTCCCATCCCACCGACCTCGACAAAACCAAGGTCAGCCCGGCCAAGGAGAGCTTGCGCAAGGAACAACGGGAACAGCGCGAGACCGTCGCCGAACACGGCGAGGACGCATTGCTGAACAAGGCGCTGGAGGGGACGTTCCCCGCCAGCGATCCCATTTCCGTTCAGACCCCCATCAAGCCCGGCAGCAGCGACAGCGAGCCTGATCCCGCCGATAAGCGCGATTGAGCCTGACGTCAGGCGCGCTGATAGAGAAGCCTGGCCCTGATCGTGCCGTCGAGCGAACGAATTTCGCGCAGGATATCGCGCGCATCGGCGCCAATGCTTTCCGCTTCCATGACGACGTAACCAATCTCGCCGTCGGTCTGGTAGTTCTGCGCCGCGATGTTGACGTTGCGGTTGGCGAAGACGTCGTTGAGCCGCCTCAGCATGCCCGGCACATTGCGCTGGACATGGATGAAGCGGGTCCCGACCGCCCGTGCGGCAAGCTGGACCTGCGGGAAGTTCACCGCACCGACCGTCGAGCCGACATCGGAATAATCGACCAGCTTGCGCGCGACCTCAGCGCCGATGCGCTCCTGCGCCTCCTCGGTCGAGCCACCGACATGCGGGGTCAAAATCACGTTCGACAGGCCCTGGAGCGGCGAGACGAAGCGGTCGGCGTTCGAAGCCGGCTCGACCGGGAAGACGTCGACGGCCGCACCCGCCAGATGGCCGCTCCTGAGCGCCGAGGCGAGTGCATCGAGATCGACGACCGTCCCGCGCGAGTTGTTGATCAGGTAGCTGCCGGGGTTCATCGCGGCGATCTGCTCGGCACCGATCATGCCATGCGTCTGCGGCGTCTCCGGCACATGCAGCGAGACGATGTCGGCCGTGCCCAGCAGCTCGTTGAGGCTGTCGACCGGCTCGGTATTGCCGTGGCGCAGGCGGTCGGTCTGATCATAGTAGATCACCCGCATGCCCATGGCCTCGGCCAGCGTCGAGAGCTGGCTGCCGATATTGCCGTAGCCGACGATGCCGAGCACCTTGCCGCGCACCTCGAAGGAGCCCTCGGCCGACTTGTCCCAGCCGCCGCCATGAGCCGAGACCGAGCGGTCGGTGATCTTGCGCAGCAGCATCACGATCTCGCCGATCGTCAGTTCGGCGACGCTGCGGGTGTTGGAGAAAGGCGCATTGAAGATGGGGACGCCCCGGCTGCGCGCCGCCTGCAGATCGACCTGGTTGGTGCCGACCGAGAAGCAGCCGACCGCGAAGAGCCGGTCGGCATGGGCGAAGACGTCGTCGGTCAGCTGCGTGCGCGAGCGGATGCCCAGCACATGCACGCCCTCGACGGCCTTGAGCAGTGCGTCGCGGTCGAGCGCCTTGGGCAGGCGCGTCATGTTGGTGTAGCCGGCGTTCAGCAGCAGGTCGGCTGCGGAATCGTTGATGCCCTCCAGCAGCAGGACCTTGATGCGGTCCTTGGAGAGAGACAGGCGTTCGCTTGGCGGTGTCATGGTGACGATCGGCGTTCTGGCGGTAGGGACGTCTTGGCGAGGGAGCGTTCGCTATAGACCCGTTGCGATCCGACACAACAGGATTTCTGGATTCACTCTCCTGATACGCTGAAGCGCCTGCCCATGATTGCGAGCGCAGCGACGCAATCCGGGGGCTCGTGCCAACCTCTGAATTGCTTCGCTGCGCTCGCGATGACGGTTAGGCTTTTTCCACCACCAGCGTCGCGCCCTCGACGCGGATAACGCGAACTTCGCTGCCCGCCAGGAGCTCGGGGCCGGTGATGCGCCAGGACGAATCGCCGACGCGGACTCGGCCCTCGCCGCCGGTCATCGTGGCGTCCAGCCGGAAAACCTTGCCGATGAGCTGGCGGCCGCGGTCGTTGAGGCCGGTGGCGGCGTCGGGCTCCTCGCCCCTGCGGCGCGTCAGCAGGCGTCCGGCGAAGACGGTGACGAGGCTGAACCCGGCGAAGACCAGCGCAGCCGCCTGCCAGCCGATATCGGCGATGCCGACGATGGCCCCCGTCAGCAGGGCCGCGAGCCCGAGCCAGATCAGGAAGACGCCCGGCGCCAGCCCCTCGCCGCCGATCAAGACGAGGCCGAGGATGACCCAGCTCCAGGCACCCAGCGTGTCGAACAGCGGCATCAACCGATCCTCATGCACTGCCCCGGCCGGTCGGCGGCACCGACCCCGTCCGCCGCGCCTCGACCGCCTCGTCGCCGAAGACGGCGCGGGTGAGCTGGGCAATGCCGCCGACGGTGCCGGCGAGCGCGGCGGCCTCGATCGGCACGATCACCAGCTTGCTGTTAGGCGCGCTGGCGAGCGCCTTCAGCGCGTCGGTGTAGCGCTCGGCGAGCAGGAAGTTCGCGGCCTGGATGTCGCCCTTGCTGATCGCTTCCGAGACCATCGCGGTGGCCGAGGCCTCGGCCTGGGCCGAACGCTCGCGCGCCTCGGCGTCGCGGAAGGCGGCCTCCTTGCGCCCCTCCGCGGCGAGGATCTGCGACTGCTTGAGGCCTTCGGCCCGCAGGATTTCGGCCTGGCGCATGCCATCGGCCTCCAGCACTGCGGCACGCTTCTCGCGCTCGGCCTTCATCTGGCGGTTCATCGCCCCGACGATGTCGGCCGGCGGCAGGATGTCCCTGATCTCGATGCGCGTGACCTTGACGCCCCAGGGCGAGGCGGCGGCGTCCATCACGCGCAGCAGCCGCTCGTTGATCTCGTCGCGATGCGAGAGCAGCTGGTCGAGGTCCATCGAACCGACGACGGTGCGGATATTGGTCATGGTCAGCGTGACCAGCGCCTCGTCGAGCGCGGAGACCTCATAGCGGGCCTTGGCGGCGTCGAGGATCTGATAGAAGGCGGCGGCGTCGATGCGGACCCCGGCATTGTCCTTGGTGATCGCCTCCTGCGAGGGAATGTCGAGCACCTGCTCCATGACATTCACCTTGTGCCCGATGCGGTCGACGTAAGGGACGATCAGGTTGAGGCCGGCACTGAGCGTGCGCGAATAACGGCCGAAGCGCTCCACCGTGTAATTGTAGCCCTGCGGCACCGTCTTCACCAGGAAGGCGATGGTCATCACCACGAGCACAACGAGCACGATGACGAAGATGCTGAAGCCCGACAGGGTGTTCATGCGACACGTCTTCCTTCCAATCCGGCGGCGCAGCGTGCCGCAAGGCGATGCAACCTGACGATTGCGACACGGGAATGCAAGGTCGGGCGGTTTGACCGTCCTCGGTTACCGATGCCGACATCGGCGCGATCATGGCCGTTTCCACCATCAGCGCGCCAGCCTTGGCAGAAAGTGCCACTGCGTCTGTCGTTTCTCGGATGATTGCGGTTCACATGCCTCCTGCGTTTCGTGCATGATCGGGGTCTTGCTGGAGTGTCGTCCATGTCCGATCCGCGCCTGCCGTTTCTGGCGGAACTCGAAAAGAAGATCCTCTGGCTCGCGTCGTGGACGATCCACAACGCCAACCACCTCCGCGAGAGCGCGGACGGCATGAAGGTGGGCGGGCACCAGGCGTCGTCCGCCTCGCTGGCGACGATCATGACGGCGCTCTACATGGCGGCGCTGCGGCCGCAGGACCGGGTCGCAGTGAAGCCGCACGCCTCGCCGATCTTCCACGCGATCAATTATCTGATGGGGCTGCAGACCCGCGAGAAGCTCGAGAATTTCCGCGCCTACAAGGGTGCGCAGAGCTACCCGTCCCGCACCAAGGACATCGACGACGTCGATTTCTCGACCGGCTCGGTTGGCCTGGGCGTCGCGCAGACCCTGTTCTCGTCGCTGACGCAGGATTATGTCCGCGCCCATGGCTGGGGCCTGAATCGGCCCGAAGGCCGCATGGTCTCGCTGATCGGCGATGCCGAGCTCGACGAGGGCAATATTTTCGAAGCCCTGATGGAGGGCTGGAAGCACGGCCTGCGTAACACCTGGTGGGTGATCGACTACAACCGCCAGTCTCTCGACGCGGTCATCCGGGAGGGACTCTATGACCGCTTCGAGCAGATGTTCCGCAATTTCGGCTGGGATGTCGTCACGCTGAAATATGGCTCGCTACAGCAGGCGGCCTTCAAGGAGACGGGCGGCGAGCGGCTGAAGGCCTGGATCGATTCCTGCCCGAACCAGCTCTATTCGGCGCTGACCTTCCAGGGCGGCGCTGCCTGGCGCAAGCGCCTGATGGACGATCTCGGCGACCAGGGGCCGGTGACGAAACTGATCGAGAGCCGTTCGGACGCCGAGCTCTCGAAGCTGATGTGCAATCTCGGCGGCCACGACCTGCCCACGATTCTGGAAGCGTTCGAGGCCATCGATCACGACCGGCCGGTCTGTTTCCTCGCCTATACCGTCAAGGGGTTCGGCCTGCCGCTGGCGGGTCACAAGGACAACCATGCCGGGCTGATGACCAAGGAGCAGATGGCGGGCTTCCAGAGCGCCAACAGCGTGCGTCCGGGTCATGAATGGGATTTGTTCGAGGGGCTTGCCGTGCCTGAAAGCGAGGTCCGGGCCTTCCTCGACACGGTGCCGTTCTTCGCGCAGGGGCGCCGCCGGCTCTCCGCGCCCATGCTGCCGGTGCCGGCCAGGCTCGAGGCCGGTATCCAGCCGGTGATGTCGACGCAGATGGGCTTCGGCAAGATCCTCGACGAGCTGGCGAAGCTCGGCGGGCCGCTGGCCGACCGCATCGTCACGACCGCTCCGGACGTCACCGTCTCGACCAATCTCGGGCCCTGGGTGAACCGGCGCGGGCTCTTCGCCAAGGCCTCGATGGCCGACACCTTCAAGGACGAGCGCATCCCCTCGATGCAGAAATGGGAGTTCTCGCCCAAGGGCCAGCATGTCGAGCTCGGCATCGCGGAGATGAACCTGTTCATCAACCTGTCGGCGCTGGGCCTCTCGCACGCCACCTTCGGCGAGCGGCTGATCCCGATCGGCACGCTCTACGACCCCTTCATCTCGCGGGGCTTGGATGCGCTGAACTATGCCTGCTACCAGGACGCCCGCTTCATGGTGGTGGCGACGCCTTCGGGCGTTACCCTGGCGCCCGAAGGTGGGGCGCATCAGTCGATCGCGACGCCGCTGATCGGCATGAGCCAGGATGGGCTCTGTGCGTTCGAGCCGGTCTTCGTCGATGAGTTG
>QBLV01000007.1:1710-9992 GCA_003241815.1 Hyphomicrobiales bacterium | reverse complement strand
GGTGGTCCTTCGACTATCTGCAGAAAGATGGCGAGGGCGATCCCGGCGAGCGGACCTGGCTGCGCGACGAGACCGGCGGCTCGGTTTATCTGCGCCTTTCGACATTGCAGGTCGAACAGCCGCAGCGGGTGATGACGCCCGAACTCGAAAGCGAGATCATCGACGGCGCCTACTGGCTGCGCAAGCCCGGCCCGAACGCGTCCGTCGTGATCGCCTATACGGGCGCTGTCGCGGCCGAGGCGATCAAGGCGGTGGGACTGCTCGGCGAGGATCGGCGCGATGTCGGCCTGCTGGCGATCACCTCCGCCGACCGGCTCAATGCCGGCTGGCAGGCGGCCGAACGGGCGCGCCAGCGCGGCAACCACCGCGCCACCAGCCATGTCGAGCGGCTGCTCGGCGATCTCTCGCGTGATTGCGGGATCGTTTCGGTGCTGGACGGCCATCCGGCGACTTTGGCGTGGCTCGGCAGCGTCCACGGTCACCGGCAGAAGGCGCTCGGTGTCGAGCATTTCGGCCAGACCGGGACCGTCTCCGACCTCTACCGCCACTTCGGCATCGACGCGAACGCGATCGTCCATGCCGCGCAGGCTGCGGCGCCGGGCCGGCCTGTGCGCTATCTGAAGGCTCTGCCGTAAGAGCACTCAACGTCATTCTCGGGCAGCGCGACGCGCTGACCCGAGAATCTCATGACGAGAAAATCTGGTTTCCGAGATGGTCGGGTCTTATCCCGACCATGACGCGCACGCTTCAGAAGCGCGGCGTCTCGAAGGTGTTGGCGAACGGGTTGGCGCCCGCGCCGATGCGGCCGGGCAGGGTGTCCTCGCCATAGAAGCCGCCGAAGCTGGCATAGGCCGGGGCGGCGGCAAAATGCTGGCTGGCATAGCGGTTCATCGAGCCGACGGGGACGACGTTGCCGAGGTCAAAATAGCTGCGCTTCTGGACGGTGATCCGCAGCGGGCCGCGGCGGCTCTGCGCCTCCGCCATTGCGACCATCACGGTCGACGCCGCGACCGACAGGGCAAGAACGGCTGCAAGACGCTTGAACGGTGACATGATGGGCTCCAGGACGATGATGGTCTGATCATGAATGTGGGGCCGAAGCGGACCCACGGTAAGATAGCCCAGCATCCTTAATGAAGTTATGAACGCCGTGTCAGCGGGGCCAGAGCGGAAAGGCTTCGCGGGTGCCGCCGCTGAAGCGGACCACCCCGCCATTGCGGTCGCGGACGACCTGTCGCGTGCCCGGCGGGTAGAAGGTCGTATTGGAGCATTGCGGTGCGTTGCCGGCGCGTGCTGCGAGATAGGCGATCGCAGGCGATGGGGTCTTGCCGGGCTCGATCCGCAGCTTGTCGATCATGCAGGCGAGGGGGGCTGCATCGGCGGTCTGCGTGCCGGGCGCGCAATAGAACCCGCCCAGAGCGAATTCTGAGGTCTCGAAGCCATTGCGGAAGATGATGCAGGTGCGCGTCCTGCCGTCGCTTTCGAGGTAGTAGATATCACGTCCGCTGAAGCGCCCGAAGCGCGTGATCATGGTGTAGTGCGGCCCGCCGACGCGCGGGCGGAGCACTTTCAAGGGCGCGAATTGCCAGAACATCGGCGTGGTCAGGGTGAAGGGCACGGCGCTGTCGCTGCGCTCGGCCAGGATCATCGCCGCGAAGGGGCCCTCCGTGCCGGGGCCGCCGAACTGCAGTCCCTGCTCGCGTCCGCGGAAGGGGCTCGTCGCGGTGACCGAAGTCGATCTCGTCATGGCGAGCTGTTCGGGCGCCCAGGTGAAGGCGGGCGCGCCGTGGCTGATCGTCGGGACGAAGCCTGAGAGCCACCATCCGACGAGCAGGATAGCAAGGAAGACGCCTGCGCCCAGCGCCAGAAAGAGGAAGCGCGCGGTCCCCATGGCGACGCGGCCGGTCGCTTCCAGCGCGGTGATGGTCTGAGAGCGTGTCTCGGACATTCCAAGGCCTTCCCAGCCGTCAGCGCTTGGGCTGCGGCCGTACCGGAGCAACGCCCGCGCTCTTCGTGCGCAGGGCGGGAGCCGTCGCGTCGGCGTCGAGCCATGAAGCCTTGCGTCCGGTCGCGGCGAGGCGCGGCGGCGCGCAGGCCGGCTGGCGGTGGAGTTCGCTGCGTGAAAAGGCCGTGCGCAGCGCCTTGTCGTCACCGGCATTGAGCAGATCGATCCGGTCGATCAGGCAGACGAGCTGCTGCCGGTCGGCCGGCTTGGTGCCGCCGCACCACCAGCCCCCCAGCGAGAGCGGCAGCGCGCCGGCGTCCATGCGGAAGGCGATGCAGGCGCGGCTGACATCGCCGTCGCTCAGCGTCGCATCGGCGGTCTCGACGGGGCCGAAGCGGGTCGCGATCGCGGTCGGCATGCCGCTGCGCTGGACCGACATGGCGCGCGAAGCGGTCTCGCGCACCAGCGCGATGATGAAGGGCTGCGAGAGGTCGCCGCGCCCATGCTCCACGCTCAGGCGCAGCAGCAGATGCGGCCTCTCGCCGGCAAAGGATGCAAAGCTCAGCACGTCCTCGCGCTGCGAGCCGTCCTGACTGCGACGCGCTTCCAATGTCGCGGAACTGCGGTCGAGTTCGGGCGATTCCAGCCCGAAGATGGGGATCGGCTTGGTGATGGTGACCCAGTTCTCGCGGTTGCCGGGGCTCGGGCGTGGCTCCTGACGAACGTCGCGCACGGGGCGTGCGTCCTGCTCCGGCTGCAGGGTCAGGCTCGCGATCGTCGCCTCGCTTCCTGAAGACAGGGCAGTGACGAGCGCGGCCGTCAGGCCGATGCCGGTCGCGGCCGCGACGCTTCGCCAGACCAGGCCGCCGGTCAGGCCCAGGCCCGGCACCCGCAGCAGGATGCGCAGATGGCGCAGGCCGGCGAGGCCGCGCCAGAGATAGCCGAAGCCGGTCTCAATGCCGTCGGCGAGGCGGATCAGGGCTGCAGCGAAATCGACCGTCGAGAGCCGCATCCAGGCTTGGCCCAGCCCCGACCGTGCATCCCGAAGGACAGGCCAGGAGAACCTGACCCGGTTGAGCAGAAGCGATGCGATATGACCTGACACGACCCCGAACCCGCGTTCCGCGCCGCTTTCCAGCGGCGCGTTCGTCCTCACCCGCGCATACGGTGACGGCAGGTGAGTCAGCTTCCGGTTACCGCGACGGGGGAATCGCCGGGCAGCGTGAACGGGCGGTCAAGAAGCAGGGTTAATGGGCGGCGGGCTGCGCGGCCCATGCGCTGGACCTGGCACCGGAGCAGGAGGCAATTGACTTTTCGCCGCCTACGGTGTTCTCACAGCGACGTGTCATGCGAGGCAAGCGCGCCCCGGATGATGCCGCGAAGCTTCAGCCTTTCGGGATTGGCCCTGTGACTGTCCGTCTCACGACGAAACGCACGACCAAACCGGCGACCGGGACCACCGGTACGCCGCGCTGAATTTCGCCTCGGTTCCGGGCCCCTCTCCCCCCGGCGGGGGCATGATGTCGGACTGAGCCTCGCGATCGAGGCGTCCGGCGCCCAGGGGGAGACGAAACCGGCTTCATCCGAAAGGAATATCATCATGAGCTTCAAGGTCGCGATCGTCGGCGCCACGGGTAATGTGGGCCGCGAGATGCTGGACATCCTGGCCGAGCGGGCCTTCCCGGTCAGCGAGGTCGTGGCGCTGGCCTCGTCGCGTTCGATCGGGACGGAGGTCTCGTTCGGCGACAGGACGCTGAAGTGCAAGTCGCTCGAGCATTACGATTTCTCCGACACCGATATCTGCCTGATGTCGGCCGGCGGCGAGATCTCGAAGGCGTGGTCGCCCAAGATCGGCGCCCAGGGCTGCGTCGTGATCGACAACTCCTCGGCCTGGCGGATGCATCCGGACGTGCCGCTGATCGTGCCGGAGGTGAACGCCGCGGCCGTGGCCGGCTTCACCAAGATGAACATCATCGCCAACCCGAACTGCTCGACGGCGCAGCTCGTGGTCGCTCTGAAGCCGCTGCATGACAAGTATGTCGTCAAGCGCGTCGTCGTCTCGACCTATCAGTCGGTCTCGGGCGCCGGCAAGGAGGGCATGGACGAGCTCTTCAACCAGACGCGCGCCGTGTTCTCCGCCGGCGAGGTCGTGACCAAGAAGTTCCCCGCCCGCATCTCCTTCAACCTCATTCCGCAGATCGACGTCTTCATGGAGGACGGCTTCACCAAGGAAGAGTGGAAGATGATGGCGGAGACCAAGAAGATCCTCGACCCCAAGATCAAGCTGACCGCGACCTGCGTGCGCGTGCCGGTGTTCATCGGCCATTCCGAGAGCGTCAACATCGAGTGCGAGAAGCCGGTGACGGCCGATGAGGCCCGCGAGGTGCTGCGTGCGGCGCCCGGCATCCTCGTCATCGACAAGCATGAGCCCGGCGGCTACGCGACGCCGCATGAGGCGGCCGGCGAGGATGCGACCTATATCTCGCGCATCCGCGAGGATGCCACCGTCGAGAACGGCCTGGCCTTCTGGTGCGTGTCCGACAATCTGCGCAAGGGCGCGGCGCTGAACGCGGTGCAGATCGCCGAGGTGCTGATCAACCGCAAGCTGATCCAGCCGCGGCAGAAGGCGGCCTGAGGCGCGCCGCTCCGGCGGATTTTTCAGACGAGGCGGGCTTCGCGGTCCGCCTTTTATTTTGTGCTGGGGTCGTGGTGATGGGGGCTCATCGCTGCATGCGGCCCGTTCGTTCTTTGCGCGACCACGCAAGGCAGAATCGGTTAGGCTAACGGCCCAGTCAGACGCATCCAAGACGTCGGAAAACGCCGGTTCCTTTGCCAAACGTCCCCCATCCCGAGCCGACGCCTCTGCAGCCAGGGCCCGCCCTGCCGCATCGCCGTGACGCACCGCTGCGCGGGATCGGGCTGGTGCTGGTGACGGGCGCCTTCTTCACCGCTGCGGATGCCGCTTCCAAGGTGCTGACCGCCGATATGTCGGCCGTCCAGGTAATCTGGCTGCGCTACGGGACCTTCGCCGCCATCATGCTGGCCCTGGTCTGGCGTGCGGGCGGGGGGCGCGTGCTGCGCACGCAGCGCCCGGTGCTGCAGATCCTGCGCGGCCTGGGCGTGACCTTGTCCTCGATCCTGTTCACATTGGGCCTGCAATATCTTCCAATTGCCGATGCCACCGCATCGAGCTTCGTCGCGCCGCTCTTCGTCACGGCCCTCTCGATCCCGATGCTGCGCGAGACGATCGGCTGGCGGCGCTGGACCGCGACCGTGGTCGGGCTGGCGGGCGTGCTGATCGTGGTGCGGCCGGGTGGCAGTGCGTTCCAGAGCGCGTCGCTGCTGCCGGTGGCCTCGGCGCTGTCCTGGGCTTTTGCCATGATCATCACCCGCATGATGAGCCGGACCGAGAGCCCTCTGACCACGCTCACCTATTCGGCGGTGATCGGCTTTGTGCTCGTCAGCCTGGTCGTGCCCTTCGTCTGGCAGCCCATGACCTGGCCGTTCCTGCTGCTGGGGCTGTTCATCGGTGTCTCGTCGACGGTCGGGCACTGGCTCCTGGTGACGGCGTTCCGTTATGCGGATGCCTCCCTGCTCGCGCCGTTTTCCTATCTGCAGCTGCTCTGGGCCTCGATCTTCGGCTACCTGCTGTTTGCGGTCCTGCCTGATGCCTGGACGCTGGCGGGCGCCATCATCATCGCGATGTCCGGGCTCTACACCGCGCATCGCGAGCGGATCAGGGCCAGGAGCCTGGGCTGAGAGCGGGTCTGACCCCGTGGGTCAGGGCGTCGGCCCGCGAAGCGCCTTCGTGCCGTAGCCCGCAAGGAACATCGCGACCGCGGACGCGACGACGCGCCGGATCTCTTTTTCGGAGGGCGGCTCGCGTTGAGCATTCAAGAGGCGAGGGCGCAGCATCGTCGACTGGCAAAGGTCGATGAACTGCACGGCCGCAAGATAGGGATCGTCGATCTGCAGCAGCCCCTGCTTGACCTTGTCGGCCAGGAACTGCGACAGCCGATGGGCGCCCTGCTTGGGGCCGCGCTCATAGAACTCCCGACCGAGATCGGGCATGCGCTCGGCCACGCCGATGACGATGCGATGCGCGCTGATGGCGAAGTCACCGCAGAGCAGGCGCACCAGGCCCTCGCCGAAGCTGGCCAGCGCATGGCCAAGATCGGGGTCATCACTCAGCGCGGCATAGACACCCTGTTTCTGCGCCTCGCGCTCGCGCTCGATCAACGCGACGAAAAGATGCTCCTTGTCAGCGAAATAGACATAGAGCGTGCCTTTGGAGACGCCGGCCGCCGCCGCGATCTCGCTCATGCTCGCCGCATCGAAGCCCTGCGCATTGAAGACGGCATGGGCGCCGTCGAGAATCTGGCGGCGCTTGTCGGGGTCCATGCCGGCGACGCGGCGGTTGCGCGCAACGGGCCTCGGTTTCGCTTCGATGCTCTTCGTCATCATCCCCACCCGGCATTGGCGCGGCTGCCATGCAAAAAGAATCGAACCGATTGGTTCGATTTGACTTGATATGCGTGAAGCTCCGCGTTAATTCAAGTTCAATCGAACCAGTTGGTTCGAATTGTAATTCGGGACGACGCCATGTCTGCCGAGACCGTCAATCGCCCGCACCGCGACAGGCTGCAACTGGTCGACCCTGCTCTCGAAACGGCGCCCATGCCCCCAGAGACAAGGCGCGGCGCCGCGACCGCGCCGCCCCAGGCGGCCAGCTCACCGGCTGAGGCGCGGCCCAAGAGCAAGACCCTGCGGCGCGCCGGCCTGATGCTTCTCGGCACGGCCGCGATTGGCGCCGGGCTCTGGTTCGGTTCCGATTGGTGGTTCAACGGCCGCTTCATCATCTCTACCGACGATGCCTATGTCGGCGCCGAGATGGCGACGATCTCGGCCAAGCTTTCGGCCAACATCGCCTCCGTCTCGGTCGTCCAGAACCAGGAGGTCAGGGCCGGCCAGCCGCTGGTCGTGCTCGACGATGGCGACTGGCGCATCGCACTGGAAAGCGCCCGCGCCAAGAGTGCGACGGCGACTGCTACGCTGTCACGCATCGACAGCCAGATCGAGGCCGGCCGTGCCAGTCTGCAGCAGGCTCAGGCGCAGCAGGTCTCCGCCCAGGCCGGCGTCACGCGCACGGTCGCTGATTTCGATCGGGCCAACAGCCTCGCCGCCAAATCCTATGGTTCGCAGGCGACGCTCGATGCCGCGACAGCCGCCCGCGACCAGGCCCAGGCAGCATTGGGAAGCGCGCAAGCCGGCGTTTCGGCGGCGCAGGCCAATATCGAGGTGCTGAAGGCGCAGCGCGTCGAGGCGGCCCGGCAGGGCGACGAACTCAAGGTCGCCGAGCAGAAGGCTGAGCGCGACCTGACCTTTACCAGGGTCTCGGCCCCAATCGACGGGCTGATCGCCAACACCAATGTCCAACTTGGCGATCTCGTCAGCGCCGGCAAGCGACTGATGTCGATCGTGCCGCTCGACAAGGTCTATGTCGATGCGAATTTCAAGGAGACGCAGGTCGGCCCGCTGAAGATCGGGGACCGCGCGACGATCACCGTCGATGCGCTGCCCGGCCAGGTCTTCGAGGGCAAGGTCAGCGGGATCAGCGGCGGAACGGGTTCGGTCTTCACCCTGCTGCCGCCCGACAACGCGACCGGCAATTTCACAAAAATCGTCCAGCGCGTGCCGGTTCGGATCGCGCTCTCGCCTGAAGCGGCCGGGCGCCATGTGTTGCGGCCGGGCATGTCGGTGGTGGTGAAGATCGATCCGCGTCCCGCGAGCGGGCGGTGAGACAAGCCTGATTGAACTGAAACGCGACCGTCATTCCGGGCAAGCGAAGCGCAGACCCGGAATCCATCGTAGGGCAACGACAGCACCTTATGATGGATTCCGGAGCCGCGCCGCTTCGCGGCTTGTCCGGAATGACGGCTCAGGTGACGAGAAGCGAGATGCCAGCATGGCCACCGCGACCCTGACCGCCCCGGCTGGCGCACCTCCAGTCGACGACGCCATCCCGATGCGCCGGATCTTCGCCTTCGTGGCGATGATCTTCGGCATGTTCATGGCGATCCTCGACATCCAGATCGTCTCGGCCTCGCTGGCCGAGATCCAGGCCGGCCTGTCGGCGTCGTCCGACGAGATCGCCTGGGTGCAGACGGCCTATCTGATCGCGGAAGTGATCATGATCCCGCTGTCGGGCTATCTCAGCCGGGCGTTCTCGACGCGCGTTTTCTTCTCGGTGGCGGCGGCGGGCTTCACCATCGCCAGCGTGCTGTGCGCCATGTCGTCCTCGATCAGCGAGATGATCCTGTGGCGCGCCGTCCAGGGC
>QBLV01000007.1:0-1700 GCA_003241815.1 Hyphomicrobiales bacterium | reverse complement strand
GTCCAGGGCTTCATCGGCGGCGGCATGATTCCCGGCGTCTTCGCCGCGGCGTTCACGATCTTTCCCGCCTCGAAACGCCCCATCGTCTCGCCGCTGATCGGCCTCGTCGCGACGCTCGCGCCGACGATCGGCCCGACCGTCGGCGGCTATCTCAGCAGCGCCTTCTCCTGGCACTGGCTGTTTCTGGTCAATGTCGTGCCGGGCATCTGCGTCTCGATCGCGGCGTGGACGCTGATCGATTTCGACCAGCCGCAGAAGGGGCTGCTGAAGCGCTTCGACTGGCTCGGCCTGATCGGCATGGCGGGCTTCCTCGGCAGCCTCGAATATGTGCTGGAGGAGGGCACGCGGCTCGACTGGTTCGAGAGCCATGAGATCGTGTTCTTCTCCGTCGTCATGATCTTCGGCGCGGCGCTGTTCTTTTGGCGCGCGCTGACGCGAGACGACCCGCTGGTCGATCTCTACGCCTTCACCAACCGCAACTTCGCCTTCGGCTCGCTGTTTTCCTTCTGCATGGGCATCGGGCTCTACGGCCTGACCTATCTGTACCCGGTCTATCTTGGGCGCATCCGCGGCTATGATGCGCTGCAGATCGGCGAGACCATGTTCGTCACCGGGCTGTGCATGTTTCTGACGGCGCCGATCGCCGGCCGGCTCTCGCAGGCGATCGATCCGCGCGTGCAGATGATGATCGGATTCGCAGGTTTCGCGCTGGGAACCTGGATCGCCACGGGCATCACCGCGGATTGGGACTTCTACGAACTGCTGGTTCCGCAGATCCTGCGCGGCGTCTCGCTGATGCTGTGCATGGTGCCGATCAACAATCTCGCTCTCGGGACGCTCCCGCCGGCGCAGCTCAAGAACGCGTCGGGGCTCTACAACCTGACGCGCAATCTCGGCGGTGCGGTCGGGCTTGCGCTGATCAACACGCTGTTGAACACCCGCACCGACCTGCACATCGCGCGGCTGCATGAGAGCGTCGCGGCGGGCCGGCAGGTGGCGGAGGAGGCGATCGCGCAGACCATGCAGCGCTTCCTCGACTTTGGCGACGCCGCCGAGCGGATGGCGCTCGCCCTGATCAACCAGCGCGCTCACAAGCAGGCGCTGATCATGGCCTTCGGCGACGTCTTCCTGGGCCTGACCTTCATTTTCGCCAGCCTCGTGCTGCTGGCGCTGCTCATGCGCAAGCCCCCGGCTGCCCCACCGGCGCGCGGGGGAGGGCACTGAGCCGGGGAGGTCACTCGGCGGGCGTGGCTGCGGATAATTTACCGCTGCGCCCCCGATGACGGAGCGCTTGGCTTACGCTAGATTAGGTGCTCCCGATCACTGATCCCTGAAGCTCCATGTACGATCGTCGTCCTCCTGCTGCTGCTCAACCCTTCGTTACGCACGAAAATATCGAAGCCAAGGTTAAATGGTTCGACCCCGAAAAGGGGTTCGGTTTCGCGTCGCCGGCCGATGGCTCAGGCGACGTCTTCCTTCACATTTCGGCGATCGGTCCGCTCGACCAGCAGTCCCTGCAGCCGGGCGCCACCATCGTCTGCGATCTCGGCGAAGGACGCCGGGGCCTCCAGGTCGTCGCCGTCCATGAGATCGATGCTTCGACGGCGACCCAATCGGCTCCCCGCGCTCCCCGCGCTCCGCGCGATGATTTCGGCGGCGGTGGCGGGTATGCCGACCGCGGCGATCGCGGCGGCTACGGG
>QBLV01000079.1 GCA_003241815.1 Hyphomicrobiales bacterium | reverse complement strand
CGGCGCCCATATTGATCTCGCGCGCGGCGAGACCGACATCGGCCGAGGTCAGCTGGATCGTCCGCACCGTCGAGGACAGGCGATCGACGGTGTCGTTGATCGCGCTCTTGAGCTCGGCGAAGACGCCGTGATAGTCGCCCGTGACCGGGCGCGTCAGATCGGCGGCGGCGATGGCCTGCATTGCCCGGGCGAAGTCGGTTGTCGACTGCTCAACCACCGCCGAGACCTGATTGAGGCCTATGGCGATATCGCGGACGAAACCTTCCTTCTCGTCCAGCGACAACCTCGTCGAGAAGTCGCCATTGCGGGCGGCATCGACGACCGCCGCAACCTCGGCCTCGCTCTGCAGCTCGGCCGTAACGTTGCGCCAAATCAGGGTGTGGCCGATGGTCCGGCCTCCCGTGTCATGGATGTAGGCCATATCGACCATAATTGCTTCGGCACCGATATCGTAGCGCAGCTTGCGAACCTCACCATTATCGAGAATGAGCTGGCGCCGAAGATTAGGATTGTTGCGGTAGCAATCGATATGCTGGCCCATCATCGTTTCGACAGTAAAGGCCGGCGTTGCTGCCTGGAAGCACGGTTCGAGCTGCTTCAGCATCCTCTGCAGGGATGCGCTGAGGAAGGTGATCTTCTCGTCCGGATCCGTGATCATCAGCATGGTCGGCGCCTTATTCATCGCCGAAACCGTCAGGGCGCTGCGCCCAGCCTCGATACGCCCTTGGTCGATCGCGCGGGCGATCTCGCCGATCTCGTTGCGGAGCCCGACATGCGGAACGGGGGCGTCGTAGTCGTTCGCCTCGTGGCGGCGGAGCGTCCCGACCAGATCGGCGAGAGGGTTACGGATCGTCCGGACGAAGGCCAGCGCGAAGGCGAAGGCGATCAGCGCCGCCGTCGCAGCGATAGCAAGATCGCGCCAGGCCCTGCTCTCGAAACCGTCGATGCGGGCGTCGATGAGCCGGATCAACTGTGCCTGTCCGGCCGACCAGAGAGCGTCCGCCGCAGCGACGAAGGCAATGGCCGCCTCATCCGCGTCAGTCGCGCGCAGCGATGGCGTACGCGCCAGCACGTAGTCTTCGCGGAGGGCTGCGGCCTGTTTCGCCACGAGAGCGCTCGCGCTGTCGAAGCGGCCGCGGGCCACCGCGAGGCCGGTGCCGAGGCTGCCATCGGCGTTGCCGGTGATGGCTGAGGCAAGGGAGGACTGCACGGCGGCAAGGGCAATATCGAAGCGGGTCGCGGCTTGGACGAGAAGATCGTGCTGGCGCGGGGCGGCCCTCGCTTGTCCGGCAAAAACCGGCTGCATGGCCGCAGCCAGCCCGGCCCGGGCGACCACCAACTCCGGCAGGCGAACGGCGACGACGTCCATGACGTAATAAGAATCGACGTCCGGATCGAGCGTGAGGTTCGAACCGTCAGCGATCTTCTGGATGGCTGTCTGCCCGGCGTCCCCGATCCGGCCCTTGTCCTTCTCTTCGGACAGGCTTCGGGAGAACGTGCTCAAGGCATCGCCTGCATTCAAAGCATCGGCCTCGGCTTGCCTGGCCTTGATCTTCTGGACCATCCCGGACAGGCGATCGGCCGGGGCGTTGGGCGCTGTACCCGCCGAGAGCGCAGTCCAGACGTCGCTCAACAGGCGAGCGCCTGTGATTTCGAGCGACGAGAACGCGACATCCTTGCGGACCTGTTGCCCAAACAGCAGCGTCAGATGCCCGACCGGCAACATCATCAACGTCATGATTACGGCAATCTTCGCGCCCACGGACAGAGAGGTAATGCGAGCAGCAAAGGCCATGATCGACGTGTCCCGAAAGGGCGCATAGTTGAGCCATCGAAACTGTCACGAAGTTCCTTAAAAATTGCCCTAACGTCAGATCGTGATCGCGCCACCGAGGTTCCTACAGGTCGATCTGACGACCGGTCAGATCGCGCGCTAATGTAGAGCTGGCTCGGAAAAGCTACCTGGCCTTCTACAACGGCCCCGAGACCAGTCGCGGAGGCGCGCAATCTCCTGCGTTTGGTCGAGCCCTAAGGCAGGTTCTCGCGCAGCACGATCTCGGTGCGCGGCCGCTCGACGCCCTGCGAGGCCGGCCGGCCGGCGCGCAGATTGGCGAAGATCGAGACGCAGTCCATCATTGCGGCCTGCGGGTTCTGCGTGATGACGGCGTCCATAGCCCCCTCGATGAGAAGGCTGCGCGTATCAGGCGTCAGGCCGTGGCCGACGAAGACGACCTCGTGCTGCCGTCCCGATTCCTTCAGCGCCCGGGCGATGCCCTCCGGGCCGCCGCCGATATTATAGATGCCGGCAAGGTCGGGATGCTGCGCCAACAACGTCTTGGTCTGGCGATAGTTGCGTGCCTCCTCGTCATGGCCCTCGCGCAGGCCGACGACCTGGATCGCGGGGAACAAATCCTCGAACAGATGCAGGAAGCCCATTTCGCGCTCTTCATGGGCGCGGTAGCTCAGGCTGCCGGCGATCATCGCGACCTTGGCCGACCTGGGTCCGATGAAGCGCGCCAGCAGATAGCCAGCCGTGCGCCCCGCTGAGCGGTTGTCGAGCCCGACATAGGCGACACGCTTGGTATTGGCGATGTCGGAGATCAGGGTGACAGCCGGTACGCCGCGCTCGGCCAGCCAATCGACCGCCTCGCGCACCATCGGATGCTCCAGCGCCATGAAAGCGACGCCGTCCACATCGCGCCCGACCTTCTTGAGATGCTGGGCGAGAAGCTCCGGCTTGAAGCTCTCGATATAGTCGACCCGCGCCCGCATGTTGAACGACGCAAGCTGCTCCTGCGACCCGCCGATCAGCCGGCCCATCATCGCGAGAAAGCGGTTGCCGCCCGCTGGCAGCAGGAATGCCAGACGCAACGGCCGGAGAGCGCTGGCGGGCTGCGCCTCGTCAATGACATAGCCGATCTCGCCGGCAGCTTTCAGCACGCGCTGGACCGTGATGGCGCGCACGCCCGGGCGGCGGTTGAGCACCCTGTCGACGGTCGCGGTCGAGACGCCGGCGCGCTCGGCGACATCGTCGATCCGTGTCGAACGGCGCCGCTTCGGCAGGGCTTCTGGCTCGTCAAACATCTCTCATAATCCATCAAAATCCATCAGAAATTGAGTTTGACGCCCATCATGCCCACTTTCTATCGTCTGGGGAAGAACACCATAAACAATCAGATCGCACGGCGATCCAGGGAGGTAGAGATGACTGTTCTGACCCGTCGCACGGTGCTGCGCACCCTTGCCGCATCGTCGGTAATCCCTCTCATCGGAATGCCGCACATCGCTCGCGCGGCCGAGTTCGAGCTGAAATACGGCAACAACCTGCCGCTGAGCCACCCGCTCAACATCCGTGCCCAGGAGGCCGCCGAGCGCATCGCCAGGGAGAGCAACGGCCGGGTCGAGATCAAGATCTTCCCGAACAACCAGCTCGGCGGCGACACCGACATGCTGAGCCAGGTGCGCGCTGGCGGCATCACCTTCTTCACCCCCTCCGCCCTTGTCATCGCGACCTTGGTCCCCGTCGCGGCGATCAACGCGGTCGGCTTCGCCTTCTCCGATTACGACCAGGTCTGGAAGGCCATGGACGGCAAGCTAGGCGCCCATGTGCGTGAGGCCATCTCCAAGCTCAACCTCTTCGCTTTTGAGAAAATGTGGGACAACGGCTTCCGCCAGATGACGACCTCGGGCAAGCCGATCGAAGCGGCCAAGGACATGGCCGGCCTGAAAATCCGCGTGCCGGTCTCTCCGCTCTCGATCTCCATGTTCAAGGCGCTCGAAGCCGCCCCCGCCAGCCTCCAGTTCTCGGAGGTCTACACGGCGCTGCAGACCAAGGTCGTCGATGCGCAGGAGAACCCGCTGCCGATCATCCAGGTCGCAAAGCTGTTCGAAGTGCAGAAGAGCTGCGCGCTCTCGAACCATATCTGGGACGGCTTCTGGTTCATCGCCAATGGCCGCGCCTGGCGTGGCCTGCCCGCTGACATCCAGAAGATCGTGGGCGATGCCATCAACGATGCCGGCGTCAAGCAGCGCGGCGACATCAAGGCGCTCAACGAGACGGTCCAAGCCGACCTCCAGTCCAAGGGGCTGACCTTCAACAAGACCAACCCCGAGACCTTCCGCGCCAAGCTCCGTGACGCCGGCTTCTACAAGGAATGGCAGGAGCGCTTCGGCGCCGAGGCCTGGGGTCTGCTCGAAGGCGCCGTCGGCAAGCTCGCCTGATCCGCAATCGGAGCGGTCGATCCAGACGAAGGCCGAGAAACCCATCAGCGGCAACATGCCGGCTCTGTTTCTCGGCCTTTGCATCGTCGCGGCCGCATTGATCTGTGGGGCCTCCTGACATTCAGACTTCTCGGCAACCGACCATGACAAGGGTACTTTCATGAGCCGCTTCTTCGGCCAGATCCGCCAGGCGGGCTATGTCGTCCCCGATATCGAGGCGGCGATGGATTACTGGAGCCGCGTGCTCGGCGTCGGCCCCTTCTTCTACAATCCGAAGGTCCCGATCAAAAACTATCGCTACAAGGGGCTGGCCTACGAGCCGCACAACTCGGTCGCGCTGGCCAATTCCGGCCCGCTCCAGATCGAGCTGATCCAGTGCCGCAACGCCGTGCCGTCGATGTACAAGGACTTCACCGACGCCGGCCATAGCGGTCTGCAGCACGTCGCCTACTGGACCTCGGACTACGACGCCGATCTCGACCGACTGACCCAGCAGGGCTTCAAGGCGGTGATGTCGGGCGAGGTCGGCGAGCGAGGTCGCTTCGTCTATTTCGACACGCATTACCACCCCGGCACCGTGATCGAACTCTCCGAGGTCGCCGGACCCAAGGGCGAGATGTTCCGGCTGATCCGCGAGGCTTCGGAGACTTGGGACGGCAGCGACCCGGTGCGGCCGTTTCCGGATCTGAGCCAGCTTTGACGCCGCCGATGACCACGGACCGCTTCGAAGCGACCTATCTGATCGAGACCCCGCTCGACCCCGCCAAGGTCGCCGAGATCATGGCAGGCGAGCAGTCCAGCGGCACTTTTACCCGAGTCGCCGGCGAGACCGACGAACTGCGCAGCCGCACCCGCGCGGTCGTGACCGCCGTCGAGGAGTTGGAAACCGTCGCCGCGCCCAGCCTGCCCAATGCATGGCTGGCGAAGAAGGGCAACGCCGGGCCGTGGCGCCGCGCCCGCATCGTGATCTCGTTTCCGGTCGACAATGTCGGCGCCAATCTCGCGACGCTGGCCTCGATTGTCGCGGGCAATCTCTATGATCTTGGCGAGGTCACGGGCCTGAGGCTCGACACCCTCACACTGCCCACCTCCTTCCGCAGCCGCTTCCAGATGCCGCGCCAGGGCATTGCCGGAACGCGCACGCTGACCGGTGTGATGGAAGGCCCGCTTGTCGGCTCGATCATCAAGCCCAATGTCGGCCTGAGCCCGCAGGAGACAGCCGCGCTGGTCGGCAAGCTTTGCGCCGCCGGGCTCGACTTCATCAAGGACGACGAGATCTCGGCCGATCCCATCCATGCACCGCTCAGCGAGCGCGTGCCGGCTGTGATGGAGGCGGTACGGCGCCATCAGGACCGCACCGGCAAGGCCGTGATGATCGCCTTCAACATCACCGACGAGACCGACGCGATGAAGCGCCATGCCGATCTGGTGGCGCGCGAGGGCGGCACCTGCGTCATGGCGAGCCTGAACTGGTGCGGTTTTTCCGCAATCGAGACGCTCCGCCGCGCGACCGATCTGGCGCTTCACGGCCACCGCAACGGCTTTGGCGCCCTCTCGCGCCATCCGCTGCTCGGTATCTCCTTCCAGGCCTACCAGACGCTCTGGCGCCTGGCCGGCGTCGACCACATGCATGTCCATGGCCTGCAAGGAAAGTTCGCGCAGGAGGACGAAGAGGTCGTGTCCTCGGCGAAGGACTGCGTGACGCCGCTCAGTGAGGGCATCAACGACCGCGTCCTGCCGGCCTTTTCGTCGGGACAATGGGCTGGAACGGCGCAGCCGACTTTTGATGCCATTGGTCATTCGGATCTGCTCTTCATGGCCGGCGGCGGCATCCTCGCCCATCCCGGCGGCCCGGCTGCCGGCGTCGCCAGCATCCGCCAGGCCTGGGAGGCCGTCGCAACCGGCCAGTCGCTGAGCGATGCCGCCGCCCTGCATCCGGAACTGCGCCAGGCGATGGATTTCTTCGGCAAGGTCACGGGTTGAGCCCGGAGATGGCAGTGCCCCGCCCATCCTATGGCTGGTATGGCGACGACTTCACCGGCGCGACCGACACGCTGGCGACCTTGGCGCAGGGCGGGATGCGCGCGCTGCTCTTCCTCGGCCTGCCCAGCCAGCGCAATCTGCTTGCGGCCGGTCCGCTTGACGCGATCGGGATCGCGGGCGCGTCGCGGGCGATGCCTCCCGCGGAGATGGCTGTCGAGCTCGACGCGGTGGGCCGCTTTTTCGCCGAGCTGAAGATCGGGCTGTTGCACTACAAATGCTGCTCAACTTTCGACAGTTCACCCCATATCGGCAGCATCGGCGCGGCTGTCAGGGCGCTGCGCCCGCATGTCCGGCCGGGGCCGGTGCCGGTCGTCGGCGGCCAGCCCAATCTCGGCCGCTACTGCATCTTCGGTAATCTCTTCGCGGCCGCCGGCAGCAACGGCATCGTGCATCGGATCGACCGTCATCCGACTATGAGCGTGCACCCGGTCACGCCGATGCGCGAGGCCGATCTGAGGCGGCATCTGGCATTGCAGGGTCTCGACCCGGTCGGGCTGATCGACCACCGGGCCTATGAAGGCGATGTTCATTCGCATTGGCTGGCCGATATGGAGGCCGAAGCGATTGTGCTCGATATCATTTGTGCCCGCGACATCGCCGCGATCGGCGCCCTCCTGGCGCGCCTTGGCGGCGACGGCCCGCTGCTCGCGGTCGGCCCGAGCTCGGTCGCGCAAGCCTTCGTCGCGGCGTCCGGGAATGCGCCCGGCGCTCCTGTCGTGGCACCACCGGCACGGGACAAAGCTGGCCACATCCTCGCTCTCGTTGGAAGCCTCTCGCCGGTCACGCGCCTGCAAGTCGAGACGGCGTCAGGCTACGCGAAGACCATGATCGATCCACTGCGCCTGATCAGCGATGGCGACTACCGCGAGAACTTGCGCAGCGCTGTCGTCGAGCAGCTCGCGTCGGGGCACGTCATGCTGAGCACCAACCGTCCGGAGGGCACGCCCGGCAACCCCGGTGATGTTGCTGTCGCAACGGCCGCGCTGCTGCGCGCCATCGTCGACAAGGTTCGCCCGTCGCGGCTCGTGGTGGCGGGCGGCGACACGTCGAGTCGGGCGATCCAGGCGATGGATATCTGGGGTCTCAGCTACGAGGCGGCCTTCGTCACGGGAGCCCCGAATTGCCGGGCGCATAGCGATTCGGCTTCCCTTGACGGCCTCAGCGTCATCCTCAAGGGCGGTCAGGTCGGGCCGAACGACTTCTTCAATATGGCGGCCAAACTCTGAAGCCGCTAAGGAAGCCGCATCGCTATGCGCCCGGCAATTCGCGGCGTGGCAGCCACGGCCCTCTCGGTCCTCGCCATCGCTGGCGGCAGACGCAGGCACCCAACAAGAATGCCAAGCTGACCGTCGGCTGGGCGGAGCCGACGGACACGCTCAACCCCGTTACAACGGGCGCGCAACCAGGGCCCGCTCCCGGTCTATATGTTCGACACGCTGGTCTGGCTGACGCCGGACTTCAAGGCCGAGCCGCTATTGGCGAGGTCCAGCGTTTCTCCCGATGGCAAGACCTACGGCTTTGTGCTGCGGGAGGACGCTTGCGTCGGTGGGAAAGCCAAAAGGGGTGATGATGCCATCCACAATTGGGGCGCTCTTGCTTGGCGAGCTGCGCTTCAGTTGAGACCGCTTGCAGCGGTTCGCAGTCGGACATTCTCGGCTTCGAGGGCCGTCATCCTGGTCTTGAACGGTTGCAGCAGATCCGCGATCTCAGCCTCGGTGAACCGTGGCGTGATGTGCTGCGGGCAGTTCCAGTCGAAGGCCTCGACCGAAATCGAGACGGCACGCTCGGCGGTCGCCCGGTAGGCGGGCAGGCTCAGGCGGGCTGCCAACTCCGGATCGTCGTTGACGTCGACGATTCGCATGCGGCCGAAGATCTTCAGCCGCCGCTGCTGCGCGTAATCCATCAGGAAGAGCGAGATGCGGTCGTTGCCGGCGACATTGCCGGTGGTGAGATACTGCCGGTTTCCGCGAAAATCAGTGAAGCCGAGCGTTCTGTCGTCGAGAATCTGCAGAAAGCCTGTGGGTCCTCCGCGAAACTGGACATAGGGCCATCCCGTCTCTGAGACTGACGCGATGTAAAACCCGTCTCGCGCCGCGATGAAGGCCGCCTCTTCGGGCCCGATCCGGTCGTTGCGAGGCGCGCCTCGTGGATCGAGCGTGCCGTCGATCCGGGCGTATTGGGCAGCACTGCCATAATGCTGGCGTGCGGCCTTCACAGCCGGGGTGGAGGCGAGCTCCAGATATTTGTGCAGCATAACTGCCTCCTGAGAAGGGGCCGACCGGCGGAGCCGACGGCCCGGGAAAACATGTCCGTCGATACAAACGGCGATCCGAGGGACCAGCCCTGATGAGCCCATTCGGCAGCGAGCCAACGCATCTGGCCGCCGTCGGAGACGATGTGGCCAAGGCCGGGAAACGGCATATGCGTCGCTGCGATGAGAGCCTTCTCCTTCGCCGCACGCGGGAAGAAGCCTGCCCTCATCGCCCGCGCGGCGGCGGGGTCCTGTTCGAAGACGAAGCCGATATCGGCTGCGACCGGATGCAGCGAGGGATGGAAAAGCATGTCCGACACCACTCCGGCCGGCCCGGTATCGACCAAAATCCGACGCTCGCCGTCGTCGATCAGGTACTGGTTGAAGACAAGCCGGATGCCGCCGGGGTTGGCGGCGAACTGGGCGGCTGCCGCCGCCTCGATCTGCTGCGGGGTCCGCCCCGTGAAGAAGGAGAAAGGCATATCCGCAAACCCGTCCGCAAGCGCGGTCACAGTGAAGCGGCCCAGCTTGATCTGGGCGATAGGCAAGGGTGGCGTGCTGGCGACACTGTTCTGATTGGCTAGAGCAACCCGGGCAGGCGCGGTCGTGCCGGCAGCCAGCGAGAGTGCCGAAAAAGCGAAGGCAAAAGCACGACGGGACAGATTGGTCATCGGTAGCTCCTGCGGAAAGGGGCTAGCCGTGATTGGCTAAGCTCAGATCTAGACGCTCCCGACCTGCGGGAGTATCCAGCGATACTGGGATGTTTCCTCTCATTTTATGGAAGCCTTGATGGATCGTCTGGACGCCATGTCCGTGCTGCTCGCCGTGGTCGAGGAAGGCAGCCTCTCGGCGGGCTCGCGCCGTCTGCGCGCGCCGCTCGCGACGGTCAGCCGCAAGGTCGCCGACCTCGAACGGCACCTGGGCACCCGCCTGCTGGTCCGGACCAGCAGACGGGTCGAGTTGACGGACGCCGGCCGCGGCTATGTCGCTGCCTCCCAGCGCATCCTGGACCAGGTTGATGAGGCGGAACGCGCCGCGGCTGGAGAATTCAGCGAGCCGCGCGGCGAGCTGGCCGTCACCGCGCCCGTCGTCTTCGGGCGTCGCCACCTTCTGCCGATCGCAGTGACGTTCCTGTCGGAATATCCGAAGATAGATCTGCGCCTTCATCTCAGCGACCGGCATGTCAACCTGGTCGAGGAACATCTCGATATCGGCATCCGGCTCGGCCATCTCGAGGACAGCAGCCTGATGGCGACGCGGGTCGGGCAGGTCCGCCGCCTGATCTGCGCCAGCCCGGATTACCTGGCGCGCCGGGGCACGCCCATCTCACCCGACGACCTTAAGAAGCACGACGGCATCAGCTTCCGCGGATTCTCAAGTTCTCCGGAATGGCGCTATCGCGGCGACAACCCGATGCTCTCGGTCGAGCCGCATCCGCGTCTGGCGGTCAACTCGATTGAAGGGGCAGTGGACGCAGCCGTCGCCGGGCTTGGGATCGCACGCGTGCTGTCCTACCAGATCGTTGACGAGCTTCGCTCGGGCACGCTCGTGCCGATGCTGGAGGCTTTCGCGCCCGAACCGATTCCGGTCCAGCTCGTCTATGCGAGCCAGGGCCAACGTCCGGCCAAACTCCGGGCGTTCTTGGACTGGGCGGCACCTCGTCTGAGGGACAAGCTGACGCGCTTGTAGATCGCCGGCGTTTCCAAATTAGCCGCATTGGATGTTAAACCGATGCGGGCGGCGGTCGGCCATGCTGCGACACGCCCGAGGTCGTTCCATGATGTTCTGCCGCAGTCGGGAGTGATCCCGCAACCATCGACCCGCGTATGCCTGCTTGGTGGCTAAGGTCCAACGTCAGGACGTGCCGCATCAGCTCTTGAACCTTCTGGCGAGACTGTCGGCGGCGTTGCGCAGCGGAAGCCCTGATCGAGCGGCGGGCCGAGGAGACGGTGCGGCGGCTGCGCGACCATGTCGAGCGCACCGGCCGCAACGTCATCGCCGCGCTCTGCGCCGGCTGAGCCCGACCCAATTGATCTGTTTGATCTGAAAGAGGGTCGCGAGACCAACGCGGCGCGGATGAGCATTTCCACGACATCATGCAGAATTGTTAGTGTCCGGTTCTTTGTGGGTCGCCCATGTCGGCAAGTATGGCAACTCTCGGCCTTTCCGACTTTTCAAAAAAGTCCGATGAGGCTTTGATGGTTTCATGGGAAAATTCGATATTGGATTCATGACGAATGACATCGAGTAAAATTGAGATTTTGGCCAAGGCGGCCGAGTGCTTCATGGAGCAGGGCTTTCACGCCACCAGTATCGACGATGTCGCCCGCCGTCTTGGTTCGACCAAGGGTCGCATCTATCACCACTACGCCTCGAAGACCGATCTTTTCTTCGAGGTGCATCGAGAGGGAATGGCCCGTCTCTTCGCTGCCGTCGAGCCAGCCTGCGCGGTTGATGGCGATGCGCTGACCGTGCTGAGGGCGATGCTCCGGGCACACGCGCGGGCGATGCTGGACAACCACACGTTCGAGAACGTCGTGGCCCAGGGCGTGCAATTGCACCGCTTCGGCCTCGGCCCGACCACCGATCCGCAGCGGCGCACGCTCAGCGAGCTAATCGCCAGCCGTGATGCATTCGAGGGGCTGTTCAAACGGCAGGCCGCAGCCGCCAGGCAGGCCGGGCTGCTTGCAGAGCTCGACATCTCCATCGCTGTCAAGACGATGCTGGGCGCGCTGCAATGGTCCTTGTTCTGGTACCGCCCCGAAGCCGATCGGTCGCCCGAAGCCCGTGATGTGCTGGCTGAGCAGATGGTGACGACCATCATCGAAGGCTTGAGGCCCAGAGCTATGGGCTGACCTCCCGGCCTTGCATCATGCAACATACTAGGTAGTATGTTTTGGTGCCCCAACCGGGGCCCGGCCTTCGCGAGGCGATACGGCGATGCGTGTTCTGATCACTGGGGCTAGTGGTTTTCTCGGGCGGAGACTGGCTCAGGCCCTCCTCGCCCATGCTGAAACCGCATTGCCGCAGACGCTGCGCAGCCGGGTGACAGAGCTCGTCCTGACCGACCGTGGGGCGTTCGAGCCGGATTCATCGGCAGACATCCCCGTCACCGTCGTGGCGGGCGATCTCGCCGATCCGGCCTTCTGCGCCCATCTCGCGGGACAGCGCTTCGACAGTATCTTCCACCTCGCCGCCAGCCTGACCCTCGACGCGGAGGCCGCCCCCGAGGCTGCCTTTGCGGCCAATGTCGCGGCCATCGGCCGGCTGCTGCCGCGGCAAGCCGGGCGGCGACCGCGCTTCGTCCTCGCCAGTTCGATCGCCGTGTTCGGAGGCCGGCTGCCGGCGGTCGTCGATGACGACGTCCGGCCGCGGCCTGCCACGACTTACGGCACGCAGAAGGCCATCGCCGAGCTGATGCTGGCCGATATGAGCCGCAGGGGCGACGTCGATGCGCGCTGCCTGCGCCTGCCGATCGTCCTTGTGAGACCAGGGGCCGCGACACCCGCCGTATCGGATCGAATCGCCGCGATCATCCGCGAGCCGCTGTCGGGGCGCGATGTGCTCTGCCCGCTGGCGGGCGATACGGTCATTCCAATCGCATCGGCCGGCGCGGTTTGCCGGTCGCTGATCGCGCTGCATGACGTTTCGCCAGAGGCATTGCCGGCCGGCCGCGCGCTTAATCTCCCCTCGCTGAGCACCAGCATCGCCGAGATCGCAGCAGCCGTCGGCGAAGTGGGGGGCACAGACGCCGGCCGCATCCGGATTGCTCCCGATCCAGCGCTCCAGGCGATCGTCGACGGCTGGCCGCGGCGGCTGGTTTCATCGACCGCCAGCGCGCTCGGACTTCAGGCCGATGCTTCGGTCGCCGATGTCATCGCCGATCATCTCGCGAATGCAAAGGTCATGACCCATGGTCGCGGCTGACATCTGCATCATCGGCGCCGGTTCGTCCGGCATGGTCGTCGCCAAGGCACTGCGCGAACGCGGGCTCAGCTATGAGTGCTTCGAAAAGGGCTCCGATATCGGCGGAATGTGGCGCTACGAGAACGACAACGGGCTATCCTCCGCCTATGCCAAGCCTTCATATCGATACGAGCCGCGAAAACCTCGGCTATTCGGATTTTCCGATCGCGGGCGACCAACCGGATTTCCTCTCGCACGACGCCTTCCTGCGCCACCTTGAGGCTTATGCCGATCGTTTCGGCCTTCGCGACGGCGTCACGTTCAGAACCAGCATCGAACAGGTGGAGCGCTGTGGCGAAGGCTGGAACGTTGGGCTGTCGAGCGGGGAGACGCGGCGCTATCGCGCCGTCGTCGTCGCCAACGGCCATCTCTGGGACCCGCGCTGGCCGCAGTTCCCGGGGGCCTTCCTCGGCAGCATGAGTCACTCCCATCACTACCGAACGGCGGCCCCTTTTGAGGGAAAAGACGTGCTCGTCGTCGGACTGGGCAATTCCGCGGTCGACATCGCCGTCGACCTATGCCGGCGTGCCCGCAGCGTCACGATCTCGACGCGCCGCAGCGCCTGGATCATGCCCAAATACTTGATGGGTATCCCGATCGATCGCTGGTCGGCCTTCCTGTCGCGCCGGCTACGGCTGCCGACGCGGCTGACCCGGATACTCATGGCGCGGCTGATCCGCCTCGCGATCGGCGACCAGCGCCGCTTCGGCATCCGCCGGCCGGAGCATCCGATGTGGCGAGAGCACGCGACGCTGAGTCAGGATCTGCTGCCGGCGATCGGGCACGGCCGTATCGCGATGAAGCCGAACATCGCGGAGTTGGCTGGCGAGGAGATCGTCTTCACGGACGGATCGCGCCAGCGCTTCGATGCCGTGATCTGTGCGACCGGCTATCGGACGAGCTTCCCGTTCCTCGGAAAGGAAATAGTCGGAGCCGGCGATGAGCCGCCGCAACTTTACCGACGGATCGCCAGCGTGGAGCATCCAGGACTGTATTTCGCTGGACTGGTCCAGCCGATTGGGCCGACGATTCCGCTGGTCGAGATCCAGGCCCGGTGGATCGCCGCGGCCCTGTCAGGCTCCTTGCCTCTGCCTACGCCCGGTCGACAGCAGGAGGAGATAGCGGCGCATCGCGAGGAGCAGCGGAGAACCTATCTCGACACCGCACGCTATGCACTGGAGGTCGACTTCAAGGCCTACGCAAACGCGTTGCGTGGCGACGTTTCCGCGGCCACGGTGACATCTGCGCAAACGGGCCGCGAGCGCTTGACGGGGGGAGCGACATGACAAACCAGCGCTGGAAGCGTCGGCCGCATGGCTCAAACTGGGGCGATTTCGGGCCCGACGATCAGCTCGGGCGCCTGAACCTGATCACGCGCGAGAAGCGATTGCTGGGCCTCGCCGAGGCGACAGAGGGAATTTCATTCTGCCTGAGCCTGCCGCTCGACCGGCCGGGCGGCAACATCCTGAGTACGCGACGTTTTCCCCCGGCGTTGCGGCCGACGATCCGAGACGGCCGACCCAACTTCAACTGCGTGCTTGTCGGCGACGCGAGCGACTGCACAGACGTCTTCAACGACGATCTCGCGATCCTCTACCTGCAATATTCGACACAGTGGGACAGCTTCGCCCATGTCGGCGCCCAGTTCGACGCTGATGGCGACGGCATCGCCGAGCGCGTCTACTATAATGGCTTCCGGGCGGGACAGGAGATCATCGGCCCCACGGAGGTCGATGATGCCGGCCCTGGCGGGCAGGCCAGCACCTCAAGCGCGCGGGCGCTGGGCATAGAGACCATGGCCGCCCACGGCATCCAGGGACGCGCCGTCATGGTGGATCTGCGCGCGCATTTCGGGGATGAGCGCCGGCTCGTTGGCCATGACGACCTCATGGGGGTTCTGCGGGCGGACGATGTCGCGGTCGAGCCAGGCGATGTGCTGTGTCTCCATACCGGCTTCGCTCAGCGCGTTCTCGACATGACGGCGCCGGACCCGGCCGTTCTGCTCGGAACCTGCTGCGTCCTGAACGGCCGCGACCGCCGCCTGCTGGACTGGATCAGCCAGAGCGGCGTCGCCGCCATCGCGGCCGACAATTTTGCCGTTGAGGCGGTGCCGGCTTCCGTCGGCGCAGACAAGTGCTGCTCAAGCCTGCCGCTGCACGAGCACTGCCTGTTCAAGAACGGAATCCCGCTCGGCGAGCTCTGGCACCTGACACCGCTGGCAGCATGGCTGCGCGAGCATGGACGCTCGCGTTTCCTGTTGACCGCGCCGCCGCTGCGCCTGCCGGGCGCCGTAGGCTCGCCGGTGACGCCTATCGCGACCGTCTGAAACGAGTAGAAGGGTATCCCGATGGACAGCAAGGAGCGGGTCCTTATCACCGGCTCGGCGGCCGGCATCGGCCGCGCCACAGCCGAGCGCTGTCGGGCCGAAGGTTACGAGGTCATCGGCATCGACCGCGAGGGCGACGGCATTCGGGCTGACCTCTCAGATCCCGGTGCCACGGCCGACGCGCTTTCAAAGGCCTTGCATGGCGGCCCGATCACCCGGCTGGTCAACAATGTCGGCATCGTGAGGCCGGGACGGGTCGAGGATCAGAGCTTCGAGGACCTTGACCTCGCCGTCTCGCTGAACCTGCGCTGCAGCCTGCAATGCCTGCAGGCGCTCCTGCCCGGGATGAAGCAGGCGGGCTTTGGCCGGGTCGTCAACATTGCTTCGAGGGCGGCACTCGGTAAGGAAAGGCGCAGCGTCTATGCGGCGACCAAGTCCGGGCTGATCGCGATGGCGAAGGTCTGGGGGCTCGAACTGGGAGGCCATGGCATCACCGCCAACAGCATCGGGCCTGGGCCGATCCGGACCGAGCTCTTCGAGCGCGCCAATCCGCCCGGAACACCGGCGACACAGGCGATCCTCGACGCGGTACCGGTCGGGCGCATGGGAGAGCCGGACGATATCGCCAACGCAGTTGCCTTCCTGCTCGATGCCCGTAGCGGCTTCGTAACCGGGCAGACGCTTTATGTCTGCGGCGGCATGACTATCGGCGCGGCCGGAAGCTGAGGTCCTGGTTTAAGCGGACCTAGTTCGAGTTCGCGCCTAATTGGAGAGCGAATGTCGGTTTTCGGCAGATGCTTGAGGTCTGGTTTTGGCGTTGTTCGCGCGATCAGTTCGCCAATGGGTGCGACGCAGCCCGCGATGAAGTGGTATGCTGCGCTGGGATGCGGCCTCTTGAGGAGGATGCATTTTGCTTGTTGAGCAGCCCCAAGTCGCTCAACGTCCCGCCTTGAACACCGGACGCCTGATTGGTCCCAAGCCCCCGCTAAAGCCTCGTCCTAACTGGGGATCCGAGCCCCACTCAGCATGATCAACGCGTGTGCGATCTCGAGACGTTCAATCTCGCAATCGTTAGCAAGTTGCGCGGCTGGGACTTGGCTCGCCTTCGCATCAGCGATGTTCTCCTCGGCGGCACGGTAAAATTGCGGACGTCGCTATCCGGCAGAAGTCTGGCCGACCAGTACCCTTCGAGCTGACGGACCCGATGCGCGAAGCGCCGACCGCTTGGCTCCCGCGTCGACCTCCGTCGATGCCGACCGGCTATTGTCCAGCCGCAGCCACAAAGGCGACCATGTCACGACCCGACAGTACGGACGCCTGCTCGATGATTGGGTTTCACTTATCGGTCTCGACCCCGCTCTGTATGGCACGCGCAGTCTAAGGCGGACTGATCGCGTTGATCGACAAGCGTACCGGTAATCTGCGAGCCTGCCAGCTTCCGCGCGGTCATTCCAAGCTTGAGAGTATCGGCCCCTACCCGGGATTGAGGTCGACGACGCTCTGATCTCGTCTGAACAGACAGATATCTGATCAAGACCGCGCGGCGGCCACGGCCGCGCCGTTGCGCGCCGGCGACCCCTTTGCGGTTTTCCGACTGTTCGGAGCGGACTTGCCTGAGTGTGCGCTGCGCTGTCTGCTTGCAGAGCGGCAAAGCCGGAACGTGTGGGGCAGGTGAAGGCCGGGAACCCAGAAGCGGCTCAGGCTTGTGCAAGACGCTGGCACGAGCGGCGAACCACCAGTTCGACTGGCAAGACGCGCTGCTTCTCCACAGTCTGATGAGCGACCATGGCCAACAGCGTCTCGGCCGCGAGGTTGCCGATCCGGCCCGTCGGGACGTGGACCGTGGTCAGACCTGGCGAAACATGCGCCGACATGTCCAGTCCGTCGATGCCGACGACGCTGAGATCCTCCGGTACCGCCATCCCCCGCGCATGCGCTTCCTCAAGGCAGCCGATCGCAAACAGGTCGATGCCTCCGATCAACGCCGTGGGCGGGATCTCCAGATCCAGGAGCATCGCGCAGCCGGCCCTGCCTCCCGCAAGGGTCAGCGCCTGTTCGACGACGAGCGAATCGGGGAGCGACAAGCCAGCCTCCACAAGCGCCGTTCGGGCGCCTTCGAGCCGTGCCCTCTGGCGATCGTTGAACTGGAGATGCCCCACGATCATGCCGATCCTGCTGTGTCCGAGGCCCAGGAGATGTTCCGCGGCAAGCCGGCCGGCAAGCGCGTTGTCGATGGTCACGGCGGTAAAGTGGCCGTCCCCGCACCATGTCAGCACGACAGGCAGACCGGACGCTTTCAGAAGCGCCGTCGTGTCCGGTGCGCGCTCCGCTCCAACCAGCATGAGCCCGTCGACGCCACGTCCAAGCAGTGCCCGAACGGCCTGCGTCTCGGCTGCTGGGCTCGCCTCATGGGAGGCGACCAGCAACAGATATCCGGACTGCGCAAGGGTGGCCTGCATGGCCTGCAGCGCGCGAGCGAAGATGGCACTATCGAGCGTCGGGACGATCGCGCCGATGGTCATGGATCGGCCCGACGCAAGCGCCCGTGCGGCGCCGTCGGGAAGGTAGCCCAGGCGCTGGGCGCTCGCTCTGACCCTGGCCAGCGTCTCCGGCGAAAGAAGCTCGGGTTGGGCGATGGCCCGCGAGACCGTCGCAGGCGACACACCGGCATCCCGGGCCACATCGCTCAATTTGATCCTTGGTCCGCTCACTCTGGCCTCATGAAAAATCTTTCATCGTTTTAGGCGCAAATTGTCCAAAACCGCAAGCGGATGACCACAAAATGACACCGATCTATAGCTGGTTGACATCGAGGCGCTGATCTGAAACCTTCACTGAAAGCGCTTTCATCAGAAGGGCGCAATGAGGAACGCCATGGTCGGAAGACGAGGATGGGTCGGCTTGGGCTCGGTGGCGGCTGTGCTGCTGCTGTGGTTCGGGCTGACCACGGCGACGGGCTTCGTCTCGCCCGGTCGCTTCCCCTCACCTGGGGATTTCTGGCTGTCGCTGAGCCAAATCACAACTCGTGGCTATGCTGGTGGCGGGCTCGTGGCCCATGCGCTGCAGAGCGTGAAGCTCGTCGTGATGGGCTTTCTTGTCGCGATCGCCACCGGCGTGCCGCTCGGCCTCTGGATGGGCTGGGACCGGCGGGCCGAGGCCGCGATCAACCCGATCTTCCTGATCATCCGGCCGATCCCGCCTTTGGCCTGGATTCCTCTCGCCATTCTCTGGCTCGGCCTCGGCGACGGCGCCAAGATCATGGTGATCTGGTTTGCCGCCTTCGTGCCCTCGGTGATCAATTCCTTCGCCGGTGTCCGCAACATCGACCGCCCGATCATCGAGGCGGCGCAGATGCTTGGGACGCCGCGCTGGCGGATGACCACCGAAATCATCGCGCCGGCGGCTTCCCCGATGATCTTCACCGGCTTGCGCCTCTCGCTGCAGGCTGCCTGGACCACGCTGGTGGCGGCCGAACTGGTGGGTGCGCTCGCGGGCATCGGCTTCGTGCTCAACATGGCCCAGCAGGACATCTACCCCGGCATGATCCTGGTCGGGATGGTGACGGTCGGCGTCCTCGGTTGGGGGACGACTTATGCATTGGGTCTGGCGGAGCGCCGCGCGCTCGCCTGGAACGTGGCGGGGAGGGATTGATGCAGACGATCCCGCTGCGCATGAGTGAGAAATGCGCCTGGGGCGCGTTCGGCCTCGTCGGCTTCATCGGGCTCTGGGCGGCGTTGTCGGCCTTCGGTATCGTGCCGCGGCAGTTCTTGCCGTCGCCGCTCGATGTCCTGACGCGTTTCGTCCATCTGCTGACGAACCCCTTTGCGGGCGCGACGCTGCCGCAGCATCTGGCCTCGAGCTTCCAGCGATATGCCTATGGCGTGCTGCTCGCCGCCTTCATCGGGGTGCCGCTCGGCC
>QBLV01000078.1:13903-18965 GCA_003241815.1 Hyphomicrobiales bacterium | reverse complement strand
GGGCCTCCCAGCGCGGGATCGGAGCGAACAGTTGCCTCTCGGCCTCCGCGAAGGCCGCGTCGGCGGAGGCCTGATCAACGGAGGCCTGGTCCGCGGAGGCTCGGTCCAGCGTCGGCGCCCCGACGGGCTGCTGCTCCGGATTGGCGGCAAGGGGGCCTGCCGTCAGAAGGAGCAGGGCTGCGGCTCGGCTCAGGATTCGGGCCGGTGCGAGCATGAGAGATGGTGGCAAGGCGGTCGTCCCGGTGCGGCGGCGGTGAGCGACACAGACTGGGCGCGCAAGCCGACGATTTTGCGGCGGTGCAGCATGGGCTTTGCCCCGCCTTCGCCCAAAAGCTTAAGCTTCCCCCTTGGCACGGAACCCGCTAGGACACGGCCAACCGCCTGCGGCACCATTGCCGCAGGCGCCAACCGTTCCAATCTGGCCAGAAGCAGGGGTCGTTTCACATGAACAAGATCAAGGTCGCCAACCCGGTCGTCGACATGGACGGCGACGAGATGACCCGCATCATCTGGCAGAAGATCAAGGATACGCTGATCTTCCCCTATCTCGACCTCGAACTCGACTATTACGATCTCTCTGTCGAAAACCGGGACGCCACCGACGATCAGGTCACCATCGACGCTGCCAACGCCACCAAGAAGCATGGCGTCGCAGTGAAGTGCGCGACCATCACGCCAGACGAAGGTCGCGTGAAGGAATTCAACCTGAAGTCGATGTGGAAGAGCCCCAACGGCACGATCCGCAACATCCTCGGCGGCGTGATCTTCCGCGAGCCGATCATCTGCAAGAACGTGCCGCGCCTGGTTCCTGGCTGGACCCAGCCGATCGTGATCGGCCGCCACGCCTATGGCGACCAGTACCGCGCCACCGACTTCACCTTCCCCGGCAAGGGCACGCTGTCGATCAAGTTCGTCGGCGAGGACGGCAAGGTCATCGAGAAGGAGGTCTTCAAGGCCCCCGAGGCCGGTGTCGCCATGGCGATGTACAACCTCGACGAGTCGATCAGGGACTTCGCCCGTGCGTCGCTGAACTACGGCCTGATCCGCAAATACCCGGTCTATCTCTCGACCAAGAACACCATCCTCAAGGTCTATGACGGGCGCTTCAAGGACATCTTCGAGGAGATCTACCAGGCCGAGTTCAAGGCCAAGTTCGACGAGCTGGGCATCACCTATGAGCACCGCCTGATCGACGACATGGTCGCTTCCGCGATGAAGTGGTCGGGCGGCTATGTCTGGGCCTGCAAGAACTACGACGGCGACGTGCAGTCCGACACGGTGGCGCAGGGCTTCGGCTCGCTTGGTCTGATGACCTCGGTGCTGATGACGCCGGACGGCAAGACCGTCGAGGCCGAGGCCGCGCATGGCACGGTGACGCGCCATTACCGCGAGCATCAGAAGGGCAAGGAGACCTCGACGAACTCGATCGCCTCGATCTTCGCCTGGACGCGTGGCCTGGCTCACCGCGCCAAGCTCGATGACAACGCCGAACTCGCCAAGTTCGCGACGCTGCTGGAGAAGGTCACGGTCGATACGGTCGAGGCCGGCGACATGACCAAGGATCTGGCCCTGCTGGTCGGCCCCGAGCAGAAGTTCCTCTCGACCACCGGCTTCCTCGACAAGGTCAGCGACAATCTCCGCAAGGCGATGTCCGCCTGAGCGGGCGAGCGCCTCGCCGCGTGGCGCTGCCTTGCCGAAACGATCGAGCCCGGCCAGGATTGGCCGGGCTTTTTCATGCGCATGGGAGGCATGGCAATGGCGGAGGCCGAAACGATCACCGGTGGCTGCCAATGCGGGGCGGTGCGCTACCGGCTGAAGCGCGCCCCGGACAAGGTCTCGGTGTGCTTCTGCCGGATGTGCCAGAAGGCGGTCGGCGGTTATTTCGGGGCCTACGCCGGTCTCGCGATCGACGATCTGGTTTGGATCAGGGCAGCGCCTGCCATCTTCGCCTCATCAGAGGCTGCCGAGCGCGGTTTCTGCCCGACCTGCGGCACGCCGCTGACCTTCGCCTATACCGGCTCCGCCAGAACCTCGGTGAGCGCGGGCAGCCTGGACGACCCGGCGGCTCATCCGCCGAGCATCGCCTATGGCATCGAGGGCCGGCCGCCCTGGTTCGATGAGGTCTGCCGCCTGCAGGGCACGCGCACGGAGGACGACATCCCGGCGCAAGACATAGCGCGCTATCGCTCGCGCCAGCATCCCGACCGCGAGGTCTGAGCGAGACAGCGGCGCATCGCCTGCGCGCAAGGCTCCTACACGAAAGCCCCGTCCAGCCCAAGGCTGTGGGGTTTTCGATGAGCGATCCCGAAGGGGATGCGCGGAGCCAGGCGGTGCGCGGACCAGAGCCGCGTGCCGATGTCGAATGTCGATGTCGAGTGTCGATGCAGCGCCGATCTCGCGCCGCCCGGCTCCGCGCGCGGGGATTCTGGGCGTCGCGGCCGTTTTGCCTGAGTAGGGGAATTGGGATCGCACAGCCTCCGCAAGGCCCCACCTGCGACGGCGATACCTCCCGAAACCCGCCACTGCGCCCGGCCGCACGACGCCTCGCGACAGCCCTCCATGGTCGGGTGCAGCGGGGATAAGGTGGGGCGGTTATGTTCGGTGTCGGCTGTGGGTCGGCAGCGGACTCCCGTCCGGGTTTCGAGCCAGTTATAAACGGATTCATGTCCGACGTAGCCCATAGCGCCGACAATCGAGAAGCCGTGGCCAGCCCGCTTCCGCGCGCGATTCTTTTCGATCTCGACGACACCATCCTGGCTGCAGGCCAGAGGCTGCAAGTGCTTCGGTTTATTGCTGGCGAGTTCGAGGCCGAATTGCTGCCCTTCCTTCCAGATGAGATAGCCGAACGGCTGGATACGGCGCTTGCCCTGTTCTGGTCGGATCCGGTGCGCCATAAGATTGCCCGCTTCGGGATCCCGGAAGCCCGCCTGCAAGTGATCACCGATACGTTCGTCGCCACCGGTTTCGAGCATATGACCCCTGAGCTGGCGGAGCGCTTTGCCATCAGGTTTGCGGCCTGTCGCGATGAGTTGACTGATTTCTTTCCTCGGGCGCGAGAAACCATCGAGGCACTGAAGGCGCGCGGCGTTTTGCTGGCGCTCATCACGAATGGCGGAGCCGCAACCCAGCGCGCCAAGATCGAGCGGTTTTCGCTCGCTCCGCTATTCGATCACATTCAAATCGAAGGCGAGCATGAGTTCGGCAAGCCCGATGTACGGGCTTACCTGCATGCCATGAGCGTTCTCGGCGTCGAGGCGCACGAAACCTGGATGGTGGGCGATAATTTGGAATGGGAAGTCGCCGCACCCCAGAAGCTCGGTATCTTCGCCATTTGGCACGATGGCTTCAGCACGGGCTTGCCAAAGGATAGTACCGTGCGGCCCGACAGGATTATTCAGGCCATTTCCGAGCTGATCGGCCCTTAAAACTGCCCCGCGAGCGAACCATCCAACTTCACATAAGGGTCAAATCGGGAGCTACCGATCGGAAATATCGAGCGCCATAAGGATGCTGTCGCGGTATCGACCTTCGTGTCGCCAATCGCGCGCGCGCCGTCCCTCGATCTGGAAACCGAACCGCTGGTAGAGGGCGCGTGCTGGGTCGTTGTCATGGAGCACCGACAGTTCTACGCGCTCAAGCTGTCTCTGGCGGGCCCGCTCGATCGCCAGTGACAAAAGACGCTGGCCAAGTCCTTGACCGCGGTGGGTCGCGATTAGGCCCATGCCAAGGCTTCCGACATGGGTCCGAAACGGGACGGCACCAGGAGCGATGTCGCACCAGCCGACAACCCGATCTTCGACGGCAACGATTTGCGGAGCGTTGGCCGCTCGAAGGCCTGACACGAAGGCGGTGTATTGCTTGATGGGAGGCGCATTGAGGCGCGACAGCCACCGCCCTTCTCGGGCGACGGCTTCGAGGCAGCTGTGGCAGCCGATCAAGTCATCCGTAGATGCATCGCGAACCTCGACGGTCATCAATTCTCCGGGCGTTTGGCATGAACGACTGGCGCAGAGCGTAACGCAACTCCCAGCATCGGAAAGGTGACTGCTAACGGGCGAGCGGACCCGTCGGGCGGCCACTCGCAGCCGGCGTGATGGCAGCAGCGAAGCATGTCCGCAACGGGTCGTAAGCCGTCTCTGGGCTCGGCTCTAACCGCCTCGGTATCCGCCGCAAGTTATCACTCTCAAGCCACCACCGTCTCAGCCGCCGCGATCTCGAGCGACACGCTCAAGCCGGCCGCTGTCGCGATGCCGATCAGGGCGTCGAGGCTGAATTTGCTGATCTTGCCGCGCAGGAGATCGTTGAGGCGCGGCTGGGTCAGGCCGAGGCCGCGCGCGGCTTCCGCCTGGGACAGGTTCCTTGAGGAGACGACGGCTTCGATCGCATCCATGAGGTCGGAACGCATCGCATGGCGGGCCTCGGTCGGCGTGTCGCAGAGCGCCTCGAAAACGTTGTCGAACCTCTCGCCGGTCATCGTTCGATTTCCCGGTACTGCGTGGGGGCGAGACTGAATTTTTCCATACCGCGTGCGGTGAAGGCGATGAAGGGTGTTGCCGCCGCTCATTCCACGCGCACCGCCCTGGTCGCCAGCACGCGCCTGCCGCTCACCGGCGCCTCCATGACATAGCGCAGCTCATAGGCGCCCGGCTGCTCGGGCGCCTCGAGCGTCGCCTCGACATTCTCGTGCGGGTAGAAGTGCGGCCCTTCCGCGTCGGGTGGGGCGCCGGCGGGCACCAGCATCACGCGGTCGCGCTCGCCATTGGGGCCGATGCCGCGCACCGGCAGGGCCTGCGCATGGCCGACGCTGGCGGGAGCGATCAGTGTCGCTTCGGGGGGCGTCGTGACCAGAGGCTGACGCAGCAGGATCACGGGTGCGCCGTCCTGGTCGCGCGTCAGGCGCAGTTCGTAAGCTCCCGGCTCGCCGGGGGACGGAAGGCTCGCCGAGGGGCGGCCGCCGAGTGCGACGACGACGATTGCGGTCGCGGGCGGGTCCGTGGGCCGCGCGATGGCGAGCCGTGCGCCTTCCGGTGCCCGGCCCTCTCGGCCTCGCAGCGTGTCATGG
>QBLV01000078.1:12596-13893 GCA_003241815.1 Hyphomicrobiales bacterium | reverse complement strand
GTCGCGCCCGCCATGACACGCTGCGAGGCCGAGAGGGCCGGGCCCGCCGTTTGAGGCTTGGGCTGGCGCGGCTGTGCCTGGGCGCAGAGGGGTAGCAGGAGCGCCAGCGCCGCGATCGTCAGGTGCCTCCTCATGCGCGCGCCAGCGCCCGGATATGGGCGGCGAGCTTGGGGCTGCGCGCCGTGAGGGCGCGGAAATCGATCTGGTCGAGGACGAGGAGTTTGGTCGGGGCGGTGGCCACAGCCGCGCTGATGCCTGAGGCGTGGCTCGCGATCGCGACGTCGTCCAGCGTCAACGCGCCGAAGAAATGGCCTTCGTCCAATGTCGTCTTTCCCTCCGGCAGCGAGATCTCGACCTCGCCGCTGGCGACGAAATAGAGCGCCTGCAGCGGCTCGCCCTCATGCGTCACCACCACGCCGTTGCGCACGGTGCGGGCGCGCAGGAACTGCATCACCTGTGCGATCTCGACCGCATCGAGTTGGCCGAATAAAGGCACGCGGGCGATCATGCTCCAGGTCACGACGAATTCGCGGCGGTGGATCTCCTGCGCGAAGGCGGTCGCGACGATGCCCACCGGCAACGCCAGCATGACGAGGCCGAGCACGGCGGTGACCGAGGCGACAGCCTTGCCCGCCGCCGTGATCGGGAAGACATCGCCATAGCCGACCGTGGTCAGGGTGATGATCGCCCACCACATCGCATCGGGAATCGTGCCGAGCTTGTCCGGCTGGGCCTCGTGCTCGACCAGATGCATCGCGCTGGCCGCCATCAGCATGACGCCCATCAGCACGACGAAACAGGCAAACAGCGCCTTGCGCTCGGCGGCCAGCGCGGCGGCCAGCGAGGCCATGCCTGGCGAATAGCGCCCCAGCTTGAAGAAGCGTAGCAGCCGCAGCAGCAGCAGGGCCCTGAGATCGCCGAGGCCGAAGACCGCAAAGGCCAGGGGCAGGGTCGCCAGCAGATCGATGATCGCAGGAATCGAGGCGGCATAGGCGAGGCGCGCTTTGGCCGGGCTCAGCGCGCGATAGCGGGCATGTTCGGGAGCAACCCAGAGGCGGGCGGCATATTCCAGAGTGAACAGGACGAGCGAGACGGCCTCCAGCAGCTTGAAGGCCGGGCCGAAACGCGCCGCGATGTCGGGCACGGATTCGAGCACGATCGCCGCGACATTGGCGCAGATCAGCAGGACGAGGCCGCGATGGATCGCATTGGCGATGGCATCGTCGCCCGCGCCATGGTCGAACCAGAGGTGAACCCGGCGCCGCCAACCCGGTTGAGAGGTGGCGGCGTCCATGGC
>QBLV01000078.1:7788-12586 GCA_003241815.1 Hyphomicrobiales bacterium | reverse complement strand
GGCCTGGGCCATGTCGCGGCGGCCGCCGCCGCCCTTGCCGCCGAGCGCCTCGGAGGCCGCGCGCACCAGCGCGACCGCGTCAAAGCGCTCGGTCATGTCGGCGGTGACGCCGACGACGACGCCGGCCTTACCATCCTCGGCGACGCCGACAATGGCGACGACGCCCGAGCCGATGCGGCTCTTGGCCTCGTCGGCCAGGCTCTTGAGATCCTTCATCTCGACGCCGCTGACGGCGCGCGCCAGAAGCTTCGTGCCGGCAATCTCCTGGACCGGGGCTTCAGCCTCACCGCCGCCGCCCATGGCGAGCTTCTTGCGGGCGTCGGAGAGTTCGCGCTCGAGCTTGCGGCGCTCCTCGATCAGCGCGGTGAGCCGGTTTCCGGCCTCATGCGCGGGCACCTTGAGGAGGCTGGCGAGCCCGTCGAGCAGGCGCGACTCGGTGTTGAGCCGCAGGCGGGCGCCGTTCCCGGTCATTGCCTCGAGGCGGCGCACGCCCGCGGCGACCGCGCTTTCCCCGACGACGCTGACCAGACCGATGTCGCCGGTGCGGGTGGCATGGGTGCCGCCGCAGAGCTCGACCGAATAAGCGCGGCCGGTGGCGTTCGTGCCCATCGAGACGACGCGGACCTCGTCGCCGTATTTCTCGCCGAAGAGCGCGCGGGCGCCCGACGCGATCGCCTCGTCGACGCTCATCAGCCGGGTCGCGACAGGTTCGTTCTTCAAAACGATGGCGTTGGCGATCTCCTCGACCTCGCGCAGTTCCTCATCTGAAATCGGCTTGGGGTGCGAGAAATCGAAGCGCAAACGGTCGGGCGAGACCAGCGAGCCCTTCTGGGCGACATGGTCGCCGAGCACGAGCCGCAGCGCCTCATGCAGCAGATGGGTGGCGGAGTGGTTGGCGCGGATCGACGCGCGGCGCGCATGGTCGACGGTCAGCTCAATGGCGGCGCCGCGCTTCAGCACGCCGTCCTTGACCGTCACCGCATGGGCGAAAACATCGCCGAGCTTCTTCTGAACGTCGCCGACCGCAACAACCAGGCCGGGCCCGCGCACCGTGCCGGCATCGCCGACCTGGCCGCCGGACTCGCCATAGAACGGCGTCTGGTTGACGATCATCAGGCCGCTCTCGCCGGCGTTCAGGCTTTCGACCTCGGCATTGTCGCGGATGAGCGCGGTGACGACGCCCTCGGCGGTCTCGGTGTCATAGCCGAGGAACTCCGTGGCGCCGAGCTTGTCGCGCAAGGGGAACCAGAGCTTCTCGGTCGCGGCCTCGCCGGTGCCGGCCCAGGCGGCGCGCGCCTTGGCCTTCTGCTGCTGCATGGCGGCATCGAAACCGTCGGTATCGACGGTGACGCCGCGTGCGCGCAGCGCGTCCTGCGTCAGATCGAGCGGGAAGCCATAGGTGTCGTAGAGCGTGAAGGCGACATCGCCCTTGAGGCTTTGGCCTTCGGTCAGATCCTTGGCCGCGTCGTCGAGCAGGGTCAGACCGCGCGCGAGCGTGGTGCGGAAGCGGGTTTCCTCGAGCTGCAGCGTCTCGGAGATCAGCGCCTCGGCGCGCAGCAGTTCGGGATAAGCGCGGCCCATCTCGCGGGTGAGCACGGGCACGAGCCTGTGCAGCAGCGGGTCCTTGGCGCCGAGCAGCTGCGCATGGCGCATGCCGCGGCGCATGATCCGGCGCAGCACATAGCCGCGGCCCTCGTTTGAGGGCAGCACGCCGTCGGCGATCAGGAAGGCCGCGCAGCGCAGATGGTCGGCGATGACGCGGTGGCTCGCCTTCATCGGCCCGTCCGAGGGCACGTTGGTGAAATCGGCAATGGCGGCGATCAGGGCCGCGAACAGGTCGATGGCGTAATTGTCATGCGTGCCCTGAAGCACGGCGGCGATGCGCTCCAGCCCCATGCCAGTGTCGATCGAGGGGCGCGGCAGATCCGTGCGGATGCCGCCCGCCGCCTCCTCATACTGCATGAAGACGAGATTCCAGATCTCGATGAAGCGGTCGCCATCCTCGTCGGGCGAGCCCGGGGGGCCGCCGGGGATGTGGTCGCCATGGTCGTAGAAGATCTCGGAGCAGGGGCCGCAGGGGCCCGTATCCCCCATGCGCCAGAAATTATCCGAGGTCGGGATGCGGATGATCTTGTTGTCCGAGAGCCCCGCGATCTTCTTCCAGAGCGCGTGCGCCTCGTCGTCCTCGGAGTAGACCGTGACGGTCAGCTTGTCCTTGGGCAGGCCGTATTCGCGGGTGACCAGCGTCCAGGCATGGCTGATCGCCTGTTCCTTGAAATAATCGCCGAAGGAGAAATTGCCCAGCATCTCGAAGAAGGTGTGGTGGCGGGCGGTGTAGCCGACATTGTCGAGGTCGTTGTGCTTGCCCCCGGCGCGCACGCATTTTTGGGCCGTGGTGGCGCGCTGATAGGGGCGCTTCTCCTGGCCGGTGAAGACGTTCTTGAACTGCACCATGCCGGAATTGGCAAACATCAGGGTGGGGTCGTTGCGCGGCACGAGCGGGCTCGACGGAACCACCTCATGGCCCTGGCCCTTGAAATAATCGAGGAAGGTGGACCGGATTTCGTTGACGCCGCTCATCGCTGTTCGAACTCTTGCTTCATCGGGCTGCCGTCCGGGCCAAGACCGGCGGTTTCCAAGCGTTCTAGTGAGGCTGCTTGCCGCTGTCGAGAGATCGCGCTTGCCCAACGCCTTGTACCGAAACGCAAACGGGCGACCGTGAGGCCGCCCGTGTTTTTCAGGACGTCATTCGCGGGCGAAGCGCAGCGCAGACCCGAGAATCCCGCCTATGAGAAGGCGCTGGTCTCCGAGATGCTCGGGGCAAGCCCGCGCATGACGTTCCAGTGCACGAGGCTCAGGCTTCGCCCTCGTCGAGATCGTCGGCGCTGGGCGTCGCCTCGTCGAGAATGCGCTCGGCGACGAGGCCGGAGTTCTGGCGGATCGTCGCCTCGATCTTGGCAGCCATTTCGGGATTGGCCTTGAGGAAGGCCTTGGCGTTCTCGCGGCCCTGGCCGAGGCGCTGGCTGTCGAAGGAGAACCAGGCGCCGGACTTCTCGACCATGCCGGCCTTGACGCCGAGATCCACGAGTTCGCCGACCTTGGAGATGCCCTCGCCGAACATGATGTCGAACTCGACCTGCTTGAAGGGCGGCGCGACCTTGTTCTTGACGACCTTCACGCGGACCTGGTTGCCGGTGGCCTCGTCGCGATCCTTCAGCGTCGCGACGCGGCGGATGTCGAGGCGCACCGAGGCGTAGAATTTCAGCGCGTTGCCGCCGGTGGTGGTCTCCGGCGAGCCATACATCACGCCGATCTTCATGCGGATCTGGTTGATGAAGATGACCATGCAGTTCGAGCGCGAGATCGAAGCGGTCAGCTTGCGCAGGGCCTGGCTCATCAGGCGGGCCTGGAGGCCGGGCTGGACATCGCCCATCTCGCCCTCGATTTCGGCGCGCGGCGTCAGCGCCGCGACCGAGTCGATGACGAGCACGTCGATCGCGCCGGAGCGGACCAGCGTATCGGTGATCTCGAGCGCCTGCTCGCCGGTGTCTGGCTGCGAGATCAGCAGGTCGTCGAGATTGACGCCCAGCTTGCGGGCATAGACCGGATCGAGCGCGTGCTCGGCGTCGACGAAGGCGCAGACGCCGCCCTTCTTCTGGGCCTCGGCGATGGTGTGCAGCGCCAGCGTCGTCTTGCCGGAGGATTCAGGCCCGTAGATCTCGATGACGCGGCCACGTGGCAGGCCGCCGACGCCGAGCGCGATATCGAGCCCGAGCGAGCCTGTCGAAATCGTCTCGATCTCGACCGCCTGCTGGTTCTTGCCCAGCCGCATGATCGAGCCCTTGCCGAAGGCGCGCTCGATCTGCGAGAGCGCCGCATCCAGCGCCTTGGCCTTGTCCATCGAGGACCCTTCCACCAGTTTCAGATTCGCCTGACTCACGATTCGCGCTCCTTATGGCAGGGGCGCGGGGACATCTCAATCCGCGCCAATGGCCAAGATTGGTCATGGTTTGTTCTTGCCGGCAAGTTCTTTTTTTGTTCTCGTGGCAGCGGTGCTGACAGGAGATGTCAGGAGCGGTCCCGAAAGGCGGCCGAAGGGTCGCGAAAGGCTTTATGTGTCGATCGAGGAGAGGTTTCGATGAGCCTGCGCGCGCGCGATGTCGGTCTGGTCTGCGGGACGCTGTCGCCGGGGCCGCTCAACGCGATCACCGATGTCGCAGGGGTGCGCGTCGGGCATCGCAGCCTGCGTCAGGGCGATGTTCTCACCGGCTTCACGGCCGTGCTGCCGCATGAGGGCGATCTGTTCCGCGACAAGCTGCGGGCGGGCTGCGATGTCATCAATGGCTTCGGCAAGAGTGCAGGGCTGGTTCAGCTCGCCGAGCTCGGCCAGATCGAGACGCCGATCCTGCTGGGAAACACCTTCGCGGTCGGCACCGGTTTCGACGCGCTGGTCAGCAGAGCGTTGGCAGGCAACCCCGACATCGGACGCGAAACGGGCACGGTCAATCCGGTCGTGCTGGAATGCAACGACGGGTTCCTGTCCGATATTCGGGCGCGCGCCCTGAGCGAGAAAGATGCCCATGCCGCGCTCGATGCGGCCATGGGCGGGCCGGTGGCCGAGGGCTCGATCGGCGCCGGCTCGGGGATGAGCGCCTTCGGCTTCAAGGGCGGTATCGGCACGGCCTCGCGCCTGATGCGGCTGGATGGCCGGGACTTCACCCTGGGCGTGCTCGTGCTGGCCAATTTCGGCGCGGCCGGCGATCTCGTTCTGCCTGACGGGCGCAGGCCCGTGCCACCG
>QBLV01000078.1:2465-7778 GCA_003241815.1 Hyphomicrobiales bacterium | reverse complement strand
CCCCCGGCCGCGCCGCCTGCGACGCCGGAGCGGGGCTCGGTCATCATCGTGCTGGCGACCGATCTCCCGCTGGAATCGCGCCAGCTCAATCGGGTGGCGCGTCGCTGCGGCGCGGGGCTGGCGCGGCTGGGTGCGTTCTGGGGCCATGGCAGCGGCGATATCGCGGTGGCGTTCAGCACGGCGGGGCGTATCGCCCATCACGAGGCCGCCGACATCCTGCCGATGACCATGCTCAACGAAAGCCGGATCGACCTGCCGTTCAGGGCCGCCGCCGAGGCGACGCAGGAGGCGGTGCTCAACGCGATGCTGGCGGCGCCGGCGATCACCGGGCGCGACGGTCATCGGCGCCCGTCTCTGGCCGACGCGCTCGTCTGAGGAGCCTCACCCCATCGCCGCCTTCACCGTCTCCACGAGCTGCTTCATCGTGAAGGGCTTCGGCAGGAACTGGAAGTCCTCGCCCTCGGGCAGGTTCTTGCGGAAGGCCTCCTCGGCATAGCCGGAGACGAAGACGACCTTGGTGTTGGGGTTGCGCTGGCGCAGCTCGCCGAGCAGCGTCGGGCCGTCCATCTCCGGCATCACCACGTCGGAGACGACGAGGTCGATGCGGCCGTCATGCTCCAGGAAGATGTCGAGCGCCTCGACGCCGGAGGCCGCCTCATGGACGGTATAGCCGCGCGAGACCAGCATGCGGGCGTTGAGCGCGCGCACCGCGTCCTCGTCCTCGACCAGCAGGATGACGCCGGCGCCGGTGTGGTCGGCGGCGATCTTTTTGGGTGCCTCCTTGATCGCGGCCTCGGCGGCGATCTCTTCTTCGCTGGGCACATGGCGCGGCAGGAAGATGCGGAAGATCGTGCCGCGCCCGACGAGCGAGTCGCAGAAGACGAAGCCGCCGGTCTGCTTGACGATGCCGTAGACCATGGAGAGCCCCAGACCCGTGCCCTTGCCGACCTCCTTGGTGGTGAAGAAGGGCTCGAAGATCTTGTCGAGATGCTCGGCTGCGATGCCGGTGCCCGTGTCCTCGACCTCGAGCAGGACATAGTCGTCCGGCGGCAGGGCGGCGTGGTCGAAGCCGGCGCAATCGCCGGTGTCGACGTTGCGGGTCCGTACGGTCAGCTTGCCGCCCCCGGCCATGGCGTCGCGGGCATTGACGGCGAGGTTGACGATGACCTGTTCGAGCTGGCCGAGATCGGCCTTGACCGGCCAGAGATCGCGGCCCTGGCGGACGTCGAGCGTGACCTTGTCGGCGACGACGCGCTTGAGCATCAGCGAGAGATCCGACAGCACGTCGCCGAGTTCGAGCACCTGCGGGCGCAGCGTCTGGCGGCGCGAGAAGGCAAGCAGTTGCCGCACCAGCGCCGCGGCGCGGTAGGCGTTCTGCTTGATCTGCATGATGTCGGGGAAGGAGGGATCGGTCGGGCGGTGGCTCGCCAGCAGGAACTCCGAGGCGTTGATGATGACCTGCAGCACGTTGTTGAAGTCATGCGCGATGCCGCCGGCGAGCTGGCCGACGGCCTGCATCTTCTGGGCCTGGTCGATGTTGTCCTTGAGCTTGCGCTCGGCCGTGGTCTCCAGCGCATAGACGATGGCGCGCTCGCCGTCGCCATCCTCGGTGGCAGCCACGGGCGAGAGGTAGAGTCTGGCCGAGCGTGCCTCGTCGGCGGCCAATGTCAGGTCGAGCGGGGCGATCTCGGAGCGTCCCTCGACGGCCTCGGCCAGCGCGCGGTCGAGTCCGCCTCCGGGCGTGACGAGATCGTGGATCGTGGCGGGCTGCGGGCCGGCCTGGGTCAGGCGGGCGAAGGCGGCGTTGGAGCGCAGGATGGCGCCGGTACGGTCGACGGTGGCGATCGCCATCGGTGTCGAATGGAAGAAGCGGGCGAAGCGGATCTCGGCCTCGCTGCCGGCGTCCGCCCCGGCCTCGCCCGGGACGCGGTTCAGCACCAGCGTGCGCGACGGGCCGGCGCGGCCGTCGCTGCCGAACGCGACCTGATGATGCAGGCGCACCGGAACCGGGGCGCCGTTGCGACGCTTCAAGTCGACGTCGAGAACCTCGACGCGGACGTCGCCGGGATGGCCGCGGATGGCCTGGACGAGGGCGGCGGCACCGGGTGTCGCGATGTCGTCGAGATGCAGGCCGCCCGAGCCGAAGCGGGCGAGGTCGAAATCGAGCCAGCCCGACAGCGTCGCGTTGAGATAGGAGACCTCGCCATCGGCGTCGATCGAGACGAAGCCGGCCGGGGCATGGTCGAGATAGTCGATGGCGTGCTGCAGTTCCTGGAAGGCATTTTCCTGGCGCTCGCGCTCGGGCGTCACGTCCGAGACCGCCCACAGCGTCGCCTGCCGGCCTTCGCGGCGCACGGGCATGACCTTGATGCGATACCAGCCGACGGGGCCGCGACCGTTGAGGGCGGGCTCCAGCCGGATTTCCTCGGCGAGCCGGCGGTTGTCCCGCGCCGCGGCGGCGAGCCGGTAGATCGCCTCCGAGACCTCGGCGCGGCCGGTGAAGAGGCTGCCGACCGGGCGCAGATCGCTGGCGCCCCGCGCGCCGGCCAGAGCGAGATAGGCCTCGTTGGCGTAGACGATGCCGTTCTCGCCCTCGGTGACGACGACGCCTTCGTCGGCGCCGTCGACGATCGTCTTTGTCAGGTCATTGCGGGCGGCGCGGCCGGAGAACTGGATCAGGCCGATCGCGAAGGCGAAGAGGCCAAAGACGCCGATCACGGACAAGAGCCCGAGCAGGGCCAGGATCAGCGGCTGGGCCCATTCATTCGCGATGAAGCCGAGCGCAACGGCGGCGCCGACCAGCAGCCCCGCGACGAGCAGGATGACGCCGATATGGCCGGGCTTGTCGGAGCGATCGATCGCCGTGGTGGTTCCGCCCATTGCGGTGTAGCCCATCCCGTTGCCGCAGAGCCGCCCCGTTGGCGGCACTACATGTGCATCATCTAGCGCGTGATGTCGTTGGAAAACCGGTTCCAGCGTTCCGGCATCATGCGCGATCGAGTTAGGCGCGCCGACGCTTCAGGCGCAAGACGTATCCGATCACTTCCGCCACCGCCTGATAGTGTTCGACAGGAATTTCTTCGTCGATCTCCACGGTGGCGTAAAGCGCACGCGCCAGAGGCACGTTTTCGACGATCGGGACGCTGTGTTCGCCGGCGACCTCGCGGATCTTCAACGCGACCGCGTCGACGCCCTTGGCGAGGCAAAGCGGGGCGGCCATGCCGGGCTCATATTGCAGGGCCACCGCATAGTGGGTCGGGTTCGTGATGATGACGGTCGCCTTCGGCACGGCGGCCATCATGCGGCGGCGGGAGCGTTCCATGCGGATCTGCCGCAGCTTCGCCTTGATCTCGGGATTGCCTTCCGAGTTCTTGTATTCGTCCTTCAGCTCCTGTTTGGTCATCTTCTGGCGCTGATACCAGGAGAAGCGCTGCCAGCCGAAATCACCGATCGCGATCACGGCGAAGAAGGCCAGCGCGCTCGCCATCAGCTTGATCGCGAGCACGAGGGTCGCCGGCAGCAACGCCGCAACATTCATCTGGGCGAAGCCTTCGAGCCGGTCGTGCTCGTTCCAGAGCGTGATCCAGAGCACGGCGCCGACCAGCCCGGTCTTGGCGAGGCCCTTCGCGAAGTTGACCCAGGCTTCCTTGCCGAACATCCGCTTCGCGCCGGCCATGGGCGAGATCCGGCTGAACTTCGGCGTCATCAGATCGAAGGTCCAGAGCGGCTTGTTCTGGATCATCGCGCCGACCAGCGCGGCGACGAGGATGAAAGCGAAGGGCAGGCCGAGCGCCTTGAAGCCGGTCATGATGCCCTGCTCTGCGACGTGGGCGAAAGCCGAGCCGTCGGAAGGCACCTGATGGGCGTTCATCAGGAAGCTGCGCAGCGAGAGCGCTGAATCGCGGGCGGATGCGCCGGCCCCGACGAGCAGCGCCATGGTGAGACCGCAGAGCACGAAGAAGGTGCCGATTTCCTGCGATCTGGGAATGTCGCCTTTTTCGATTGCCTGATCCAGCTTTCGCTGCGTCGGGTCTTCTGTCTTGTCGTCGTTGTCGGCCTCGTCTGACATGGCGCGTCAGTTCCCCGTGAACTGGCGCAGGAAGGTACCGAGGTCTTCCAGGAAAACGCTCATCATCACGCCCACCACCACCAGCAGCACGAACATTCCGCCGAGGATCGAAGCCGGCACTGCCAGGAAGAAGACCTGGAGCTGCGGCATCATGCGGGCCAGCACGCCGAGCCCGAGATTGAAGAGCAGGCCGAAGACGATGAAGGGCGCGGAGATCTGGACGGCCAGCGAGAACCCTTGCGAGGCTGCGCGCACCGCCAGCGTCATCACGTCGCCGATTTCGGGAATGCCGCCCGGCGGCAGCAGGCGATAGCTCTCATGGATCGCGACGATGGCGACATGGTGCAGATCGCTGGTCAGGATCAGGGTGATGCCGAGCATGGTCAAAAGGTTGCCGATCGAGGGGTTCTGCTGGCCGCCGCTCGGATCGACTGTCATGGCGAAGCCCAGTCCCATGGCCTGGGCGACGAGCGTACCGGCCGTCTGCAGGCAGGCCATGACGAAGCGGGCGCAGACGCCGATGACGAGGCCGATCAGGACCTCGCCGAGCAGAAGTCCAACCACGCCGGGCAGGTCCGGGGGCAGGCGCAGCAAGGGGCGGGCCATCGGCAGAACCACAAGTGCGACAAAGAAGGCGAGCGAGAGCCGGGCCCGCGAGAAGACGAAGCGCTCGCCGATTCCGGGCATCAGCATGACCAGCGTGCCGACCCGCGCGAAGACGAGCACGAAGACGGCGCTGATCTCGGGCAGGATCGCGATCTGCATCGTGCCGCCGGCACTCCGCCGCCATTTCGGGCGCTGCAGGCGCGGGCCATTCGCAATGGCCAGCGTCGGCTGCAGCGGGATCATTGGCCCGTGGCGATTCGGACGGCGACCCGCCCCATATAGCCTGCCAAAGCGTCGCCCATGAACGGCAGAAGCAGCATCAGGCCGGCGAAAACGGCCAGAATCTTCGGCACATAGACCAGGGTCTGCTCCTGGATCTGCGTCAACGCCTGGACCAGCGACACCGCAAGGCCGACGACGAGGGCGATCATCATGAGTGGGCCTCCCGCCTTGAGAAAGACGATGATGCCGTCGCGGGCGACGTCGAGGATGGCTCCGGATGTCATGTTCTCGTCCTGAAAAGCCGGCTTGAACCGGATTTCGCGCAATGCTCAGACCGGCATCCGCATGATTTCTTCATAGGCCGCGATCACGCGGTCGCGCACGGCGACCAGCGTCTCGATCGCCGCCTCGCTCTC
>QBLV01000078.1:431-2455 GCA_003241815.1 Hyphomicrobiales bacterium | reverse complement strand
ACGGACGCCGTCTGCGCGTCGGATTTGCGTCCGGCATCGGCGGTGGCCTCCAGCGCCTTGCCGACCAGGGCGGAGAAGTCGGTGCTGCCGGATTCTGCCCCGGTCGAGGATATCGGCTTGCGGAGCAGGTTGCCCGCGCCCATTCCCTGGATCGAGGCATAGGCGCCGGCGGCGAAGCTTGGCGTGGCCATGGCGTGCTAACCCTTCAGGCGCGCAGGATGTCGATGGTGCGCTGGATCATCCGGCGCGTCGACGAGATCAGGTTGAGGTTGGCCTCGTAGCTGCGCTGGGCCTCGCGCATGTCCATCGTCTCGATCAGCGAGTTGACGTTGGGCATGCGGACATTGCCGGCGGCGTCGGCGGTGGGATTGCCGGGCTCGTATTTCGAACGGAAGTTGCTCTGGTCGCGCTGGACGCGGCCCATATCGACGACCTGGGCCTCGAGCTCGCGGTCGAAGCGGCGCTGAAAGGTCGGTATCTTGCGGCGGTACGGGTCGGCACCCGCGCGCTCGGGCCCCGAATCGGCGTTCGCGATGTTCTCGGCGATGACTCGCATGCGGCCGGACTGGCTGCGCAGGCCCGACGTCGCCACCGCGATGCTCTTGATAAGATCCATCTTGCCTGCTCCTTAGCCGCGTGTGCCGTCGGCGCGTCTGGCGTCAGCGCCCCTTGCCGATCGCTATCTTCATCAGGCCGAGGCCCTTGCTGTAGAGCGAGGCCGCGAGCTGATAGTCGGACTGGTTCTGGGCGACCTTGCCCATCTCGTCCTCGAGGTTGACCGCATTGCCGCTCGGCGTGGTCTCGAATCGATGAGCACGGCCATTGTCGAAGCCGTCCCGGCGGCCACTGAGATCCATATGCCCGGCACTCGTCCGGGCGAGCCCGACATTCGCCTGACCCGTCCCGATTGCCGGCGCCTTGACCTCCATCGGGCGAAAGCCCGGGCTGTCGGCGTTGGCGACGTTCTCGGCCAGCACCTTCTGGCGCGACTGGTGCCAATGCATGCGCGTCTTCAGCGCCTGCATCAGGTTTCCGCCTGTGCCCAGGGCAGTGTTAGCCATGGCCGTCGCCCTCCCGGTGCTGGCGCGACGCGCCGGTTCACTGGGTAAATCTTGCCGGGTCCATGGTTAACGACCGGTTAAGATGGCTCCGTTCCGAGCATCTGGTTAACCACGCATTCACCATGTTTCCTGAAAGCGCGGGCGCTATGCTATAGCCAGCGTTCAACGTCAGATTGGCTTACCGGCCGCCGGGGCCCGGCTAGCCGTCGCATATGAGGCAGACCTTGCAGAGCTTGTTTGGCTTCGATCTCCCGACCGCACAGAAGTGGGTCATCGCTTTTGGCGTCATTCTGGTGTTGCTTGTGCTGCTCGGCCTGTTCGCGCGGCAGATCAAGGACGGCCGGCTGCGGGTCAAGGGGCAGGGCGGCGGCCGTACGCGCCAGCCCAGGCTCGGCGTGGTCGATATTCACGACCTCGACCGCCAACGTCAGCTCGTCCTGATCCGGCGCGACAATGTCGAGCATCTGATCATGATCGGCGGAGCGTCCGACGTCGTCGTCGAGACCAACATTCTTCGCAGCGGCGCACGGACAACGATGCCGGCGCAGCCCGATCTCGGTGTGCCCGACCGGCCGCTGCCGTTCGACACGCTGGTTCCGCATGAGCCGACGCGCCAAGAGCTTGCCCGCCAAGAACCTGCCCGTCAGGAATCTGCCCGCCAGGAGCTTCCTCGTCACGAGCCTGCCGAGGATGCGCGCCGCGCGCCGCCGGCTCCCGTCGCGCTCGCCCCGTCGGGCGTAGAGCCGCCGCAGCCTCCGAGCCGGCCGATCCAGCAGGCGTCGCGCCCGGTCCAGACCCTGACGCAGGCTGAAGCTGCGGTCGCCGCCGCGACAGCTGCCGGCGGTATCGCGGCACTGGGCGTTGCTGCCGCGTCGAAGTATGCGGCCGCGCCTGCGCCGGTGTCCCTTGCGCCCGAATTCCCTGCGCCCGATTCGCCTGTGCCGGATACCCTCGCGCCCGCGC
>QBLV01000078.1:0-277 GCA_003241815.1 Hyphomicrobiales bacterium | reverse complement strand
GGTGGTCCAGCCACCGCATTTCACACGCGACCACGCGCCGGCCGCCAGCGCGGGAGAGCTCGACGACATGGCGCGGCAGCTCGACGAGGCGCTGAAACGCCCGTTCTCGGCGGTGCGCCCGGCCAATGCTCCCGTCCCGGTCCCGCTTGCCGATGAAGCCCCTGTGATGGCCGAACAGCCGGCAGAGGCCGCTTCCGCGGTGATGCCGGTGCCCGTAACCCCGCCCGCGGCCGCAGCCCCGCGGGCCCTGCCGCCCGACGTCGCCGCGGAGCTGGAG
>QBLV01000077.1:7956-19129 GCA_003241815.1 Hyphomicrobiales bacterium | reverse complement strand
GGCGGTGCCCCGAAGCCTCCCGAGTCTGGTTTGTAAGACCAGCCGCAGGCGCCGACCCTTCACCCAGCCACTGGCACACCTCCGGTTGGCCGCCCCGTTTGGGTGATGGGCTAGGGGATTATGGATGAGAGGTGAGGGGCGGGGATAAGTCGCGCCCCAACCACGCGACCAAATCTCAATTGCTTAGTGTAGCGCTACACGCTACACATACCAAAGATGAGGCTGAACCGGCGGATGTTCGCATTCGTCTTCGCATCAAGAGGACGGCAAACCCATGTCGAAGTCCGTTGAGGTCCCGCACCCAGGGCAACGTATCAAGAGCGAAGTGATCCCCACCGGAATGGCGGTGAAGAAGGCGGCGGAGTTGATGGGTGTCGGACGTCCCGCCCTTTCCAATCTTCTGAACGGGAATGCGGCTCTATCACCGGAGATGGCCTTGCGCCTTGAGAAGGCGTTTGGCGTCAAACGGGACGTGCTCCTGCAAATGCAGACAGCCTACGACGAGCGACAGACGCGCCACCGCGAGAAAGAAATTGCTGTCCGCGCCTACGCGCCGAGCTTCTTGGAAATCACCGCGGCTCAGATCGAGGCGTGGGCGGACAAGATCTCATCGCGCGCTGAGCTTCCCGCTCTCCTACGGAAGCTGGTTCTTTCAACGGGCGCCAATCTCGCGAAGGTAGATTTCCCGGCATACGACAACGCGCAACGCCACGGTTGGGACGGCTACGTCGAAACCGATACCGCCACACCGTGGATTCCATCTGGCGCTTCGGGCTGGGAATTCGGATGCAATCAGAGCCCCAAGCAAAAGGCTGAAGATGATTTCGCCGCCCGTGTCGCCGGTATGTCCGAGAGCGAACGCAAGAACCTGACGTTTGTATTCGTGACGCCGCGCAACTGGCCTGGCAAGGACCAATGGGCGAAAGACAAAGTAGCTCAAAAGCGTTGGAAGGACGTGAAAGCCTTTGACGCAAGCGACATCGAGCAGTGGCTTGAGCAATCCGTCTCTGCGCAGAACTGGATCGCAGAGCGGCTAGGGAATGGGGCCGACGACATTCTAACGCTCGACCTATGCTGGGACCGTTTCGCAAAAGTGACCAAGCCGGAACTGAGCAAAATTCTGTTCGAAGGGGCGATCGAGTCTCACAAGAACAGCTTTGTAAATTGGCTGAAAAATCCGCCCGAGCAGCCCTATGTCGTTACTTCGGATTCAGAAGAGGAGTCACTCGCCTACCTGGGCTGTGCTTTGGAGAAGATAGACGAAACGCCCGGTGAGTACGCGGACAAGACTCTTGTCATCCGGTCGCCGGAGGCGTTGCGACGCGTAACAAAGTCTTCCACCAACTTTATCGCTGTTCTGGCGACACCGGAGGTCGAGAAAGCGTCCGCAGGGCTGCATAGGTCACAGCACACCATCATCATCCGTCGGCGCAATGCAGTCGAAGGAGAGGCCAACATTGCGCTCGATCTTGTCGACGACGAGACCTTCAAGAAGGGCCTCCTCGCGATGGGCATTGACGAAGAAGAGGTACGGACACATTCCCGTGCCTCGGGTCAATCGGTGACAATTCTTCGCCGCCGTCTCTCCGAGGTGCCCGCGATCAGGGTTCCGCCATGGGCTCAGGACAATGCGCTTACGCGAAAGCTCATCCCGTTGGGCTTCGCGGGCGTTTGGGACAGCCAGTCTAAGGAAGACCAGGAAGTCCTGCGCTGTATGACCGGCGACAATTACGACACCATCGAGAAATCGGTGGCAGAGCTATTGACTATCGAGCACTCGCCTCTCTGGTCGGTAGGGCGCTATCGTGGCGTCGCGTCCAAGTTGGATGTTCTGTATGCGATTCACCGGCTTGTCACGCGCGCCGATCTCGAAAACTTCTTTTTCACCGCGCGCATCGTGTTGTCGGAACGTGATCCCGCGCTCGACCTCCCGGAAGACAAGCGCTACATGGCGGGCATCTACGGCAAGACGCGCAACCATTCAGCGGCATTGCGCGAAGGGATGTGCGAGACGCTCGTGCTGCTCGCTATTCACGGGAACAACCTGTTTCGCGACCGTCTCGGGATGGACGTCGAAGGGCAAGTCAACGTGACGGTGCGCGAACTTTTGACGCCGTTCGCGGCAGAAACTTGGGCATCACAGCGGAGCGATTTGCCGCTGTACGCGGAGGCTGCGCCCGACCTATTCCTGGACATTGTCGAGCAAGACCTGCGGTCGGGCGACCCACAAATCCTTTCGCTCTTGAAACCAAGCAGCACCGACATGTTCGGCGGTGGCTGCCCGCGGAGCGGATTGCTCTGGGCGATGGAGTTGCTTGCATGGAAGCCGGAGCGACTGGCGCAAGTCGGCCTGGTACTGGCTCGGTTCTCTGAGCCCAAGATCGACGACAACTGGAGCAACAAGCCTGAAAACAGCTTGGCATCCATCTTCCGGTCGTGGATGCCGCAAACGGCAGCGAAGATTGAGCAACGTTGCGCCGTCCTTGAAGTGATCACACGGCGGTTTCCCGAAGTGGGATGGCGGCTTTGTGTTGAGCAGTTCGATTCCAACTCGACCATCGGACACTATGGCCACCGCCCCCGTTGGCGGAAAGACGCCTCGGGCGCGGGTCAGCCCGTTACGCATGGTGAGAGGTACACATTCGCTCGCAAGGCGTTGGATCTAGCAATCGACTGGCCTAAGCATGACACGCGCACGCTCGGTGATCTCGTCCAGCATGTTCATGCATTGAGTGAGCCCGATCAGGATCGGATTTGGAACAAAATCCGATCCTGGATCGCGATTGACCCGATCGATTCCGAGAAGGCGATCTTGCGCGAGAGCATCCGGCTTTATTCCTTCACGCGACGTGCCCGCAAACGTGGCGCAGTGCCCAAATCCAAAGACATAGCGCGTGAACTGTATGACAAGCTTGTCCCGAGCGACCCGGTCGTCCGTCATCAATGGCTGTTTGCGCGGCAATGGGTTGAAGAGTCGTGGGAGGAAGTTGAAGACGAAAAGTTCGACTACCGCCAACGCGAGGAGAAAATCGCGCAACAGCGCACTGATGCGATCGCCGAAATCTGGAAAGAGGCAGGCTACGACGGCATCTTGAGATTGTGCGAAGCGGGCGAGGCGTCCAGCACGGTCGGCTCGTTCCTTGCCAAGCTAGCGCTCGCCGATCTCGACCAGGGAGACTTCATCTACCAGGTGGTCTCGGAAGAGACGCGCTCGCCCATGCACCTCAATATGTTCCTCTCTGGATATATGTTCGCCATAGAGAACGAGGCCCGGGAGAAACTGCTTGCGGCGCTAGTCGCTCGCTTCAAGTTGGAAGGATCGGACGGCGAGACCAAGATCATTCGCCTGCTGAAGTATGCACCTTTCAATAGGCCAGTCTGGCAGATCGTCGATGGCCTGCCTATTGAAATGCAGGCGCAATATTGGGTCGACGCCTTCCCGAATTGGCGGCTTGACGACGAGGACGAGCTGCGGGAGATGGTCGATCGGCTTTTGATCGTTGACCGTCCCAAAGCAGCTCTGGGTGCGGCGCGATTTGAGGTCGAAAAACTCGATTCGCCGAGAATTGTGCGGCTTCTCCGGGAAGTAGCCACCAATTCATCAAAGCTCGATTCGGAGGTTCGTTTTCAGTCATACGAGTTGCAACGAGCGTTTGAGATTCTTGACAACCGTTCCGATGTCTCCCGCGACGAGTTGGCCCATCTTGAGTTTCTATATTTGTCGGCCTTTGAGCACGAAAGGCGCGGCATTCCCAATCTTCAGCGTCAAATTGCGGAAACCCCCGCGTTGTTCGTCCAAGCGGTTGGCCTAGCCTACAAACGAAAGGGTGAAGGAGAAGACCCGCCTGAATGGCACTTCGCGGACGAAGAAGCGCGCGGCAAGGTCGCAATGCAGGCCTATCGCTTGCTGCACAACATCAAGCGCATTCCCGGAACGGAGGAGGACGGAACAATCGACGTAGCCAAGCTCAAGGCTTGGATCACGGGGGTGCGCGGCTTGTGCAAAGGCTATGGCCGAGAAGTTATTGGCGACAATGCAATCGGCGAGCTGCTCTCGAAGAGCGACCCCGGTGAGGATGGGATTTGGCCCATTCCTGCAATTCGTGAGGTGCTCGAAGAGGTCGGCAATCAAACGATCGCCGACGCCATGGCTGTCGGGCTATTCAATCAGCGCGGTGCGCATTGGCGAGACGTGGGAGGCCGGCAGGAGCGCGACCTTGCCGCGAAGTATCGAGCTTGGGCCACGCAAACGGCGGTGGAGTGGCCATTCACTTCGCGGCTTTTGGAACGGATTGCAAAAAGCTATGACCGCGACGCTGAGTGGCAGGACACTGATGCGACGCTGAGGAAGAGGCTGTCTTATTAAGATCTGGCCGAAGCTTGGAGCCACCGTAAGACATGGATGGTCGGGACAAGCCCGACCATGACTCAGCATCGGGCGTAGCACTCCCAGCCGTCGCTGGGGAGGCCGCGAACCCAATTGAACGCAGTGTCGAATTCTACCGGTGTCATCCCGGCTCTCCGCTGCGCTCCGGCCGGGATGACGTCGGCTGACATCCATCAGGGCCGGAATGACCTCGCCATACGTCACGCACAACACCCACACCACGAAACCCTGTTCCGCCCGGCGCGCGCGCTGCTATGGTCCCACCTCCATTCAATCGGTTGAAGCCGAAGAAACCACGAGGATACGCCATGCCGTCCGACAGCAAAGCCGCTCACAACAAGGTCGCCATCATCACCGGGGCCGGATCGGGCGTCGGGCGGGCCGTGGCGCTCGCCTTCCTTGGGGATGGCTACCGCACCGTACTGGCCGGCCGCCGACCGGATGCGCTTGAAGAGACAATCGCGCTCTCGGGCGTAGCCGCAGCGCAGGCGCTCGCCGTCCCCACCGACGTCACCGACAAGGCCTCGGTCGAGGCGCTGTTTGCCAAAACGAAGGAGGCTTTCGGGCGGCTCGACGTGCTGTTCAACAATGCCGGTGTCAATGCGCCCGGCGGCATCCTGCTGGAGGACCTCTCGCTGGAGGATTGGCAGAAGGTCGTCGACACCAATCTGACCGGCCCGTTCCTGTGCACGCAGGCCGCGTTCAAGCTCATGAAGGAGCAGCAGCCGCAGGGCGGGCGCATCATCAACAACGGTTCGATCTCGGCGCATGCGCCGCGGCCCAATTCGGTGGCCTATACCGCGACCAAGCACGCCATCAACGGCCTGACCAAGACAGCCTCGCTCGACGGCCGCAAATACGGCATCGCCGTCGGCCAGGTCGATATCGGCAATGCGCTGACCGAAATGGCCAAGCGCATGACCGCCGGCGTGCCGCAGGCCGACGGCTCGATCAAGGCCGAGCCGGTGATGGATGTCGAGAATGTCGCTTCCACGGTGCTGCACATGGCCAGCCTGCCGCCGGAGGCGAATGTGCTGTTCGTGACGGTGATGGCGACGAATGCGCCGTTTGTCGGGCGCGGGTGAGGGGGCTGGCACGTCATGCTCGGGCTGGACCCGAGCATCTCTTCGACGAGATTCTCGGGTCTGCGCTTCGCTGCGCCCGAGAATGACGCTCCGGTAGCCACGCATGAGTGAAACCATCGCCGTCGCGCCGCGCATCGCCCGCGCCTACACCCTCACCATCTGGGGGATCGCGCTGTCGATTCTCGTCTTCGCTACCGGCGTCGTCGCCTGGGCTCTCGCCGTCGGCAATGCGCAGTTGTTCAAGGACGGCGTCGACTGGGTCTATGACGTCGCGCTCTATGGCGTCGCGGCGGTGGTGTTCGGGCGCGATGCCCGGGCCGAGCGGCTGGCGGCCATGGCGATTGGCGCGGTGATGGCGGTGGCCGGCTTTCACACGCTCTACGATCTCGCCGCCAAGATCGCCGTGCCGCGACCGATCGAGATCTGGGCGCTGGGCTTCTCGGCCGGCAGCGCGGTGGTGATCGCGGTTTTGATCGTCGGCGTGCTCTGGCGTTTCCGGCGCGAGGACAATCCGGTGATCAAGGCGACCTGGCTGTCCTCGCGCAACGATGTCATCTCGACCACGGGCTTTGCGCTGGTGGGGCTGTTTGCCCGCATCGCGCCGGTGCGCTGGCCGGAATATGTCTTTGATCTCTTCGTCGCCGGGCTCTGCTTCCAGGCGACATGGGCGATCTGGCGCTCGCTGCGCGCCAAGCCTGTCGAGCCTGCCGATCCGTCTGTGCACAACAAGGCGGCGACAGCACCTGTCGGCGGGCTATAAAGGCGGGCACGTCTGCGAAGGACTGCTTTCCAAGGACTGCTGCCCATGTCGATCGCCCAAAAGCTGCCCTCCATCCTGATCGCCAATCGCGGCGAGATCGCCTGCCGCGTCATCCGCACGGCCAGCCGGCTGGGCCTGCGCACCATCGCGGTCTATTCGGACGTCGATGCGGAGGCGCTGTTCGTGCAGATGGCCGACGAGGCCTATGCGATCGGCCCCGCGCCGGCCCGCGAAAGCTATCTCGACGCGGACAAGATTTTGGCCGTCGCGAAGGAGGCGGGCGCCGCCTGCATCCATCCGGGCTATGGCTTCCTCTCCGAGAACGCCGATTTCGCCGAGGCCTGTGTGGCTGCGGGCATCGTTTTCGTGGGCCCGCCGGCCTCGGCGATTCGCGCGATGGGCTTGAAGGACGCCGCCAAAGCACTGGTCGAGAAGGCTGATGTGCCGGTGGTGCCGGGCTATCACGGCGCCGAGCAGGGCGTCGAGTTCCTCGCCAAGGAGGCGGACCGCATCGGCTATCCCGTGCTGATCAAGGCGGTCGCGGGCGGCGGCGGCAAGGGCATGAAGAAGGTCGACCGCCCCGAGGATTTCGCGGACGCGCTCACCAGCGCCCAGCGCGAGGGGAAGAGCGCCTTTGGCGATGCCCGCGTGCTGGTCGAGAAATATGTGCTCTCGCCGCGCCATGTCGAAATCCAAATCTTCGGCGACAGCCACGGCAACGTCGTGCATCTGTTCGAGCGCGACTGCTCGCTGCAGCGCCGCCACCAGAAGGTCATCGAGGAGGCGCCGGCGCCGGGCATGACCGACGAGGTCCGCGCCGCCATGGGCAAAGCCGCGACGGAAGCCGCCAAAGCCGTCGGCTATGTCGGGGCCGGCACGGTCGAGTTCATCGCCGACGGGCGCGAGGGGCTAAGGGCCGACCGCTTCTACTTCATGGAGATGAACACGCGGCTGCAGGTTGAGCACCCCGTCACCGAGGCGATCACGGGGCTCGATCTGGTCGAGCTGCAGTTGAAGGTGGCAGCCGGCGAGCCTTTGGGGTTCTCGCAAGCAGAGGTGACGGCGACCGGGCATGCCGTCGAGGCGCGGCTCTATGCCGAGGATCCGGAGAAGGGCTTCCTGCCCTCGACCGGCAAGCTCTGGGCGCTGCAGTTCCCCGAAGGCGAGGGCATCCGCATCGATACCGGCGTCGAGGCCGGCGATACCGTGACGCCGTTCTATGACCCGATGATCGCCAAGATCATCGCCCACGGCGCGACGCGCGATGAGGCGCTCGACCGGCTGGGTGCGGCTTTGGGGCAGACGGTGGTGGCCGGGCCGCGCACCAATCTGGCTTTTCTGAAGAAGCTGACGGAGGCGAAAGGGTTTCGCGAGGGGCCGTTCGACACCGGCTTCATCGAGGGCAACATCGAAGCGCTGGGGGCGCAGCCGCAGCCGCTCGATGCGGCGGCGGTGGCTGCGGCCGCGCTTCAGCTCGAGGAAGAGCGCGAGCTCGCCTGCGTGCTGCGGGCGGCCGAGCGTGTCGATGGCGAGCATCGCTCGCCCTGGCTCGTGGCGGATGCCTTTTCGCTGATGCCGCGCCCCGCCATCGGCCTGCCGCTGCTGGTTGATGGCGAGCGGGTCGAGGCGCAGATCGAATGGCATGAGGCGGGGGCGCGGGTCAGCCTGCCCGGCCATGAGATCGCCGAGGGCGAGCACGAGATCGCGCTGGCGGAAGCCGGGCGCGGCACCTATCTGGCACTGCATCGCGGCCGGCAGACTTCTGTTGCCCTGTTCGACCCGTTCACGGTCGATCTCGACGCGGCAGCGGGTTCGGGCGGCGTCATCAAGGCGCCGATGCATGGCAAGCTGATCGCGCTGTTCGTCACCGTCGGCGAGACGGTGGTGAAGGGCCAGCGGCTCGCCATCGTCGAGGCGATGAAGATGGAGCATGTGCTGGTGGCCCCGCGCGACGGTGTCGTCAGCGAGGTCGCGGGCGAGGCGGGGGCGCAGGTGGCCGAGGGTGCGAAGGTGGTCGTGCTGGGGGAATAGGCGAGACGCAGGAGTCGCTTAAGGGCGAATCTTTGCAGATCGATTCAATTTGGCCCCAATGGCTTCCGACCACGCGCCATCATCCTGGGCTTCGCGTAGCGAAGTCCCGGGATCCATCATAGGGCACGGTCGAGCCCTATGATGGATCCCGGCCTGCGCCGCTTCGCGGCTGGTCCAGGATGACGCGCGTATGGGGATGGGCCTGGGCCTTCATGTCATGGGGGCGGCCTTCCCGCCTCACAGCCGCCCGATCACCGGGAACTGCTCGACCTCGTAGACCTGGCCCGAGACCGGGGCGCTTTCGTCGGAGAGCCAGAACGCCGTATGCGCGGCAACCTCCTCCGGCTGCATAATCCGCCCGGTCGGGGCCTGCCGGAGCGGAACGTTATTTTCCCAGCCCGGCGGCTTGCCCTCGCCCTGCTGGGTTGCATCCTCATTGGCGGTGAAGGTCCAGCCGACATTGAGCTGGCTGACGCGGATGCGCTCGGGGCCGAGTGCGTCGGCGAGGTTGCGCGTCATCGTCATCAGCGCGCCCTTGGACATGGAATAGACGGTGAGGTTGGCAAGCCCACACCAGGCGTTGATCGAGCCGACGGTGACGATGGCGCCGCCGGATTTCTGCAGGCGGAAGGCGCGGATCGCGGCCTCGGCGCAGAGCAGCGGCGCGCGGGTGTTGACCGCGAAGACATGGTCGAAGAACGCCGCCGTGGTTTCACCGGTGACGCCACGCGGATAGATGCCGGCATTGTTGACCAGCCCGTCGATGCGGCCGAAGGCCTGCACCGTGGCATCGACGATGAGTTGAGCCGTCGCGGGATCGGCGAGATCGCCGGCCTTGCCGTGCGCGGCCGAGCCGAGATGGCGGCAGGCGGCATCGATCTCGTCCTGGTCGCGGCCATGGATCAGCACTTTGGCGCCGTCGGCCACGAGGCGCTGCGCCATGGCATAACCGATGCCGCTCGACGAGCCGGTGACGAGGAAGGCCTTGCCTGCAAGTCCGCGCATGTCTGTCTCCAGGTTTTCCGCATTGAACGTATAGCGCCGAGCGTCATGCTCGGGCGCAGACCCGAGCATCTCCTGCCAGAGATTCTCGGGTCAGCGCTTCGCTGCGCCCGAGAATGACGCTGCTCCTCGCATGATGCGGTCGCTGTGGAGAAACGCAGCGGGCGCTGGTCGGGTTCATTCGGGGGCATTAGGTTGCGCGCCATGCCTCTCCACCTGCTCAAGCTTTGCGTCGGCGCCGAATCGATCAGCGATCTCGAAGAGTGGATCGAGGAGCGCATGACGCTGGAGCGGCGGCTGGGCCGGCCCCAAGAGCAGATCCACACCACCCGGATGGTGCCCAAGCGCGTCGACGAACTGCTCGACGGTGGCTCGCTCTACTGGGTGATCAAGGGCCAGATCGCGGCGCGCCAGCGCCTGACCGCCATCCGCCCCTTCACCGATGGCGACGGCATCGGCCGCTGCCATCTCGTGCTGGAGCCGGTGGTCGTGCCGCTGGAGCCGCGCCCGTGCCGGCCGTTCCAGGGCTGGCGCTATCTCCAGGACAAGGATGCCCCGCGCGACATCGACGGCCGCAGCGGCGATCTCGGTGCGATGCCGGAGGCGCTGCGGCGGGAACTGGCGGGGTTGGGGTTGCTCTGAAGCGAGCACGTCGTGCTGCTCACAACCGCGCCGTCATCCTGGCCGAAGCGAAGCGGAGCGCCGGGATCCATCATAGAACGCGACAGTGCTCGATGATGGATCCCGGAGCTTCGCCGCTTGTCCAGGATGACGGCCAGGGTCGCACCGAGCGCCTGCTCTCACACCCCGATATTGTCGATCAGCCGCGTCGCGCCCAGCCGTGCCGCCACCAGCAGCCGGATCGGTCCGTCGGCCAGCGAGGTGACCGGCGCCAGCGTCTGTGCATGGCGCGCCTCCAGATAATCGAGTTCGAAGCCGGCGGTGATGATCTCGGTCTGTGCCTCGCTCACCGCCTGGAAGAGCGGGTCGTCGTTGCGGATGCGGACGGCGAGCGTCTGCATGACCTCGTACAGCAAGGGCGCCAGCGCGCGATGCTCGGGCGCGAGGTAGCGATTGCGCGATGACATGGCGAGGCCGTCGGGCTCGCGGAAGGTCGGCAGCGGCACGATCTCGATGCCGAGGTCGAGATCGCCGGCCATCCGCGTCACCACCTTGAGTTGCTGGTAGTCCTTCTCGCCGAAGACGGCGAGATCGGCGCGCGACTGCGTGAAGAGCTTGCAGCAGACCGTGGCGACGCCCTCGAAATGCGTCGGCCGGAAGCGGTCGTCGAGGCCCACGGCGGCAGGCCCGAGCAGCAGGATGCGCGTGGAGAATCCCGCCGGATACATCTCCTCGACCTGTGGGAAGAACACCGCGTCGGCACCGGCCGCGACGAGTTGGGCGCAGTCGTCGTCGAAGGTGCGCGGATATTTCTTGAAGTCCTCATGCGGCGCGAACTGCGTCGGATTGACGAAGATCGAGACGATCACGCGCCTGGCATGGCGCTGCGCCTCCTTGACCAGCGCGATATGGCCCTCATGCAGCGCGCCCATGGTCGGCACCAGCCCGACCTTGTCGCCCGCCGCGTGCCAGCCCGCCACCGCCGCGCGCATCGCGGCCACCGTCTCGAAGATCGCGATATCGGTCATGGCCGTGTCTTTCGTCACAGGGTGATCATCTGCCGCTGATCACCGGCGCGGTCACGGGTAGCAAAAGCGCGCGGAACCGCCAATATCAGGCGCATGACAGACAAGACCGACAGGGCCCTCGACAAGACCGCCGGCACGGACATCGCCGCCGGCCGCTCGGCGCCAGGCGAGATCGACCGTTTCCTCGGCGCGGCGAAGCAGCTCGCGCCGCTGGCGACGGGGCAGGCGGGCCGGCTGGTCTTTGCGCTCGACGCGACGA